>DJUV01000175.1:5563-6083 GCA_002440625.1 Rhodobacteraceae bacterium UBA6273 | reverse complement strand
GCGTGGCGCGGATCGACGCCGAGGTTCATCGCGATCTCGACGGTCTCGTCGAATTTCGCGGTCGCGGCGCCCTTGATGAGCTTGACGGCGTCTTCAACCGAAAGGTTCGTCTTGCCGTCGAAGGCGGCGCGGGCCGCCGTGGTGCGTTTACCGAGTTTGGCCATGATTACCCCTTAACCTCGATGCCGCAGGACTTCGCCGAGCCGAGGATGATCTGCATCGCGGCTTCGATGTCGTTGGCGGACAGGTCCTTCATCTTGGCTTCGGCGATCTGGCGCACCTGGGCGACAGTCACATAGCCCGCCACATCGCGGCCGGGCTTTTCCGAACCGCGCGGACGGTTGCGCTTGCCCACCGGCTTCAGGCCGGCGGCCTTCTTCAGGTAGAAGGACGCGGGCGAGGTCTTCAGCTCGAAGGTGAAGGACTTGTCGGCGTAGTAGGTGATGATGACCGGGGTCGGCGAACCCGGCTCAAGCTCCTGCGTCTTCGCGTTGAAGGCCTTGCAGAATTCCATGATGTT
>DJUV01000175.1:0-5396 GCA_002440625.1 Rhodobacteraceae bacterium UBA6273 | reverse complement strand
TGCCCCGCCTTGATTTGCAGCTTGAGGCTGCCGACTACTTTCTTGGCCATCTGGCCTCTCCTTTGTCACTGGCACTCCGGGGAGTGCAGTTTAGTGGTCCGGCCCGCCCGTAGGCGGAACCTCCCACGGCTCACACGTCAGGCGACTTTCTGCACCTGCGTGAATTCCAGCTCGACCGGCGTAGGCCGGCCGAAGATCGAGACAGTCACCTTCAGGCGGCTCGTATGTTCGTCCACGTCCTCGACCATGCCCGAGAAGCCGTCGAAGGGCCCGTCGGTCACCTTCACCTGCTCGCCGATCTCGAAGCGGATCAGGTTGCGCGGGGCTTCCTGGCCTTCTTCGGCGCGCTTCAGGATGCCGTTCACTTCGGCATCGCGCATCGGCATCGGCTTGCCCTGCGGACCAAGGAAACCCGTCACCCGGTTGATCGAGGTGATGAGGTGATAGCCGCGGTCGGTCATGTCCATGTGCACCAGCACATAGCCCGGCATGAAGCGCCGCTCGGACGTGACCTTCTTGCCGCGGCGGATCTCCAGCACCTCTTCGGTCGGCACCAGAACCTCGTCGATCTCGTCCTCAAGGCCCTTCTCGGCCACGGCATGCTTGATCTGTTCGGCGATCTTCTTCTCGAAGTTCGAGAGAACGCTCACCGAATACCACCGCTTCGCCATCTGCCTTCGACCTCGCTCGACCGGCGGCAAGCCACCGGATTATTCCATGATTTCAATGGGTTTCCCCATCTCTTCCCGAACAAAAAACAGCGCGCAGACCGAATCGCTGCGCGCCGGTGTCGGGAAAGTTGGCCTCAACTACAGGGCTTGCCCCCTGAATTCAAGGCCGATCGGCGCGCCCCGGTCAGCCGATGATCGCGGTCAGGCCGCGCTGGATGACGAAATCCACGAGGAAGAAAAAGACCGACGTGAGCGCCGCCATGATGAAGACCATTACCGTGGTCAGCATCACCTCGCGCCGGTTCGGCCAGACGACCTTCGCCGTCTCGGAGCGGACCTGCTGAAGAAACTGCAAGGGATTGGCCATGTCTGTCTTTTGTCCCGGAATGCTGCAATTGCACTGGCGCCAGATACGCGGGCTTTATGTCGATTTCAAGCCCGCCCGGAGGGAATCGGCGGTTCGCCGCGCGTCTGCAACAGGTATGGCATCCGTCGGACATCCGTCCCGACACGCGTCGGGCATTTTGCCCCACAGACGCGACGTCAGGCAGGGCGGCGCGATGCGGCCTCAATCGGGGCGTACGATCTCCACATCGTCAAAAGAGAACACGCCGATACCAAAGGCAGCGAGGCCAACCCCAGCTTGGTCGTTTCCTCTGCCCGCGCTTGCCATGCCGTTCTCATTTGGAACTTTGATGATCTCCGTTCCATTGGCGAAAAACACGACATTTGCGCCACGCAACTCAAAGGCAAGCTCGTTCGGCGCGCCGGCATGAATTGCCACATGTTTGGCACTGCGCAGCGCCCTGAGGCTTCGGCCGTCTTTGCGCAGGACATGATACTGCCCCTGCCCGTCGACGGAGAAAAACAGATAGGTCCCCGCCTTGCCGCTGCCGACGAAAATGCCGGCACCGCCCTTGCCCATGTTCTTCACGTCAACGGTCGCGGAAACAACCGCGCCATCGGTCGACGCCAGAACGTCGGTGCCGGGAAACTGCACCCAGCCTATGTCATTGTAGTGAAGGCTGAGCGGCTCAAGCTTGTTCTCCATGAACAGCTTGCCGCCGGAGATGCTGACAAGCCACGGCGGCGTCTGGTTGACGAGGTCGACCTGCCCCCCGAGCATGAGAGCCGGATCGCCCGCCTCGAAGTTTTCGACGGCAGCGGCACGACCATCCGTCACTGCCGCCTGCTCTTCCGAAAACGCTGTGGCGGGAACGCTGCCGAAGGCAAGCGCCGCCACCAAAGTCACTTTTGAAAACTGCGTTAAGGAGATCATTTCATTACCCAAATTGGACATGCTCACCGATACCTTCGCATCGCATCGAAATGTGTCGGAAGTGTGAAGGCCGGTGGCGGGGTTGGAAATCGCAAGACCCTTTCGCCGGTGGCATCAAAGCTGCCCTGATGCCCGCCACATCAGCCGCGGCAAGAGGCATGCAGAATCGGCCTTGTGCGAGAGGGAACGAAGGCGCCCAACTGAGCGGCCACCTGTGCCAGGGGAGCCGCCCTGTGAGTCGCAAACTATGTCGGGAAATCAATGGCAGGGGCAGCAGGGTTCGAACCCGCGACCTACGGTTTTGGAGACCGTCGCTCTACCAGCTGAGCTATACCCCTAAGGCCGGCTTGTCACCTACGGCACCGGACGGGCGAAATCAAGCGGGGTTTTCGGGCTGCGGGCCAAATGCGCGCCCGATCTGCCTCCTGTTCGCCGGGGCAGCCTCCTGTTCGCCGGGGCAGTTGACGCGCACCCGCGGGCGCGGTTCTGCCGCCGTCCCGTCGCCGGATCCGGCCCCACAAAGCCGATTGCGCCGACCACCTTCCTCCTCCAATCTCGCCGCATGGAACCAGCGCGTTCAGCACGCCGCCTCGCCGCCATCCTCATGGCCGATGCCGTGGGCTATTCCCGCCTGATGGCTGCGGACGAGGATGCCGCGCTCGCCGCCCTCAACCGCCACCGCGAGATCGAGTTCGACCCCGCCGTCGCTCGCCACAACGGCCGCATCGTCAAGCTGATGGGTGATGGAACACTGGTCGAATTCGCCAGCGTGGTCGATGCCGTCGATTGCGCCGTGGCCATCCAGACCGCCGCCGCCGCCGCGAACCCGCCGCTGATGGCGCTGCGCATCGGCATCAACCTTGGCGACATCATCCTGCAGGGCGATGATGTCTTCGGCGACGGGGTGAACATCGCCGCCCGCCTGGAACCCCTCGCGGCCCCTGGTGGCATCTGCCTCTCCTCGGTGGCGAGAGAGATCATCCGCGACCACTGTGGCGCCGGCTTCCGCGACGGCGGTGAGATCGAGGTGAAGAACATCGCAAAGCCGGTCAGGGTCTGGCACTGGCATCCCGCTGACGGGGCGCCCTCGCCAGCGCCCGCCGCGCCGGCCCGCCGCAGCGAAGGCCCGGCGATTGCCGTCCTTGCCTTCGACAACATGTCTGGCGACCCGGAGCAGGCCTATTTCTCGGACGGGATCGCCGAGGACATCATCACCGACCTCAGCAAGGTCGCGGGCCTGACTGTGATCGCCCGCAACTCCAGCTTCGCCTACCGGGGACGCGCGATCGACGTGCGCGCCATAGGGCGCGAACTTGGTGTGGCCTATGTGCTGGAAGGCAGCGTGCGGCGCGCGGGCAATCGGGTGCGGATCACCGCCCAACTGATCGACGCCGCAACCGGCGCGCATCTCTGGGCCGACCGCCATGACGGCGACCTGGCCGACGTGTTCGCGGTACAGGACGCGGTGACACTGCAGATCGTCAAGGCGCTGAAGGTACGGCTGACCCCTGCCGAACAGGCAGGGATCGCGGCCGTCGGCACCGCGAACCCAGAGGCGCATGACGCCTTCCTGCGGATGCGCGACCTGCACTTCTCGCCGGGGCTGAACAAGGCCATGTGGGAGCGCGCGATCCAGCACGGGCGACGCGCGGTCGAACTTGATCCGGCCTACGCCGAGGCGCTCGGGCACTTGTCGGTTCTGCATTGGCTTGACTGGTTCAACGGATGGTCTGGCGACGCCTTCAATACCATCGCCGCGCGGGCCGAGGAGCTTGCAGCCCAGGCGATGGCCGTCGATCCCGGTGTCCCTTTCGCCAACATCGCCACTGCCGCCGCCGCGCGCTGGCGGGGCGATCTTGACGGGGCGCAGGCTTCTGCGGCGAAGGCGCTGTCCCTCAGCCCCGATTTCGGGATTTCACTTTACATCAGCGCCGAGGTGGCCCTCGTGCTGGGGCGGCCCGGCGATGCGCTGGCCTTGATGGAACGCGCCGTCCGGCTCGATCCCGGCATGTCCCACATGCATCTGCAACTCCTGGGCCAGGCGCATTTCCTGCTGGGCCGGTTCGAGGCCGCCGCACTGGTCTTCCGCGAGCGGACCCTTCTCGCGCGCGAAACCGACATCGGGCGCGGCTGGCTCGCCGCAACGCTGGGGCATCTCGGCGAGACCGCAGAGGCGCGGAAGGTCTGGTCCGACCTCATGGCGATCAAGCCCGATTTCCGCATGGCCCCGCGCCTGACGCGGTTCGGCTACCAGCGCCCCGAGGACCCGGCGCTGGTGCTGGAGGGTCTGGAAAAGGCGGGGCTGCCGACGGGGCGTGACCCGTCGGATGCGCCATCCGGTGCACAGTTTCCCACGCAGCGACAGACCCCCGTGCAACGATAGGGCGCGCCGGTTGCCCCTGCGCGCCCTCGCCGGCGTATCATTTCGCCACGAACCGGCGCGGTCTTCAGGTGCCGGTGCCTTCGACCGCATCGTCGATCAGGTCGGCGATCTCGGCCGGGTGCGAGGCGAGCGAGGCGTGGCTCGCCGCCAGATGGATGGTGGCGCGCGGGTTCATGCGGGCGGCCATCTTCGCCTGATTGTCGGGATGGATCATCCGGTCATGGGTCGAGACCTGATACCAGCACGGCTTCTTCTTCCAGGCCGGCGCGGTGATCGCATCGCCGAAGGTCGAGGCGAGCGGCGCCTTCTGGGTGACGGCCATGACGCGCGCGTCTTCCTCGCTCAGGTCCTGGCAGAAGCTTTCGTGGAACTTGTCCTGCTTGACCCAGAGATAACCGTCGCTGTCGGGCGCGAGGTTCGGGAAGGCCTCTGGCGGCATCCCGGCGCTGATCGAACCGGGGCTTTCGCCGGCGTCGGGCGCAAAGGCCGCGACATAGACGAGGCCAGCCACGTTCGGCAGGTCGCCCGCCTCGGTGATGACGGCGCCGCCGTAGGAATGGCCGACAAGGATCATCGGCCCCTTGATCTGCTTGACCATCTTCTGGGTGCGCGCCACGTCGTCGGCGAGCGAGGTCAGCGGGTTCTCGACCGCATGCAGGTCGTGGTAGCCGCGCTTGTGCAACTGGCCGATGACATTGGCCCAATGGGCCGCCCCGCCCCAGAAGCCATGCACGAGCACGATGGCCGGTCTTGATCGCATGATTCACTCTCCTGAAAAACCTGTTCGTCCGTGGAAAGTAGAAGATGGTTCCGGCGGAGTGAAGTCCGGAAACGACAAAATTCAAAGCGCTTCGGAGGACATTGCTCCAAGGTCATGCAGCGCAAAGCAAAAGGGCCGCCCGGTGGGGCGGCCCTTCCGTAGGATGGGCAATATTGCCCATCCTACCTGTTAGGTCACTTCAGGATCTTCGACACCACGCCGGCGACGCCCTTAGTGTCCAAAATCCTCACTTGAGGATTTTGGAGACGACCCCTGCCCCAACCGTGCGGCCGCCTTCGCGGA
>DJUV01000021.1 GCA_002440625.1 Rhodobacteraceae bacterium UBA6273 | reverse complement strand
TGAGCGTCGGGGGTCACAGCACAGTTTGTAGGTGGGCTAGGGATGACTTTCTCTCGGTCGTCTCGATAAATGGAAGAACTGCTTCGTCCTTCAACAGAAGGATCAAATCAGATAAATAAAGAGGGCTCGTCTTTGGTGAAAACAGAAAGCTTGGCAATTTGTTGGTTAGGTTGGAAAATCTTACTTTGGTCAGGTTTCGTTCAAGCACATCCTCCCACTCATAGCTTGGTATTGCCCTCGCCCAATGGAAAATTGTAGTTCTTATCGAGGACTCTATCTCATTTCTACGGCGCGAAATTTCGGCCCACATCTCAGAAATGTCATCGGGTTGGCGCAACTTCACCAAAGCCTCCCTTATGGCGTCAAAAGCTATTTCGATGTCGTCCGCCTTCACCTTCACTATCCCATAGCCTAGCAAGTGATTAACATACTCTGGGGCAACTTCGATGTACTCTTTTAGCTCGGCTGAGGACTTGGTAACGAAGTCTTTCAAAAGAGCAGCTTCGGCCGGGTAGAACTTACCCAAGTCCAATAGGATTCCATCAAGATAGCTCACGAGCTGTTGTGAAAATGCTTCACGCGCCTCCCGCAGTTTCGCGTGTGAAACAGATACAGGCCTCGCGTCACCGTATAGCTGGTGAACCTTACTACAAACCTGGCGAATGAAGAACGGATGCCCGCCGAACGTGTGATGCAGATCTGAGATAATCTTCGGGTCGAACTCTAGTCCCATGAAATGACCGAGAGTCGTTACCATCTCTCTCGTTTCATCAAAAGTCAAGCTGGGGACATATCTAGGTTGAGCAAACAGATAAACCGGGTTTGCAACACCATCTATTTCCTTAACTTCCAGAAGTTGTGGATTTGTCCCGACAATGCATACGCTGAGTCTGGCTTTCTGATCGGACTGAATGAATGATCTAATTATCTGCCAAAAACTCAGAGCATCGCGACCCTGCCGCCAGTGCTCCGATGAGGCCGTGCGGGGCGAGATATTCTCAATTTCGTCAAAGACAATTAGCGACTTTCCATTAAGTGCGGAAAGCGCATTGGACATATGTTGTTTAAATTGATCCGATATCTCATAGGAGTCTCCGGAGAAAGCGGACAGAGATTTACTATTTCCACCCATCTTTCGCACTTCTTGTACAATTTTAGTTAGCAGTTCCGCATAGCCCCGGCCGTGAACGGACGGGTCTTGGCAGTCAACAAACATTGCGTTAATTCCAAATGCTTTGGCCTTTCGTATTAGGGCGTAAACCGCCGACGTCTTGCCGCTCTTTCTAAGTCCAAAAAGGCTAGAGCTTTGCCCTGACTTGGCAAGGTCCAGTATTTCTGCTATGGTTTTCTGTCTTCCAAAAAAGAACGTTTCTTCCCTTAAGGCGTTCTGGTAGCCGAAAAGATCTCGTAGAAGAAAGTTCCGTCTTGTTGCTGCCAGTAGAAGATTCCCTGGATCGGATGTAAAGTCGGAGTACCGCATTGGTATGATGACTGGATACTCTGGATTTTGATTTAGGTAGTGCTTGATTTTTTGCTCAATACCGTCGTCAGCAGATATCAGGAATCTCAAGCTTCTGTCGATTCGAGCTGAGTCAAGGTGCCGGTAGAATGCATCGTACGCCTCTAGCGTTCTTATTTCGAATGATCTGTAATCCGAGAGCAGGAATATGATTTCTCTATCTGCATTGACATAAGTGGCAAAATCATCAGCCGGGCGTGCAATAAATGCGTTGTATTCAGAATTTCCGATGAGTTCGGGCTTCAGCGATTTGGTAATATAGAAGTAATTGGAAATCTTGTTAATGATATATCGGTCGGTGGCTGTATATCCTGCCAGATCGAAGTCTTTGTGCATTCCGGGAAAGGTGACCATGTTTTTCTGCCTCAACAGTTCGAACAATAATTTGCGGGAGTATTCGGTGGCCGACCAGTATTCTAGGTGGCGGCATCGAATTGGGCCGGTTCCTTCACCAACCCCCTCACAACCCCACCCCCCGGAGCAACTTCGGCGGCACCCCCGCCACCCCCGCTGCCTGCCGGATGAACGCCCGTCTCAGGGACGGCACCGCCCCGACGAGACCCATCCCGAGATCCCGGACTCCCCGTAGGAGTGCACTATCGCTTGAAAACAGCCGGTTGACCCCGTCCATCCCCAGCGCCAGCGCGGTGGAATCGAAGCGTCTCCAGTCCTGATAGCGTTCCAGCACCAACAGGCCTCCGATATCCTCGCCGCGCCGGGCGGCGTCGACCAGCACCTCTGCCAGCGCCCCCACATCGCGGAACCCGAGGTTCAGCCCCTGACCGGCGATCGGATGCACCCCGTGTGCGGCATCGCCAACCAGCGCCACCCGCTCCGCCGCATAACGGTCGGCCAAAGTCAGGTTCAGCGGATAGCGGAACCGCCCCCCGGCCAGCCGTATCTCCCCGAGGAAATCCCCGAAGCGGGGCCTGAGCACCTCAAGAAACCCCGCATCGTCCAGCGCGGCGATCTCCGCCGCCACCTCGGTCCCTTCGCTCCAGACGATGGAACTCCGGTTCCCGGTCAGCGGCAGGATCGCCAAAGGCCCCGAGGGCATGAAGAACTGATGCGCCACGCCGTGGTGCGGCAGGTCATGCTCCACCGCGCAGACGAGCGCGGTCTGGCCGTAATCCCACCCCGTCCGCCCGATCCCGGCGCGCTCCGCCGTCCCCGAGGTCCGCCCGTCGCATCCGGCGATCAGCGCCCCGCGCAACACCCGCCCGTCGGCAAGCGTGACCGAAGCGCCACCCGCATCGACGTCCTGGGCCACGACCGTCGCGCCCGGCAGATGCGTCAGCCCCTCCGTCTCCGCCATCGCCGCCAGCAAAGCCGCATAAAGATGCCGGTCCTCGACCATGAAGCCCATCGGGCCTTCCTCGATCTCGGCCGCGTCGAAATGCAGGAAGAACGGGGCAGGGCCTTCGCCCGCCCGCCCGTCGCTGGCCTTGATCTCAAGGATCGGCTGGATGCCGCCTTCGATCCGGTTCCAGACGCCGACCGCCTGCAACAGCCGCTTCGAAGCGATGGCGAGCGCATAGGCCCGCCCGTCGAACGCCGCCTCGGCCCGGGCGCGGGCGGGCTGGGCATCGATCACGATCACCGAAAGCCCCGCCTGAGCCAAAGCCAAGGCCAGCGCCGGGCCATTCAGCCCGCCGCCCACGACAATCACATCGGCATCCCGTTTCATGGCGCCAGTTAGCGCGCCCCGCGCGGGATTGTCCATGCGCCGGGCTGTCGCTACCTTCCGGCCAAAGCGGAGGGCAACATGGCGGACTGGCAGGGCAAAAGCGCGGGCGATCTCGGGCGCGGCATCGCGGCGGGGAAGGCCGATCCGGTGGAACTGGCGGAGGCATTCCTTGCCGCCATCGCCGCACATCCGGATGCGGCGCGCATCTACGCCCGCCTGACGCCCGACCGCGCCCGCGCCGAGGCGAAGGCCGCCGCGCTGCGTGCGAAAGCCGGCCTTCGCGTCAGCCCGCTCGACGGTGTGCCGATTTCCTGGAAGGACCTCTTCGACAGCGCCAGCGTGGCCACCGAATCCGGCTCGCGGCTTCTCAAGGGCCGCATCCCCGACCGCGATGCCGAAGTCCTGCAAACCGCGACCCAGCAGGGCCTGATCTGCCTCGGCAAGACCCATATGACCGAACTTGCCTTCTCCGGCCTCGGCCTCAACCCGATGACGGCGACGCCGCCCAATATCCACGATCCCGCCCTTGTCGCAGGCGGCTCCTCTTCCGGTGCGGCCACGTCCATAGCCTTCGGCCTCGCCCCCGCCGCCGTGGGGTCCGATACCGGCGGCTCGGTTCGCATCCCCGCCGCCTGGAACGACCTTGTCGGCCTCAAGACCACCTCCGGGCGGCTTTCGCTCAAAGGTGTCGTCCCCCTTGTCGAAAGCTTCGACACCGTCGGCCCGCTGACCCGCAATGTCGAGGATGCCGCCCTTCTCCTTGCAGCACTCGAAGGCGGCAAGCCTGCCGACCTCTGCGGTGCGACCATCGCGGGCCAACGCCTCGCCGTCCTTGATACCGTGGCTTTCGACGACATCCGCGATGCCCCGGCAAACGCCTTCGAGGATGCCGCCCGCCGCCTCGCCGCCGCCGGTGCGCGGGTAGAGCGTCTGACCTTCCCGGCCCTGCCTGCGATCATGGCGCTCTCCGGCATCCTCTTCACATCCGAGGCTTATGCCATCTGGCGCGACCGGATCGAGGCCGCGCCCGACCTCATGTTCGCCCCGATTCTCGACCGCTTCCGCTCTGGCGCGAGCTTCGCCGCTGCCGATTACGTCGAGGCCTGGCGCAGCCTCCGCGCCGCCCGCGCCCTCTGGGCCGAGGCGACGGCGCCCTATGATGCGATCCTGATCCCGACCGCCGCGATCCTGCCGCCCGATGCCGCCCGCCTGATGTCGGACCCGGAGTATTTCGCGCGGGAGAACCTCCTCGCGCTGCGCAACACCCGCATCGGCAACCTCCTCGGCCTCTCCGCGCTCACGCTCCCCACCGGCACGCCCTCCTGCGGGATCATGCTGATGGGGCGGGCCTTTGGTGAAGAAGCGCTGCTTCGTCTCGGTGTTGCCGCCGAAAAGGCTCTGATCTGAGGGGCCGAAATGCCACAATCCCCGGCCCCAACCGCCCGGAACCCGTTGCTTTTTCTGGACCCGCATCGCGCGCGCGGCTAGTCTCGCCACAAGACGGGACGTTACGATCCCGCGACTGAGGCAGTAATGGCATTTCCCGAGCGGTTCTCGAACCTGCCTGAATACGCATTTCCGCGCCTGCGGAAGCTTCTCGACGCCCACAAGCCGGGCGGCGAGCCCATCGCCATGACCATCGGCGAACCGCGCCATGCGATCCCCGATTTCGTCGCCCCGGTCCTAGCCGCCCATACCGCCGAATTCGGCCAGTACCCGGTGAACGAAGGCGCGCCCGGCCTTCTTGCCGCCATCTGCGGCTGGCTCAACCTCCGCTACGGGGTCGAGCTTGGCCCCGAACGGTTGATGGTCCTGAACGGCACCCGCGAAGGCCTCTTCGACGCCTGTATCGCGCTTTGCCCCGAGGTGAAGCGCGGCCGCCAGCCGGTCGTCCTGATGCCCAACCCCTTCTATCAGGTCTATGCCGCCTCGGCCCTCGCCGTCGGCGCCGAACCCGTCTTCGTCCCCGCCGATGCAGCGAACGGCTTCCTGCCGGACTACGCCGCGCTCTCGCCCGACATTCTCGACCGGGTCGGCGTGGCCTATCTTTGCTCGCCCGCCAATCCGCAAGGCTCCGTCGCCTCGCGCGACTACCTCGCCAACCTCCTGAAGCTGGCGGAAAAGTACGATTTCACCCTGCTCTCCGACGAATGCTATTCCGAGATCTGGCGCACCAGCCCGCCCGTCGGCGCGCTTGAAGTCGCCGATGAGATTGGCACCGACCCCGAACGGGTCGCGGTGTTCCATTCGCTCTCCAAACGCTCGAACCTGCCGGGCCTGCGCTCGGGCTTCGTCGCGGGCGGGCCGGAGAGCATCGCCCGCTTCCGCCAGATGCGCGCCTATGGCGGCGCGCCCTTGCCGATGCCCCTCCAGCATGTCGCCGAACGGGCCTGGGGCGATGAGGCGCATGTGACGGCGAACCGCGCGCTCTATCAGGAAAAGTTCCGCATCGCCGACGGGATCTTTGCCGGGCTTCAGGGCTACGAAGGCCCCGAGGGCGGCTTCTTCCTCTGGCTTCCGGTCGAAGACGGCGAGGCGGCAGCGCTGAAGCTCTGGCAAAAGACCGGCGTGCGGGTCCTGCCCGGCGCCTATCTCGCGCGCGAGGTTCAGGGCTTCAATCCGGGCAAGGGCTACATCCGGGTGGCGATGGTGGCTCCAAAAGAAGAAATGCGGCGCGGGCTGACCAGCCTCCGCGACTGCCTCTACGGTTAGGGACGAGGGTTAATGGCATCTTATCAGGCACGGCAACGCGATCCGCTTCTGGATCAGAACATGCAGGCGGCGATCGAACGGCGCGGCAAGGAGCTTCTCGGTGCCGGACTTCTGGTGCTCGGGCTTCTGACCGCGTTGATGCTCGTCAGCTACTCGCCCGACGATCCAAGCTGGCTTGCCGCCACCGACCAGCCGGCGCGCAACATCCTCGGCCAGTTCGGCGCCGCCATCGCCTCGCCGCTCTTCGTCATCGCCGGCAAGGGCGCCTGGATGATCGCCTTGACCTTCATCGCCTGGGGTGTCCGCCTCGTCACCCACCGGGGTGAGGAGCGCGCGCTTGGCCGGGTGATCTTCGCGCCGATCGCCGTCGCCATGGCCTCGGTCTATGCCTCAACCCTCGTCGCCGGGCCGGAATGGGTCCACAGCTTCGGCCTCGGCGGGTTGTTCGGCGATACCGTGCTTGGCGCGCTTCTCGGCGTGCTGCCGGTCGGCGCCGCCTTCGGGCTGAAATTCCTGTCGCTGATCCTCGGGATCGGGCTTTCCTGGTCGATCCTGCGCCAGCGGCTCTCCGGCCAGGCCAGCGTGGATGAGATCGAGGGCTGAAACCGCCCGCTTCCGCCTTGCACTGAAAGACACATCGCCCTAGATAGGCGCGTCAGCAGAACCGAAGGCCCCAATGCAGAACGTCGTCCTTTCCGTCCACCTCATCCTCGCCCTGCTCCTGATCGGCGTGGTGCTTCTTCAGCGGTCCGAGGGTGGCGGGCTTCTCGGCGGCGG
>DJUV01000160.1 GCA_002440625.1 Rhodobacteraceae bacterium UBA6273 | reverse complement strand
CGGCTGATTTCGACATCGGGGTTGTAGACCCCGGTAGACCAGTCGAGCACGCCCGGCACCTTCCAGCGCGTGTCGCCGGTGCCATTGCCAGCGATCCGCTGCACCGCCTCGACTAGTTCGTGGTCATGGATGCGGCCATAGTCGGGACCGGTCACCGCACGCAGTTCGGTCCGGCCATCTTCTGTTTCGAAGGTTTTCACCTGCTCGGCACGGTGATTGCTGAGCCCATACTGCAGGTTGATCCCCGTCAGCGGCGCGGGCAATTGGCGCAGATAGGAGGCCGGGGCACCAACGATGCTGGCGAGTTGGCCAAAGGCCCAGTGTGTCGGTGCCACCGGCTCCTTGGCCTTGGGGAGGACCAAGTGCAATCGCTCAGCACTGTCGCGCGCGGCTTCGACCCGGATATCCGCCGTCTCAACGACGCGGCACCGGCTCCGCTCGGACCGACCCTTCACCGAGGCCCAGAGATCGTCGAGCGAGAGATATCGCTCGTCATCGGGCCGGTTGAACCATTCGGACGACACCCGCCCGTTCCGCTCGCCCCGGCTCACATCCACCTTGTAGCCGCCGGACTTCACCGGCCGCACGGGGTCCAGAATTTCCACGTTATTCATGGCAGTCTCTCCGCGACGGGCGCCGGAAGCCTCTCTCCCGGCCTTGGCCCGTCATCAGACCTCCAGCCCGCCTCGAACTCTCCTCTCCTCGCCGCGGAACCGTTGCTGGACCACTATGGCCGGTTCCCCGTCACGGCCGCCGTCAGGCCACGTCGAAAAGGCGTGGGAACAGCACATCGTGGGTTTTGCTGGGAAAGCGCAGCATCAGGGTGCCGCGAGGAGTCTCGGACCCAACTACGCCGTCGTCTATAAGGGATTTCATTGTGGCCCGTGCAGTTCGCGGGGCCACGCCCAGCAGTGCCGCAACGTCTCCACGTTCGACCTCACCACGCAGGAGGACGATGCGCAACAAGTCCCCCGCCCGTTCGCCGAGACCCGAGAGCGCAGCGTAACGGGCCAGCCGCTCACCCAATCGGTCGAAATCGAACATGCCCGCCATGAAGCTGACCTGATCCTCGCAAACCGCTAGGAACCATTTGGTAAAGCTGACTAACGCTGCCATGGAGAGGTTCCCGCGTCCGTCGCGGTCGCCTTGGCGGACGCGGTCGGCAAGTTGCATCATCTCACGATATTCATCGCGACCCGGTAGGCCATCCTGAAGACCCCGCGCCAAGCCGCGCGAAACAGACCAGAGCCCCCCTGCCCCAATGCCCGCATGATGCGCCATTGCGTGCGACATCAGACGACTGACACGGCCGTTCCCATCGTAGAACGGGTGAATGAAGTTGAAGCGATGGTGTGCAGTCGCCACGGCGAGTGTGCGCGAGACCTGACCATGCAGCCAATCCAGCCGAAACCGGGTGTGGAAATGCGCCATGAACGAGGGAACGGCTTCAAACGGGGGCGGAACATGTGCGCCAACTTCCACGTCGCCCTGCCGCCATTCGCCGGGAACGATCCGTACGACCTGACCTGCATGGCGCAGCGTCAGCATCTCTTCAGTGGCACCTTCGTAGAAGGCTTCGTGTAGCCATTTGATGAACGACGGATCACTCGGATCTGCGAGCGTGCCCTCGACCGCCCGCCGGTCGATCTCTTCCTGCAAGCGGACATGAGCCGCATGTTCTTGCTGCAGTGCCCGACGTTCTGGATCGGCGTCAAAGTCACCGGCGAGTGCCCGTTCGATGTCGCGCGGGCGGGTGTTGTTGCCTTCGATACGGTTGGAATAGTAGCTGTTCATCATCCGCACCATCGCCGCCAAATCGGCCAAGGTACGGGCAGGCAAGTTCCGGCCCAAACCGCGCGACGACTGAATCAACCGGTTTGCCGTCTCGACCAAGTCAAGCGGGATGTCATCTTCGAGCCGGGCAGGCTCTATCCGCGATGGGGACACGATGTACGTCAAGTGGTCTCCAGAATGCCACTAAGAGTGAGACGTAGCATATTCGTTAGCTTTGGAAAAAGCTAGGATAAAGCGAGTCTACGCCACTATCACATGCCACTAAGCCGTGCCACTCTCGGCTTTGGAGTGTGGGTCACGACACGTCCGGACCCACACCGCCTCATCTGTTCATGCAGCTTCCCAGACCTGGTTCAGGATCCGAGCCGCGATCTCGGATTTGTCCTGCGGCAGGAACCGGCCGTAGTGCTGTGCGACCATATCCGGGGTGTCCTGAATGGCATAGCTCGCTTGCTCGTAGGACCCGGTGCGCTTCAGGATATGGGTGGCCAGAACGTCCCGCACATTGTGCGGCCCGTGCGGCAACATGCCTTCAATCGCGCCGCGCTTGGTCCATGGGTTATAGATGCCGTAGCGCTGTATCGCTGTGCGCCACGCCTCATAGAACGTGTTCTGGCAGTAGGCCGCATTGGTGCTCGTCATCTTCGCCGTCTTGACGAAGAACGTACCCGGGTCAGCCGCCTCGCCGATCAGCCCCGCGCGGTGCCGCTCGATCCAGGCTTCGATCAGTTCGTAAAGTCGCCCGAGGTCCGGAAGGATCAGGCGAAATGGCTTTGAGCCGAAGAACGATGAGTTGGCGTTCTTGAAGGCGACCGACGGGATCAGGATTTCCCACCCTTGGTCGCGGCTGCTCCAACGCAACTCGCCCCGCTTCAGGTCTTCGAGCTTGCGCTCCGAGGTCGGCAAAGTCCCTGGCCGGCACAGCATCAGTTCGCGCAAGTTCTTCTGTCGCAGCCCCGTGTGAAGGCCGATACGCAGCATAAGGAATGCGCGGACTGCCTCTGCGGCAGCGCGGGCATTGTGCCGTTCGTCTGGCATCCGCAGCAGGATTTCTTCGGTGATCTTGCGGTACTCGCCGACCGGACTTGGCGCTTCGAGGACCGGCAGGATGGGCTCGAAGGGGTCGCGATGAACGCGGGCAACACGGTCGATCTCTTTGATCCTGCGGCGCGCGTGTTTGTACATGCGGTCGCAGGCGGCAGGCCAATCCGATTGCACCGCGTTGATGTCGGCCTCGGATACCAAGCCCTCAATCGGACGAAGACTGCTGCCCATGCGAGGCGATTGGCGCAGCCAACCAGTCTCTTCCCGACAGATCGCGGCAGCAATCGATAGCAGATCGATCTCCCATTTGGTGTAGAAGCCGCGCCGACGTTCCCGCCAGTGAAGGTACCAATCCCAGACCTGCGGAAAGATCATCATGGCAAAAGTCAGAAGCTTCGGATCGACGCCGAGGCCCTGCACCTCGCTCTCTGGTGGGGCCACGAACGCCCCGAACCATAGCCCGAAATGCTCCACCTTCTGGGAAGCGGTCTCCGTGCCCCATACCCCGTTCCGCTGCATGCCGAAGGCGGCGAAGGTCGACGTCTTGAATCGAAGGAGTTCGGCCATTTCATCGTTCAAGCGTTTGGACGCGATGACGATGCCAGACTCTTTGGGCGTCCGTGCGGGTGAAGACTTGCGAACCGGCCCCGAGGCACAGTTGAAGCGAACCGCATAGCGCTGGCGAATGGCCGCCGCTTGATACCTGCGATAATCCGTTGACCCGCTGATAATCACTGTGCGGACCCAGTTCAGGATTTCTGCCTTTTCTTGGCTTGGCCGTCGGTTGAAATCTTCGGGGAGGTGCCAAGCCAAACGCCGGCGCTCAGATGGGGAGATGTCGTCCAGATCAAAATTGCCTGGTGCTCGATCCGGAGTACCGGACAGGCTCAGGAAGTAGCCTGCGCGTAGCCGATAGCGCCGCTCGATGCGTCCCAAGATTTCCAGGCTGATCGCGGCACGCGGGACCTTCTTGCCGCGCCCCCAGCTGATCAGCGTGCTGCGATTGACGCCGTCCTCTGGTCTCACCACCGCGTTGTAGAGGTGGTAGATGGTTTCCCCATGACGGCGGGCATGCAGTTGGAGGGCTTCACCGAACGTCGCGGGGTCCTTCCATGTCGTGTCCAGTGGCTCAGGAAACTCGACGATTGCTCTCGGGCGGACGCCGGGCTTCTTGCGAACCTTCTCGCTGCTAGTCGCTGGAACGTCGGCGGGGTTCGTAGAAGGCGCGGTGGCCTTGGAGCGTATTGATCGGCTTGGGGTGCGAGCCGGGCGCAAGGTCACATTCGAAACTTCCCGGGCCACGGCGTCGAAGATCGGCTGCAAGATCGCCCGATGGGCACGTAGCCGATCGACATCGATGCCGAGCATGGCGGACAGCGATTGCAGGTCGAGCCCACTGCCTCGATAGGGCGGGTATTCGTTTCGCTCGAGCAGGTCGACCAAACAGCTGTAGACCAAGCGCACCTCACCCTGAGAGAAGATCGTCGTGAACCGGCCCTTGCAAAACTCGGCGATCTTGCGCGGTGTAAGTGCAGAAGATGTTGTTTTCATTTTCAATCCTTCGATTTCTGGGGCGGCCCAGCTATCGAAAGTCCGCGTGAAGGTGGAGAGTGGGTTGAATTATGTGATCTTCGTTGCACTCCAAACTCCCTGAGTTCAAATTCTTCCGCATGTCCACCGCGGTGGACATCACGCCTGCATGCTTGTTGATGTCGAGAGCCTTTCCAGGATCGCGGCTGGTCTGAACGCGGCGGCCCTCTTTCCAAGGGTGATACTGTGAAAATATGCGGCGTAGTTTCGAATTCGCGTTCCTAGTTGGAGCAGGATGAAAACTGCAGCGGCGGTTCTCTTAGAACCCACACGCTTGCTTGCTTCGTGGAACGTCCCCGGCTGAATGCCCATCATAGGAGCGAGGTTCTGTGCATGTCTTTCGATGTCGTCCCACGTTCGCAGCGCTGCTGGTGCGAACGCCGTAGCTTCCTGGCAAACCGCAGTTAGCTTTGGGACGCTGGGTAGTAGATCGTTCTCAGCCTCTTCAGATTCTTTTCTATCTTTTTCTGACTTAGAAAGGTGCCGGACAATTTGACCGTCATTGGCGGGCAGTTTTGTTGTAATCATAACGTCCACCACGGTGGACATTTGACCAAGATGGCCCGTGATCTGATCCAGCAGGCAACGATACTCGGCCACTGCCAGCTTGCGCCGCATCGTTCTGCGCGCGCTTTCTGCAAAGGCGCTTCCAGGTTCGATACTGTCGATATGAGCCAGTCCGACGAGAATTTGTTTACGCAGAAAGACCTGATCGCGGCGGGCCTCTTCCAGTTCTTTGGCAGCATTGAGGAATTCACCGGCACGTCTCAACAGCGGCGAAAGCGATAGGCCAAAGCTGATGACCTTGCCATCACGCGAGCTGACGCGATAACGCTTGCGGTTCGGGCTGTCATGGCGCGCGATCATTCCAAGGTCTACGAAACGGTCGATATGGCGACGGAGAGTCCGCTCGTCCACGCCCCCGATCCGTCGGCAGATTTCCAAGTTTGAAGCGAACACAGTGTCACCTTGCCCTGGCCGGAGAAAGCTAAGGAGAGCTTGCAAGGTCTGGATGTGCCCCGGCTTTAGTCCGAAGGCAATCCGTGCGTCGCGCAGAGCACGAAAGACCGTCCAGATGTCGGGAGGCGTACAATTCTCCTGCCGGTCGCTCTTTTTGGCGCCGGAGGAACTTGCAGAAACCTGAGTGAATGCCATGTCTTTTTGAACGACGGCCACGTCGGCCCATAGCTTTCCCTGCCCCTCCCACGATTTCTCGCGCAGAAGGCAACAAAAATCATGTCCACCGAATCGGTGACTCTTGACCGGTATGTTGGAGATTGCTACATCATAGGTGCAAATCGATGATGGGCTCTCCGAGGGAAACCTTGGGGGGCTCTTTTCTTATTGGCCTTCGCTACTCTCCTTCTGCTCGAGTTACATGTTTAAGGGCAGGGATCAGTCTTCCTGCCTTCGATCATCCCGCCATTTCTGGAAGAGGTCACGAAGCACTGCTTCGGCACGTTCTTCCAGCCAAAGGCCGAATTCTGGATTGTCCTTGCGGGTGACTTTAATCCCGATGGACTTGGCGTCGACGGAGAGGGTCGCAACCACGTTGCCACCCTCGTCCTTTACAGTCGAACTGCGCCCCGGCGCTGAGAGGTCTATTGAACTCTTCGCAGCCCGCTGACAGGCAGCGTACACAGTCTGGAATCTGTCGATGCCGGTAGCGTCTTGGGGCAGGGCGGCCAAGGCGGTTCGCGCAACCTCGGTGAGAGCCACCTTCGATGCCAAGGCCGCAAGATCACTCCACTGACGCCGCCCGGTTCCATGAGCCGGGCCGATCAGTCTGATCAACTCTTCGGGCAGTTGTTCGATCACCACCCGGTGATTGGAGATGCCTTGCCTGGTCAATCCAAGTGCGTCCTGAATGACGCCTGGCTTATACCCAGCTTCCTGCATCTCTTTGATGAACAAGGCCTTCTCAATGAATGACGGATCGAGTCGGAGGTTGTTCTCTTGTCCTTGGGCGATCAGCGAAGCGTCGTCGTCCAAGGTGCGGACTATGGCCTTGACTGGTCCGCCAACCTTTCTGATCGCGGCAAGTCGCCTGCGCCCGTAGACGACGCGGTAGCGATCCGGCTGATCAGAGGGCCGAACCATGATCGGAACCTGCTGGCCGTGCTTGCGGATGCTCTCGGCTAGCAAGTCGATGCCATCATCTTCGAAGGCTATCCGGTCCCGCAGGCCATCGACCTCGATCTGCTCAGGGTCAATATCTCGGATAGAGTTGGCAGTAATCTCTCGAAGGGACTCTCTGAGACCGCCGACGGAACCGCCGAGTTTTGTCGGCTTCGCTGGGGCAGGGGAGGGGGGCACATCCACGGCAGGTTGGTTGAATATGTTACGGCCCATCAGCGTCGACCCCATGCCATTTGAATCGTCTGTTCAAGTTCATCCGCGACGTTGTTCACACTGCTCAGGGCTCGGTCGATCGTCTTGCGGATCAACTGGCCCGGATCCACTTCATAGATCGTCTGCTGCGTCATTCCGGCGTCTGAAATGGCCGTGGACTTGAGCATAGGTTCCGTCATGACCTGGCCCGCCAGAATCGAACGTAGATACCCGGCCATTTGCGTCTGCGGACCATCAGAGGGTTCGTAGCGAGTGATAAGGAACTTGACGAAATCCCAAGCCACTTTTCGCCCGATCGCCTCTTCAACCGTCTGCACGGTCTCGGAGGCGAGTTTCAGGAACTGGCTCATTGAGGCGATATCTAGCATCCCCGGGACCACGGTCACCAAAAGTCCCGTCGAGGCCGCAAGTGCTGTAAGGGTGAGGAACCCAAGCTGCGGTGGGCAGTCGATTAGAACTAGATCATAGTCCGCGCTGACTTCGTCCAGCGCCAAAGCCAGACGTTCTGCAAAGATCGGCTGAACGCGACGCGCCAAGGCATTGGCCGTTTCGGTTTCGTATTCCGACAGCAGCAAGCCCGCGGGCACCATGTCGAGGTTGTGGAAATAGGTCTTTTGAATGACCGATGAGAGCGGAACTTTTCCTTCGTAGCGCAGGGCGTCATAGACTGTGCCGCTTTCGGCAAACTCGAGCTCTGGTCTGATGCCGAAGAAGGTGGTCAGGCTGGCCTGCGGATCAAAATCTAGCGCCAGCACTCGATAGCCGCGCAGGGCAAACCTCTGAGCCAGGTGGATCGTGGCAGTGGTCTTTGAACTGCCGCCCTTGAAATTGACAACGGAGATGACTTGCAGCCGGTCGCCCTCCCGGCGGCCCGGCAAGTACGCGTCTGCATTCTTCCCTGTCCGGGCAAGTATGTCACGCAGGGTGTCGATCTCTTCGGCAGAGTAGTAGCGGTGCCCACGTCCGTCCGTGAAGACCTCGGGAAAGCTTCCATCCTTGTGGCGGTTGCGCAGATTCGACGGGCTGACGCGCAGAAGTTCAGCGACCTCCGTCGAGCTGAAGCGCCGCAGAGACTTGCGCTCCTCCGGCTGAAAGGCAGCCCGCATTTGCCGGTTCAGCGATTCTGCCAAGCTGTCCGCAAATGCACCGATATCGGCTGTGCCGACCCCGCGATTGAGATTCATGCCTCGTTCAGTCATTCACTGCCCTCAGGCCCTTGTTAGGGCTCTTTATGATTTTGACGGCATTAAGCCGATCTGACGCGCTTTGTCGTCAGAACCGAAATGACATGAACGAGTGAGTCCATCAAGAAGAATCTAGATGTGGTGGAAAAAGTTATGCACAGCGCTAGCGAGCGTCAACGGGGGGGCGCCTCCTTCGCGGTGATCTGCAGAAGATCCTTCAAGTGAACTATCCAGTTCTTCACCTTCGCTCGCCGCGTCAGAGCTGCCATCACGGAGTTCATAATGTCGTGGACCGGCCGATCGACAGGTCGTCCAGATTACCTGAGTGCTGAAAGCAGCCCTAGCTTCTCGGCCCGTTCAATCAGCATCTTCACTGAAGACGGTTGCCAGCTTGTTCGACCACGGGGTGTTCGCTCGCGCATCGCTTCTAGCCGGGTGCAGATCGCCCAAAGCGTGATGTCCGGGTCCGCGCCCTTGATGGCGGCGACGATGGCGGGCAGGCGGTCGTCCGTCTCGCGTCGACCGGCTCGGCCCAGCACATTCTCGGGCAGGAAGCCGTCGCGGACATAGGCGTTTACAGCGCGCAGCAGGCGGCTTTGCGTCCATTGACGCTCGCGGGGCAGGGGGCCGTTGACGATCCGCAATACGTCTTCCCAGGCCATGTCGGGCCGCAGGCGACGGACATGGGGCACCCAGTCTTGCGCCGTCTTGTTCAGGCGTTCGATGTAGCCGTCCTCCCGCGCCAGCCGCACTTTGCGCAGCGCGGCCGGATCGCGGGCGCGCAAACCCGGGTTGCCGCCGACCCGCCCCTTGGTGCGCGCCGAGGCCAGCCCCGCCTTGGTGCGTTCTTGGATCAGGGCGCGCTCGAACTCTGCCGCGGCACCCAGGACCTGCAGTGTGAATTTGCCCTGCGGGGAGGACGTGTCGATCGGGTCCATGAGTGAACGGAAGAAGGCGCCCTTCGCCTCCAGCCGCTCTATGATCTCCAAGAGGTGAGAAAGCGAGCGGGCAAGGCGGTCGATCCGGACGACGACAAGCGTATCGCCAACGCGCAGCTGATCCAGCACACGCGCCAGAACAGGCCGGGTGCGACTGCCGCCCGAGGCTTGCTCTTCGACAATTTCCACGCAGCCTGCGGAGCGCAACTCCAGGACTTGGGGCAGGGCGGTTTGATCTTCGGTGGAAATACGCGCGTATCCGATGAGTGGCACGGGGCAGGGGGCCTCTTTTGCAATTGCGGATGTCAGGAGTAAACGACCGGTTGGCGGGGTACGGCAGGGGAAGACGTGATTGCTCAGTCCTCGGAGCGCACGATCAACCCCTCAACGTCCAGCCCGAACTCTGCGATCTGCTGGTTGATCTCCATGCGGCCGTCAAAGATGAACAGGACGAAAGCGGCCCCGTCGCGCAGGGCGTAGAAGATGTTGTGGCGACGGCGGAAGATCAGTCGCCGGATGCCGCGTGGAGTATGCCAGACATGGCCGATCTCGGGGTTGGTGCCGATGGCATCCCGGATGAACCGGTCGATGTCGCGCTGAAAAGCATCGGCGAGGATTTCCGAATAGAGCCGGTCATGGTCCCAGATTGCCCAAAGGCAGTCCTCGGCGGTCTGGGTCAGGAAGACCTTCATGCTTCAGGGAGCCGGGTCCGGAAGCGCGCAAGGCGTTGCTCAAGGGAAACGTCGGTCATCTCCGTCACACGCCCCTCGGCAACATCGGCAAGACCGGCTGCAACGCCGTGCTCGATGCGCAGGGCGGTCAGTTCTTCCCAATCGGCCACCGAAACCGTGACGGCGACGGGACGGTCTTTCTTGGTGAGCAGGACGGGTTCGCGCTGCGCCGCGTCGATGAATCGGCCGAATTCCTTGCTGGCGAGGGTGGCGGACATGGTTTTCATGGCATACTCCTTGGTCTCTGGTCCGGATTATACGGTTATTCCGGATGAAGAAAAGGCGCTGGTAGCCGTCAGAGCCCTGCGGCCTTGGTGAGGTTCACCCGGAACCGGTCCCGGCGGCGCTGGTAACGGCGGGTCATTTCGGCCGAGGCATGGCCGAGGTGCTTCTGGACGTAGCGCTCGTCGACCTCTGCGGAGGAGGCGAGGCCGGCGCGCAGCGAATGGCCGGAATAGAGCCTGATCCGCTCGGCTTCGGGCAGGTCGGGGCGGAGGCCGGCATCCCGCACCGTCTGCTTGATCAGCCGCGCGACGTGCTTGTCGGAGAGGCGGTCGGGGGTGGCTTTGAGGCTGCTTCGCGAGACGGCGGTGAAGATCGGGCCGAAGTCGATCCGGGCGTAGTGCAGCCATTGGCTCAGGGCATGGACCGGGCAGGTCGCGTCGGAAGACCCCCGCGCGATCTCGACCTCGCGCCAGCCGGTCTTGCCGCGCAGGCGGATTAGGACGCCGTCGTCGAGGATCTCGACCCAGCCGCCGCTATCGGGCGTGTCGTCCTTGCCATGGTCGAGGGAGACGATCTCTGACCGCCTCAGGCCGCCGGCAAAGCCAATGAGCAGGATCGCGCGGTCGCGCAGGCCCCGGAGGTCATGCGGCAGGGTGGCCAGCATGGCGCGCAGATCCTCCGGCAGGATTGCTTCCTTCTGCGCCGGCGGCCGCGCGTGCTTGCGGCGGATGCCGGCCAGCACGGTGGCGATATGGCGATCCTTGCGATCGAGCTTTTCGCCGCGCTGCGCATAGGACCAGGTCAGACCCGAGAGGCGGCGCTCGATGGAAGACACGGAAAGGGCAGGGGTCTTGCCCTGGGGGGCCGCCAGATCGGCGATATAGAGGCCGATGAGGGCAGGGGAGGGCGGCAGCACCTCCGCCCCGCGCAACCGGCACCAGCGGGTGAAGGCGGCCCAGTCCTTGGCATAGGCCTTGAGCGTGTTTTCCGAAGCGGCCTGGCGAGCGTAGTCGCGTGCGGTGTCGACGAGGCGGTCAAGCGCACCGGAACCGGCGAGGGAAGCGGGCAGGGCGGGCCTGTCTTGATCTTCGGGTCCGCTCAACGTATACTCCTGTTCCATACCGATACTTCAAGAGGGCACGATGGGCCGGATCAAGGTCAACCTGACACTGGACGCCGAGGTGGCCGAGGCCGCGCGCGCCCTTGGCCTGAACATGTCGCGGCTGGCGGAGGCGGCGATCGCCGCGGCGGCGAAGGCCGAACGCAACCGGCTCTGGCGTGTGGAAAACAGCGCCGCCATCGCCGCCTATGCCGAAGAAGTGGCACGCGAGGGCCTGCCTCTGGCAGCCTTCCGCAGCTTCTGAGCGGGCTTCGGGATGGCGCAGTTCGATGTCTACCGCCTGGCGAGTGGCAGCCTTGTCGTCGACCTGCAGACCGACCTCATCGGCATCGCGGCGTCGCGCATCGTGGCCCCCCTGCGCGCGGCGGGGCGCTATACCGCCTTTCCGGGGCTGACGCCTGAGGTGAGGGTCGAAGGGACGGCCTGGATCGTCCGGGTGCAGGAGCTTGCGGCAGTGCCGGGGACCGAACTCAAGGAGCGGATCGGCACGCTTGCGCCAGAGCGCGACGCCTTGAAACGCGCGCTGGATATCCTCATCGACGGTATCTGAGGCGGGTGAAACAGCCATGGCCGCGACGCTATGTCTTCACGTCCGATAAGGCAAGATTATTGGACATAATGGCGATCACAAAACTACGGCGCTTTTGGTGCAATGGACTAGCCAGAAGCGCCGTTGCAAACTAGCGTGGCCGCATGAGAAAATCCCGCATCAAGCCATCAGAACCCTTGCCGATGCTGACACCGCTGCCGGGCTGGATCACCGCCACGCCTCCGGAAACCCTCGAGGTGGCAGCGTTCAAATCAGGCGCCGCATTGGCGCACCTCAACCTAGCGACGTCAGCCGACCATGTGCCGCAGGCGCTTTGGCGTGAACGGCTGGCGCTGGCGGCAGCAGAGGTTTCAGCGGGCATCGCGGGACGCCGGGAAGGGGCCGGTGCGATGCGTGATGCCCTGCATCTTACCAAGGCAGGCGATGATCCCGGCCCTGCGGGAAACATCTTGCGTCAGTGGTCGCGCGCCGTGTCGCGGCCGATCTCGGTCTCAAATCTGGGCCGTACGCTGGAGGGTGTCGCGCCCGAGCGGATTGCCTTAAGCCTTGATGCCACTGGGCCAACCCCGGTGGACCGCGCGGCGCTGACCCTTGAAGCCGTGCTGACCGACAGTCCGCGGGGCGAGATCGCGGCCCTGATCTTGGCGGATGCGGTGCTGTCGCGGGCCTTGGGGCGGGATCACCTGCTGCCGCTTCTGGGCCCGGTGATGACGGCGCGCGACCTGCGCCTGCGAGGCGAGGATCTGCGGCTGTGCTGTCACCGAGCCGCTGTGAGGGGGGTCGGCCACGATAGGTAACCTCGCTGCCGATCGTCCGGCGCGCGTCTCGTCACGGACGCAGCAAGGGCTTCCAGACGGCCAACCAGGGTCTTGTCCAGGTGGATTTTCGGCAGCCGCTCCGAAGCGGAGGGTTGGTTCGTTGTCATGGTCATGTCTTTCTCGATTGTCGTGTTGCAGGGACCCGGAAGTCCCCAGGGGTTCGCCAAGCTTGCCTAGGCGTCAGGACCCTCGACGCCGAGCAGATGCACCCGGCGCAGGGTTCCGTCGGCCTGCAGCAGCGGTCCCTGGGTGCCCACCTTCATGCCTATCAGGGTCGCGCCCAGCAGCGATCCGACAGGGATGCCATTGTCTTCCTCGGCAAATTCGTCGTGGTGGAACAGCTTTCCCGACTGCGGCGGCAGGTCGTCCACGGCATAGATCACCCGCGAGCCGCCCGCCGCGATCCGGGTGCCGATCCTACCGTCCTCCACAATCGCCGCATACAGAAGCTTGAGGCCGAGAAGCCGTGCCAACAGGGCAAGGGCCCCTGTGCCGATTTTGTCGGCACGCAGAATGTGGTCCACCAGGGCACGTCGGTCGGTCCTCGTCAGGACGCTGGTAACGGCGTGCTGACACAGGATTGCGTAGCCGATCGGATCGCCGGCAAGGCGCTCGTCCGTCGTATAGGTCATGTTTGCTCCTCTGGCGGGGCCGCCGCCGTGGTTCACTTCGGGTTGGGGGATATGGTGAAGGACCCGTAGCAGTCGCCAAGCGTGCGCGCGCTCAGACCGCCCCGGGCAGGTGGCGGTTTGGAAAATGAATCCAGAAAAGGAACGAAACCAGGCTCATAAGGTCATCCTGCAAGGCGCAGTTCAGGGAGTCAATTTGCGGTGCCGATCCGGGTTTTCGGCCGGGACGCGAGGTCAAGGATCGTCCCGGCTTCGGCGGCCACGCGCTCGGCGGCGGCAGACGGCGCAGGTGAGCGCGTGTGCTCGGCCAGTCCGGTTCCCACCAGGTGCCGGCTTGACCCCTTCGACGCGCCAGGACCGAAGAGGTCGGGGAAAAGGTCTTCGAAATCCGCTTTGCACAGCATCATGTGCCGCCTCCTTCTGCCTGATGTGCCGGGACCCGCGCGCCGCAGGGCGCGCGGCCCGTGGTCCGACCGCGCCTCATGCGGCCCGGCGCAGGTCAGCGTAGGACCTATCCTGCGTCGCTGTCACCGGTGCGGGCGTCACCGGCACCATCCGCAGCTCTGCGCTGCTCAGACCATCGACAAAGTCGTCGATGTCCCCGCGGCACAGTCCGATGTCCAGCAGGATGCGATCATCTAGCGCGGCCAGGGCCGCGATCATCTTGCGCCTTTGCCAGCCGCGGACCGCGCTTTTCCACCAGCGCAGGAGGAAGGATATCGCCGGGGCCTTGCCGCTGATGCTGTCGCTGCCTTGCCGGGTCCCGGGGGTGATGTAGACGGACATTGCTTTCTCCACTTTGGAAAACCACTGAATCCCTCGCACCGCACAGACGCGGGCCACCCGCGGACGGGTCGGCCTGGTTCAGACGGATCGTGAGAGGTCGGATTGGAAAACCCCGGGGCGTCGGCAAGCGCGCACGCTTGTGCTGCCCGGGGCTACCGGCGGTTCAGCAGAGTTCCTGCAGCGCGCAGAACCCTTATATGGAAATCGAACATCCACATGTCCCCCATATGGTCATCGCCGCCCGCGCTTTCAATCGGGCCGCGTGCCGTCCTGTGACCGGCTCGGCGCAAAGGCGCTGACACGGTCGAAATCCTGAAACATACCGGCTCCCTCGCAAGACCTGCCCAGGTTGACATGCCCCGGACGGGTACCTAGCCTGACCGCATGGTGCCGCATCAGAACCATTTCCGGTTTCCTCTGCTGAACCGCCCGCATCCCCGGGCGGTCTAGGCTCGCGCCTGCCAAACCTCCCGGGGCCTCCTCGCTTTCCCAAACACCCTGCGACGACACGCCGTCTGAGGAGACGTCATGGTCAGTTATATCACCCCCCGAACCAATGTCCTGCAACCTGTCGCTGGCGCACGAACGAGGCCGCGAATGGGGGCGTTATTGCCGGAGTCGGATTGCAATTATCTTCTGGAGCATCTGGAAATCTGTGAGCGGGACCGGGGGCCGTCCTGGGCCCTGTTGGCCTATGTCCTTCACGACAAGATCGTTAACACGGAGCCGTGCCGTGAGCCGATAGAGCGAGACATCGTGGTTGGCGGAAGCCAGGTTTCGTATGCGGCGGGCGGTGGTGCCGTGGCCTCGGGCCTGCTGGTGCAACGGGCACGACATTCAATCCGGCACCTGGGCATCATCCCGGTCGCGTCACTGCTGGGCGCAACTCTGATTGGGATGCGGTTCGGACATCCTCGTCGTCGCCCAGTTCGGCTCGTTCCGGGTGCCGCTGGTGATCCTGACCCCGATCCCCTTGACCTTCATCGGCATCCTCGGCGGGCACTGGCTGTTTCACGCCCCCTTCACCGCCACCTCGATGATCGGC
>DJUV01000311.1 GCA_002440625.1 Rhodobacteraceae bacterium UBA6273 | reverse complement strand
AGGATCGGCTACACCACGATCCTCCTCGGCACCTTGGGCTTCTTCGGCTTGGGCCTTTCACCGGAAAGCCCGGACTGGGGCACCACGATCAACGCTGGACGCAGGCTTCTCACCATCGCCCCGCATCCCGCGATCGTCCCGGCCGTCGCGCTGATGAGCCTCGTCCTCGGCCTCAACCTTCTCGCCGACGGTCTGCGCGAAGAAAGCCTGAGGGATTGATGCTTCACCCCTTTCATCTTGCCCCAAATACCTCGGGGGCCCGGGGGCAGCGCCCCCGGCTCCGTCGGACGGGAGAGTACCGATGACCAAATGGGACTATGACGGTCCGATCCTCGAGATCGAGAACCTCTCCATCAGCTTCTTCACCCGGCTGAGGGAAATCCCCGCCGTGATGGATTTCTCCTGCACCGTCCAGCCCGGCGAGGCGATGGGCCTTGTCGGCGAATCCGGTTGCGGCAAATCGACCGTGGCGCTTGCGGTGATGCGCGACCTTGGCAAGAACGGCCGCATCGTCGGCGGCTCGATCAAGTTCAAGGGCCGCGACCTGACGCATATGACCGAAGAGGAACTGCGCGATATCCGCGGCTCCGAGATCGCGATGATCTATCAGGAGCCGATGGCCTCCCTGAACCCGGCGATGAAAATCGGCCAGCAGCTCATGGAAGTGCCGATGATCCATGAGGGGGTGTCAAAGGAAGAGGCGTGGAAACGCGCGCTTGAAGTGGTGCGCGACGTGCGCCTGCCCGACCCGGAGCGGATGCTGCGTTCCTACCCGCACCAGCTTTCCGGCGGCCAGCAACAGCGCATCGTGATCGCCATGGCGCTGATGTCGAAGCCCGCGCTCCTTATCCTTGACGAACCCACCACCGCGCTTGATGTGACGGTCGAGGCGGCGGTCGTGGATCTCGTGAAGGACCTCGGCCACAAATACGGCACCTCGATGCTCTTCATCTCCCACAACCTCGGGCTGGTGCTTGAGACGTGTGACCGGCTCTGCGTCATGTATTCCGGCGAGGCGGTTGAAACCGGCTCGATCAAGGATGTCTTCGACAAGATGCAGCATCCTTACACCCAGGCGCTCTTCCGTTCGATCCCGCTGCCCGGGGCCGACAAGACGACCCGCCCGCTGATCGCCATTCCCGGCAACTTCCCCCTGCCCCACGAACGCCCACCGGGCTGCAACTTCGGCCCGCGCTGCACCTATTTCGAGGCCGGGCGCTGCGATGCCGCCGACATTCCAATGTCCTCGGTCGAGGGGCAGGAACGCCACGAAACCCGCTGCCTGCGGTTCAAGGAGATTGACTGGGCGGCACCCCCCAAGGCCGCCCGCCAGAACGAAAAGGGAGAGGTCGGCAAGGTCGTCCTCAAGATGGAGGACCTCAGGAAATACTATGAGGTCCGCGGCGGCGCGCTCTTCGGCGGCGGCGATACCAAGGTCGTGAAAGCCAATGAAACCCTCAGCTTCGAAGCACGCGAGGGCGAAACGCTGGCCATCGTCGGCGAGTCGGGCTGCGGCAAGTCGACCTTCGCCAAAGTGCTGATGGGGCTGGAAACCGCGACATCGGGCCAGATCTTCCTCTACGACAACGAAATCCAGTCGACCCCGATCCAGAGCCGCAACACCGAGACCGTGTCGGGCGTGCAGATGGTGTTCCAGAACCCCTTCGACACGCTCAACCCCTCGATGACCGTCGGGCGCCAGATCATCCGGGCGCTCGAGATCTTCGGCGAAGGCAAGAACGATGCCGGACGGCAGGCGCGGATGCTTGAGCTTCTTGACCTCGTCAAACTGCCGCGCGCCTTCGCCGAACGGATGCCGCGCCAGTTGTCGGGTGGACAGAAGCAGCGCGTCGGCATCGCCCGCGCCTTTGCCGGCGGGGCGAAGATCGTGGTGGCGGATGAACCCGTCTCGGCGCTCGACGTTTCGGTGCAGGCCGCCGTCACCGATCTTCTCATGGAGATCCAGCGCAAGAACAAGACGACGCTTCTCTTCATCAGCCATGATCTTTCCATCGTCCGCTACCTCTCGGACCGGGTGATGGTGATGTACCTTGGCCATGTGGTGGAGCTTGGGTCGACCGATCAGGTCTTCTCGCCGCCCTATCACCCCTATACCGAGGCGCTTCTCTCGGCGGTGCCGATCGCCGATACCAAGGTCAAGAAGAAGCATATCGTGCTGGAAGGCGATATCCCGTCGGCGATGAACCCGCCGCCCGGCTGTCCGTTCCAGACCCGCTGCCGCTGGAAGTCGCGGGTTCCGGGCGGGCTTTGCGAAAAGGAAGTGCCGCCGGTGCGCGACCTTGGGCACGGCCATCAGGTCAAATGCCACCTGTCGGATGCGGAATTCGCGACGATGGAGCCGGTCATCACCATCGCCGCCGAGTAAGGCGCGGCAAGACCAGTAGCGTGGGGCCGAGGGCGCGGATTTCCGCGCCCGTCCCGGCCTTGAAATCCGCAAGCCCCGGCGTCTCTTCGCTGTACACGTCGCCAAGGTCGAGGGCGGCATAGCCATCGTCCTGCAGGTCGCAAGCTGCGCGCCAAAGAAGAAGCCGATGCGCATTGTACCGGCGCCCCTCCGCGCCTGTCCATGACAGGTGATAGCTGGCCCAGGGCCAGTGCCTGAGGATCAGCATGCCCGCGATCGGCTGACCGTCCTTCCGAGCTTCGTAGAGCATGAACGATCCCGGCGACTCGGCACGCCAGGCCTCGGCAAACCCCGGCGGCAGAGCGCGATAGGCCCGCGCCAAACGTTGCGCTCCTTCAGCGGCGTAAAGCCAGCCCGCATCGGCCCTCGCACTGACCCGGATATCGAGTCCGTCCGCCATCGCCTCGGCTTTGGTCAACTTGTTGCGCCAGTTCGCCCTGAGTCCGGCCCGGAGTTCGGCGGCATCCGCCCGCAGATGCCAGATCGCCTGCAATCGGGGCGTCACTATTGGGATCAGGCCGCGCCCCGCGACGGGGGTCTCGGGCGTGGCGATGGTCAGCGCTCTGCCGGCGATGTCGCGCAGGCGAGAGGCGGCCGGTCCTGGATCAAGCCAAAGCGGCCCGCGCGACAAAAGCGTAAGTCCCGACCGCCGCGCGACCTGCGCCAATCCGGCAGGCGCGCCCGCCACGCGCCAGATTCCATGCCTCACCTCGCGGCCAAACCGCCTGAGCACCGCGCCATAGATCGGATGCTGCTGCATTGGCATCGCCACCCCCGCCGCAGCGAAAGCGGCGAGCATGTCGGGATCAGCGTCGTCCTGCCAGAAAAGGTCCATGCGCCGATTAAGGGCGCATAAACCTAACATCGCGCTAATATCGAAGCATGAGCATGATTCGCACACTCCGCCCACGCAAATCCGGCAAGACTATGGCGGCGGTGCCCCGCGTCACGTTCAGCGGGGCATTTCTTCTTGCCGCCAGCCTCTCCGTCTCGCTAATCACAGCCATGACCGGCTTCACGCTGGCCATGACTATGATCTGGCCGGGCTGATCACCGGTAGAGCAGCGACTTCCCGTTGTGGAACAGGTGGACCTTCGACGGGTCCGCCGTCAGGCTGACCTTGTTGTGGCGCAGGTTCGAATGGATGCCGGGCATCTTGGCGATGACGGTGCCCTTGTCGCCGCCCTGACGGAAGTAAAGCTGTGTCAGTTCGCCAAGCGCTTCGGTGATGTCGACTTCGCCGGTAAAGGCCGCTTCGCCCGTCGTCGCCACGAAATCCTCGGGCCGGATGCCGACCCGCACCTTCATGCCCTTGTCGGACGCCTGCGTCGGCACCGCTGACCGCGCCACGCCGCCCGAGGCGAGCTTGACCGTGGTTTGCGCGCCGGTTTCCACCACCTCGCCGTCCAGAAGGTTCATCGACGGTGAGCCGATGAACTGGGCGACGAATTC
>DJUV01000127.1 GCA_002440625.1 Rhodobacteraceae bacterium UBA6273 | reverse complement strand
GGCATATAGGCGTCGATCATCGCCCAGTCGGACTGGTGGAGCGTGGTGGAGCTTTCGCCGGTATGGTCGTCGCCCATCGCCATCAGGACACCGCCATTCGGCGAAGTGCCGGCCATGTTGGCATGGCGCATCACGTCGCCCGAACGGTCCACCCCAGGCCCCTTGCCGTACCAGAGCGCGAAGACGCCTTGATACTTGCCCTCGCCGCGAAGCTCCGCCTGCTGGCTGCCCCAAACCGCCGTTGCCGCGAGATCTTCGTTGAGGCCGGGCTGGAAGCGGATATCGTTCGCTTCCAAAATCTTGTTCGCCTTGGCCATGTTGAGATCGACGCCGCCAAGCGGCGAGCCGCGATAGCCGGTGACATAGCCAGCCGTGTTCAGCCCCGCCTTCCGGTCGCGCGCCTTCTGCATCAGCATCAGCCGCACAAGCGCCTGCGTCCCGTTCAGAAGAACCGGCGAACGATCCAGGTCGTAGCGGTCGCTCAGGGAAATCTGATGCTTGGTCATTGATGGCCTCCCTCACCTTCGCCGGCATTATAGGTCAATTATGCTGACCTACAAAGCCCGAAATCTTCATGAAACCCAATAAAACTCCGGGAGCGCTAACTGTTTTGCTTTCTCGGCGTCAGGAAACCCGTCATAACACGCGGGGTAAAAATTTGACCGAATGTATCAGGATGGACTGGGACAAGCTTCGAATATTTCACGCAGTGGCAGACGCCGGCAGCCTCACGCATGCCGGTGACAGCCTGCATCTGTCCCAGTCGGCGGTCAGCCGCCAGATCCGCGCGCTTGAGGAAAGCCTCAGCACCACGCTTTTCCACCGCCATGCGCGGGGACTGATTCTCACCGAACAGGGGGAGTTGCTGTTCGAGGCGACCACCTCGATGAACAAGCGGCTTGAAACCGCCTCCGCCCGCATCCGCGATAGCGAGGATGAGGTTTTCGGCGAGCTGAGGGTCACCACTACGACGGGCTTCGGCACACTCTGGCTCGCCCCCCGGCTCGGCAAGCTTTACGAGCGCTACCCCGACCTCAAGATCGAGTTGATGCTCGAAGAGCGCGTTCTCGACCTGCCGATGCGCGAGGCCGATGTCGCCATCCGCATGAAGGAACCGAGCCAGGCCGACCTGATCCGCCGGCGCCTGATGACGATCCGCATGCGCATGTACGCGACGCGGGAATATCTCGAACAGTCAGGTTCCCTCGACTCGATGGCCGACATGAGCGAGCATCGGCTCATCAGCCAAAGCCCGGACGCGCCGCAGGTCGCCGCCGGGGCGCAGCTTGTGCAGACGATCCTCAGCCACGACATCCGCTCTACCCTGACGGTGAACAACTACTTCGGAGTGCTGCAAGCGGTGCTCTGCCACTTGGGGATCGGTGTCCTGCCCGACTACCTCGCCGAGGACTTCCCCAATCTCGTGCGGGTGCTGCCGGATGTGGAATCCGGCGAAGTGCCGGTTTTCCTTGCCTATCCGGAAGAGCTTCGCCAATCGAAACGCGTCGCCGCCTTCCGCGAATTCGTCATGGAAGAGATCATGGCCTACCGCAAACGCAAGGTCGAAGAGGACAGCGTCTGAGCTCGCCCGAGATGCGGCAACCGCCGGTTGCACTGAGGCATGTGGGCAACGCATAGCGGCCATGTTGCAACTGCGGCATGATTCCCCTTGCCTCGTTAACCTGTCGCACATAAATCGGGCTAGAAGGCGATGGTTTGAGGAAACTCTCATCGACTTCTACCTCCCTGTTGGACTTGGGCCGAGCTTTGTCTCGGCCTTTTTTTTGCTTCGGCGGGTTTTGATGCGGTTGCACTATCCGTTAGGCTCGCGCCAGTGATCCAAGCGGGGACATCCGATGCCAGCCCACCGAAGCCTTGCCTGCCGCTGCGGCGCCATGCACTGGACCATCGCCGCCGATGCGCCGGGCACCCATGTCGAATGCTACTGCGCCGATTGCCAGACATTCCTTCGACACCTGAAAGCGGAGGACTATCTCGACTCGGCGGGCGGGACCGAACTGTTCCAGACTTTGCCCCATGCGGTCCGCTTCACCGCAGGCGCGGATAACCTGCGGCTTCTGAGGCTCAGCCCCAAAGGCCTAATGCGCTGGTATGCCGACTGTTGCGGCACACCTATTGCCAACACGCTTGCCTCGCCCGGCCTGCCCTTCGTCGGCATGGTCCTCAAACCTGGCACGTCCGGCTTCGGCCCGGTCGTGACCCATGCCAATGTCGCGGCGGCGCTGAAACCCGTCCAGCAAGGCGGCATCGCCCGCGCGGTCTTGGGCGTCCTCAGCCGCGCCCTTCGCGCAAAGCTGACCGCATCAGGCCGCGCCACCCCGTTCTTCGGAGCGGACCGCGCACCAACCGTCGCGCCGAAAATCCTGACACTGGCCGAACGCGATGCCGCGCGACCGCCAAAGGCCGGGTAACGGCCCTTCCCACCGACCGCACCTTGCCCTAAAGAAACGCGCGAACCGCACGAGGACAGGGCAGCCATGCAGGAACCGGCCATCACTCCCGATCTGATCGCGTCGCACGGGCTGAAGCCCGACGAATATCAGCGCATCCTTGAGATCATCGGGCGCGAGCCGACATTCACCGAGCTTGGCATCTTCTCGGCCATGTGGAACGAACATTGTTCTTATAAGAGCTCGAAGAAATGGCTGCGTACCCTGCCGACCACCGGCCCGCAGGTCATCTGCGGCCCGGGTGAGAATGCGGGTGTCGTCGATATCGGCGACGGTCAGGCGGTGATCTTCAAGATGGAGAGCCACAACCACCCCTCCTATATCGAGCCGCATCAGGGCGCCGCGACCGGCGTCGGCGGCATCCTGCGCGACGTCTTCACCATGGGCGCGCGGCCTATCGCCGCGATGGATTCGCTCAGCTTTGGGATGCCCGATCACCCGAAGACCGCGCATCTGGTGAAGGGCGTGGTCGAGGGCGTCGGCTCTTACGGTAACTGCTTCGGCGTGCCGAATGTCGGCGGCGAGGTGCGGTTCCACGCCAGCTACAACGGCAACTGCCTCGTGAATGCCTTCGCGGCCGGCCTCGCCGATGCCGACAAGATCTTCTATTCGGCGGCCTCGGGCGTCGGCATGCCCGTCGTCTATCTCGGCGCCAAGACCGGTCGCGACGGCGTCGGCGGCGCGACCATGGCCTCGGCCGAATTCGACGACACGATCGAGGAAAAGCGCCCCAC
>DJUV01000126.1 GCA_002440625.1 Rhodobacteraceae bacterium UBA6273 | reverse complement strand
AATGGTTCACGTCGGCCAGACCATTCGGATAGACCCGCGCCATCAAGGGCACGATGTCGGAAAGGGCGGCGAAATCCTCAAGCTCAAGCAGGATCCCCGCCGCCTTGGCCATAGCGGGGAGATGCAGGACGAGGTTCGTCGACCCGCCCGTCGCCATCAGCCCGACGATGCCGTTGACGAAGGCGCGTTCATCCAGGATCTCACCCACCGGGCGGTAGTCGTTGCCAAGCGCCGTGATCGCCGCCGCCCGCCGCACCGCCTCTTTCGTCAGCGCATCGCGCAGGGGGGTGCCGGGGTTCACGAAAGACGCGCCGGGCAGGTGCAGGCCCATGAACTCCATCAGCATCTGGTTGGTGTTTGCGGTGCCGTAGAAGGTGCAGGTGCCGATGCCGTGGTAAGAGGCCATTTCCGCCTCCATCAGCTTGTCGCGACCAACCTCGCCGGCGGCGAACTGCTGGCGGACCTTGGATTTCTGGTCATTCGGCAGGCCCGACGTCATCGGCCCGGCGGGCACGAAGACGGCGGGGATATGCGAGAAGGTGGCGGCGGCCATGATGAGGCCCGGCACGATCTTGTCGCAGATGCCGAGGAACATCGCGGAATCGTAGCAATTGTGCGAAAGCGAGACCCCGGCGGCGAGGGCGATCACGTCGCGGGAGAAAAGCGAAAGCTCCATCCCGGCGCGGCCCTGCGTCACGCCATCGCACATCGCCGGAACCCCACCCGCGACCTGCGCCGTCACGCCAAGCTCGCGCGCCACCTCGCGGATGATCTTCGGGTAATCCTCATAGGGCTGATGGGCGGACAGCATGTCGTTGTAGGCGGTCACGATTCCGATATTGGCGGCGCGCCCCGCCGCCAGCACCGCCTTGTCCTCGGTCATCGCCGCATAGGCATGGGCCTGATTGCCGCAGGAAAGATGCGCCCGCGCCGGGCCTTCCTCGGCCGCGCGGCGCATCCGGTCCAGGTAGATGCCGCGGGTCGTGGCCGAACGGGCCAGAATGCGGGCGGTGATCTCTTCAAGGCGCGGATGGATCGGCATGGCTGCCTCCTGACGTTTTCCGGCCCCGCCGATGCGGAACCGCAGTTCGGGGATTCCGGGTTCGGCGGTGGGTGTAGCATATTGCGTTAGCGCTAACAACCCACCCTACCAGGCAATCATGCCTCCCTTGCCGGAAACTCGCCCCGCATCCATGCTCGCGCCTCGCGGGGCAGGCGTCAACCCGGCGGGGCTTTCGCTTCTGCGGGCTTCCGACTAGGGAGGGGCGATCCTATCCGAGGCTTCGCCATGACCGCTGAATATCCCGTCGTCCGTCTCCGGCCCAAGGCCGATGCCCGCGCCATCCGGCACGGGTTCCCATGGGTCTATGCCGATGAACTTGTGATGGACCGCAGGACGCAAGGAATCGTGCCCGGTACCATCGCCATCCTTGAGGATGACGCGCACCGGCCGATGGGTGTGGTCACGATCAATCCGAAGTCGAAGATCATTGCGCGGATGCTCGACCGCGATGAGGGAGCCGTGATCAACCGCGACTGGATCGCGGCGCGGCTGACCCGCGCGCTCGCCCTGCGCGAAAGGCTTTTCGACGCGCCCTTCTACCGGCTTGTCCATGCCGAGGCGGACGGCCTTCCCGGCGTCATCATCGACCGGTTTGGCGATGCCGCGGTGATCCAGCCGAACGCGGCCTGGTCCGAGGCGATGATCGCCGATCTTGCCGGGGCGCTCGCCGATGTGACCGGCGTCAAGGCCATCGTCAAGAATGGCACCGGACGGGCGCGCGGGCTTGAGGGGCTGGCCGAGGAAACCGGACTTCTGACTGGGGCGCTGGATGCCCCGGTCGAGGTGCCGATGAACGGCGCCATCTACCTTGCCGACTTGCTCGGCGGCCAGAAGACCGGGCTTTTCTACGACCAGCGCCCGAACCACGCCTTCGCCGCGCGTCTGGCCAAGGGCGCGCGGGTACTCGACATTTTTTCCCATGTGGGCGGCTTTGGCCTAGCGGCGCTTGCCGCAGGGGCGGAAAGCGCGTTGGCCGTCGATGGCTCGGCTGCGGCACTCGGCCTTGCGGCGGGCGGCGCGAAGGCAATGGGCGTCGCCGACCGCTTCGCCACCCGCAAGGGCGATGCCTTCGCCACGATGGAGGCGCTTGCCGCCGAGGGCGCCGGCTTCGACCTCGTGATCTGCGACCCGCCCGCCTTCGCTCCGGCCAAGCCTGCGCTTGAGGCGGGCCTGCGCGCCTATGAACGCGTCGCCAGGCTGGCGGCCCCGCTGGTGGCACCGGGCGGCTACCTCGTCCTTTGCTCCTGCTCGCACGCCGCTGACCTCACGCAGTTCCGTAACGCCTCGGCGCGCGGCATCGGGCGCGGCGGGCGGCGAGGGCAGCTCCTGCACACCGGCTTTGCCGGGCCGGACCACCCGCAACTGCCGCAACTGGCCGAGACCGCCTATCTCAAGGCGCTCTTCTTCCGGCTCGACGGATGAAGGCGCTTCTCGACGCCAACGTCCTTTACCCCACGGTCCTGCGCGAGATCCTGATCGGCGTGGCGCGGGCGGGGCTTTATACGCCCTTGTGGTCCGACCGCATCCTTGAGGAATGGGCGCGGGCGACGGTGAAGCTCGGCCCCGGCGCGGAGGAGATCGCGCGGGGCGAGGTAGCGGCGCTGAAGGCGGCGTTTCCGGGGGCAAGCGTCGCCGCGCGGCCGGGGCTTGAAGCGCGGCTGCATCTGCCCGACCCTGACGATATCCATGTGCTGGCGGCGGCCATCGCCGGCGGGGCGGATGTGATCGTCACCTTCAATGCGCAGGACTTTCCCCGGCATGTGCTGGCGGAAGAGGGCGTCAGGCGGATGGACCCGGATGAGTTTCTGCGGGCGCTGCATGATCGCGCGCCGGAGGCTGTCGCTGAAGCCGCAGAAGCGGTCCGCGCCACGACGGAACGGCTTTCGGGCGAGCATCAACCCATGCGGGCGCTGCTGAAGCGGGCGGGCCTGCCACGGCTCGGGAAGCTCTTGGGTCGGGAGTAGGGCGCTTCCCCTCCCCATGAGGGGGAGAGAACCGCCATCTGGCTGACAGCGGCACCGGGACTGCGCCCTTACCCCCGCGCGATCCCCCATTTCGCCTCATTCCGCTCGATGGCCGCGATGCGCTCGGCCGTCTTCGGGTGGCTCAGTAGCCAGGCGGGCGTCCCGGCCCCGCCGCCGCCGGTCAGTGCCTCAAGCTTGCGGAAGAGGGACTTCTGCGGCCCGGTGCCAAGCCCCGCCTTGACCATCAGCGCCGAGGCCCATTCGTCCGCCTCATATTCATCCTGCCGTGAAAGCCGGGCTGCCAGGAGCGAGGTCAGGAACCCGGCAAGATAGATGCCGATGCCGGGAATGAAGCGGCCAAGCACCGTCGCCAGCGCCACCCGGATCGCGTTCTGCCCGGAAAAGTCGATCATCCGCCGCCGGGCGTGACCGTGGGCGACATGGCCAAGCTCATGCGCCACGACGCTCGCAAGCTCCGCCGCCGTCACCTCGCCGGCGCGGTACTTCTTCAGGAAACCTTCGGTCAGGAAGATCCGTCCGTCAGGTGCGGCAAGGCCGTTTACCGGGTCGATGGCATAAACATGGACGGGGATGTGCCCGAGGTCGAGCGCCCGGGCCAAGCGGTCGATCTCTCCCCTCAGCCCCGGCTCATCCAGCGGGCGCGACTGCGCGTCGAGCACCTTCTTCGTCCGCCAGACCGAAAACTGGTACATGAGGACGGCGTAGAGGACAGTAAGAAGGATCGGGGTCAGCTTCAGCATGGCATGAATATGGGGTGCGCCCGAGGCTGTTGGAAGCGCCTCAGCCCGCGACCTTCAGTTTTCGCCGCGACGGCAGGAAGATCGTGAGAAGCCCCATCGCCGGCAGCCAGGCGCAGACCTGATAGACGAAGGCGATGCCGTAGCTGTCGGCCATCATCCCGAGCACCGCCGCCGCGATGCCGCCCATGCCGAAGGCGAAACCGAAGAAGATGCCGGCCACCATGCCGACCCGGCCCGGCATCAGTTCCTGCGCGAAGACCACGATGGCCGGGAAGGCAGAGGCGATGACAAGGCCGATCGCCACCGACAGAACGCCGGTCCAGAAGAGGTTGGCGAAGGGCAGGGCAAGGGTGAAGGGCAAGGCGCCGAGGATCGAGAACCAGATCACGGCGAGCGGCCCGATGCGGTCGCCAATGGGGCCGCCGAGGATCGTCCCCGCCGCCATTGCCGCGAGGAAGAGGAACAGCATCATCTGCGATTGCTGGGTGGAAAGCTGGAAGGTCTCGATCAGGTAGAAGGTGTAGTAACTCGAGATCGAGGCGGTGTAGATGTTCTTCGTGAACGTAAGGAAGGCAAGGACGACCAGCGCTGTCGCGATGCGGCCCTTCGGCAGGGGCAGTGTCTTGTCAGCTGGCTTGCGGCTTTTTGCGGCGGTCAGCGCGGTGGCGTACCAGCGGCTGATCCGGCCGAGGATGAAGATTCCAAGCGCCGCCAGCAGGCAGAAGGCGGCGACCGACGGGCGGCCGAGCGGCACCACGATGAAGGCGGCGAGCAGGGGGCCGATGGAGGTGCCGAAATTGCCGCCGACCTGGAAAAGCGACTGGGCAAGGCCGAACTTCCCGCCCGAGGCCATGCGCGCGACGCGGCTTGCCTCCGGATGGAAGATCGCCGAGCCGATGCCGATCAGCCCCGCCCCGGCCAGAAGCATCGGATAGGTCGGCGCGAAGGCCAGAAGGATCAGGCCGCAGAAGGTCGATCCCATGCCGATGGGCAGCGACTTCGGCAGGGGCTTGCGGTCGGTGAATATCCCCACGACCGGCTGAAGCAGCGAGGCCGTCACCTGAAAGCTGAGGGTCAGAAGCCCGATCTGGCCATAGTCCAACGCGAAATCGTCCTTCAGCATCGGGTAGATCGCCGAGAGGAGCGACTGCATGATGTCGTTCAGCATATGGCAAAGACCGATCGCCACGAGGATGGCGAATGTGGTCTGTTGCACGGGCGGGGCCTGCTGCTGGTCGATGGCGGTCATGGGCTTTTCCGGGTTTCGCCGGACGCTAGGCCGGGCTTTCGGCGAAGTCCATGCCTCTACTGGAGGAGTCTTGTACCCCGCGCAATTCCGTCGAGCGTCATCGGCACCATGGCCTCACTGAAGATGTCGCGGATGAGGCGGGTAGACTGGGAATAAGCCCAGTGCGCCTCGGGAACCGGGTTGATCCAGAGGTGTTTCGGCCATTGCTGGCAGGCGCGCGAGAGCCAGACCTGCCCGGATTCGGGGTTCCAGTGTTCATTGGCGCCGCCCGGTTGCAGGATCTCATAGGGCGACATGGCGGCGTCACCGACGAAGATCGCCTTGTAGCTGCCGCCATAGGTGCGCAGCACTTCCGCTGTCGGCATCTGCTGGTCCCAGCGGCGGCGATTGTCGCGCCAGACACCTTCGTAGAGGCAGTTGTGGAAGTAGAAATATTCCAAATGCTTGAACTCGGCGCGGGCGGCG
>DJUV01000063.1 GCA_002440625.1 Rhodobacteraceae bacterium UBA6273 | reverse complement strand
GAGGTCGAGGCGTTCTGTTCATGATCCGCATGCAGCATCATGATCCGGTCCATCGCCTTTTCGAGGATCGGGTTGACCACGTAGTCCTCGGCCGGGACCGCGAAGCACATGTTGAGGAAGTTGCCGGCATAGCTCAGCGCGTTCTTCGGATAGACGAAGGGCTGGCCGACCGAATACTTGTAGGCCATCGCGGCGATGGTCGGCAGCTTGGCGATCATGCGGATCGCGGCGACCTCGCGCTGCCAGGGATCGGAGATGTCGGTACTGTCATGATAGAAGGCCGACATGGCGCCGACAACGCCGACCATGGTCGCCATCGGATGCGCGTCCCGCCGGAAGCCGCGGAAGAAATACTGCATCTGCTCGTGAACCATCGTGTGCTTGGTCACGCGCTGTTCGAAATCGGCCATCTGCGCCTTGTCCGGCAGCTCGCCGTAAAGCAGCAGGTAGCAGACTTCGAGATAGTGCGACTGATCCGCCAGCTGTTCGATCGGATAGCCGCGATAGAGCAGTTCGCCCTTGTCGCCGTCGATATAGGTGATGGCGCTGTCGGTGGCGGCGGTCGAGGTGAAGCCGGGATCGTAGGTGAAGACGTCCGCCTCGCCGTAAAGCTTGCGAATGTCGATCACGTCCGGGCCGATGGTTCCCTTCAGCACCGGGAGTTCATAGGTCTTCCCGTCAAGGGTAAGTTTGGCGGTCTTGGTGGTCTCGGCCATCCCGTGCTCCTTTTCTGTCATCCGGCCGCCAGGGGGGGCGGGGCCGGATCGTGAACGACGCGGATCAGGGCCCGTGAGGCTTCAGTCCGCCAGATCCTTCAGCCGGGCGAGGGTTTCTTCCCGCCCGAGAACCAGCATCATGTCGAAGACGCTGGGCGTGACCGCGCGTCCCGCGAGGGCCGCCCGAAGCGGCCCGGCGACCTTGCCAAGCCCCATTACGTGTGCCTCGGCAACGCCTGCCACGACGGACTCCAGCTTGTCGCGCTCCCAGCTAACACTTTGCAACTGCGGCGTCAATTCTGACAGTATACTACGGGATACCGGGTCAAGGGACTTCGCTGCCTTCTCGTCCATGGATATGGGCCGACTGGTTAACACGAAGTGTGCCTTTTCAATTAGTTCCGTGAATGTCTTTGCCCGCTCCTTGACGCTGAAAAGCGCCCGCACCAGCCCGTCTTTCTGCGGTTGCGAAGGTTCGGGCAGTTTTGCCGCACCGAAAAAGGCCAGAATTTCCGGCAGCAGATCGGCATCGGCTGTTGCGGCGATATGCTGGCCCGAGAGATTCTCCAGTTTCTTGAAGTCGAGCCGGGCCGGGGCGCGTCCGATTCCCTCAAGGCTGAACCATTCCTTTGCCTCGGTGTCGCCAAAGAACTCCGCGTCGCCATGCGCCCAGCCAAGCCGCGCGAGGTAGTTGCGCATCGCGGCGGCGGGGTAACCCATCGCCTGATATTCCTCGAGCCCGACCGCGCCGTGGCGCTTCGACAGCTTCTTTCCATCCGGCCCATGTATGAGCGGGATATGCGCCCAGACCGGCACTTTCCAACCCATCGCGTCATAGACCATCTGCTGGCGCGCGGCATTGTTGAGGTGATCGTCGCCCCGGATCACATGGGTCACGCCCATGTCGTGATCGTCCACGACGACAGCCAGCATGTAGACCGGCGTTCCGTCCGACCGTAGCACGATCATGTCGTCGAGCGTGGGGTTCTGGATCACCACCTTGCCCTGCACCTTGTCGTCGATCACCGTCTGGCCGGTCCGCGGGGCCTTCATGCGGATCACGTAGGGCGCATCCGGATACGTTGCCGGATCGGCATCGCGCCAGGGGCTGAGGAAGACCGGATAGCTGACGCCGCGCGCCTTTTCCGCCTCGCGGAAGGCTTCGATCTCGGCTTGGGTCGAAAAACACTTGTAGGCGGTGCCGCGCGCGAGCATCTCATGCGCGACCTCGGCATGGCGGTCCTTGCCGTCGAACTGGCTGACGACATCGCCGTCCCAGTCGAGGCCAAGCCAGGTCAGGCCCTTGAGGATCGCCGCCGTCGCTTCGGGGGTCGAACGCTCCCGGTCGGTATCCTCGATGCGCAGAAGGAACTTGCCGCCGCGCCCACGCGCGAAGAGCCAGTTGAAGAGCGCCGTCCTTGCCCCGCCGATATGGAGATAGCCGGTGGGTGAGGGCGCGAAGCGGGTGACGATCTCGGACATACGCGCGTTAACCTTTCGGAAACCATGAGCGGAGAGGCTGGGTCCCGCGTTCAATAGGCATTGGCAGGCAGGGAAACAAGGGTGCGACGGCTGATCCGACCGCTGGAGGCGCTCGATGCGGCGCGGGGCAACCTTCTGCCCTGGGCGCCGGTGTTCCTGTCGCTGGGCATCGGTCCCTATTTCCTTTTGCCGACCGAACCGGGGCCGCTGGTCTGGGGCGCGGCGCTGGTGGCGTTTCTGGCGGCAACGGCACTGGCGCTACGCGGCTCCGTCCTCCTGCGCGTCCCGGCCATGGCGGTGGCGCTGGTCGCGGCGGGGTTCGCGCTCGCGGTGTGGCGGGCACATGCGGTTGCCGCCCCCGTGCTTTCCTTCCGCTACTACGGGCCGGTCGAGGGGAGGATCGTCGACATCGACCGGTCCTTCTCCGACCAGCCGCGCATCACGCTCGACCAGCTGGTGCTGTCGCGCACCGCGCCCGAGCGGACGCCCGGCCTTGTCCGGATAGCACTCCATGACGCCGCCGAGGGCACGGCGCTGGAACCCGGCCAGCGTGTGATCCTGACCGCGCATCTTTCGCCGCCTGACGGGCCGGTGGCTCCCGGTGGCTTCGACTTCCAGCGCCTCGCCTGGTTCTCCGGGCTGGGCGGTGTCGGCTATTCGCGGACACCTGTGCTTGAACTTGCCCCGTCCGACCACAGCCTGGGACTGGCCGCGTTCCGGGTCAGGATGTGGCTGTCGGAAGGAATGCAGAAGGCGATCGGCGGCCAGTCCGGCGCCTTCGCGGCAGCGCTTATGACCGGTGACCGGTCAGCCGTGAACGCCGCCACCAACGCCGCACTTCGGAATTCGAACCTCTCCCACCTCATTTCGATCTCGGGCCTCCACATGGGGCTTCTGAGCGGCTTCGTCTTCGGCGCGCTCCGCTACGGGCTGGCGCTGGTGCCGCCCCTTGCGCTGAGGCTCAACACCAAGAAGCTTGCCGCCGCCGTGGCCCTTGTCGCGTCAACGCTCTATCTCATCCTCGCCGGGCCTGACGTTGCAACGCGGCGCGCCTGGGTCATGGTGACGGTGATGCTGGTCGCGGTCCTCGCCGACCGCCGCGCCATCTCGCTCCGCTCCGTCGCCATCGCAGCCATGGTCCTGCTGGTGATAGAGCCGGAAAGCCTGGTCGAGCCGGGCTTCCAGATGTCCTTCGGCGCCACCGTGGCGCTGATCGTCACTTTCGGCCCCTGGGGGAAGATGCAGGAGAACATCCCGCGCCCGTTGCGTCCAGCTGCCATGCTCGTCCTCTCCTCCCTCGCCGCCGGGACAGCGACCGCGCCCATCGCCGCCGCGCATTTCAACCGCATTGCTGAATACGGGCTCATCGCCAATTTCGCCGCCGTGCCGATCATGGGCCTGATCGTCATGCCCGCCGGCGTGATCGCGGCGGTGCTGGCGCCCTTCGGCATCGCCGGGCCAGCGCTCTGGGCGATGGGGGTAGGGACGACGCTGATCCTTCAGGTAGCCGACTATGTCGCGGCGATGGATGGCGCGGTGCGCGCGGTGCCGACGCCGCCTGCGCTGGTCTTGCCGCTCCTTGCCGTCGGCGGCCTCTCCGCCTTCATCGCCCGACCCATTTGGCTGAGGGCTGGGGGGGCGACGCTTGCGGTCATCGCCTTTGCGCTCTGGGTCGGGGTGGAACGCCCGGCGCTGTTGATTGCCGGCGACGGCGGGCTGGTCGGCGTGATGGGCGAGGGGGGCCGCATCCTTTCGAAGCCGAAGGGCGGCGGCTTCATCGCCAAGAACTGGCTTGAGGATGACGGCGACCCCGCCTTGCAGGAGGCGGCCTTCGCCCGGGGCGGCGCGCCGGCCAAGCGCGGCGAATGGCAGGGACGTTTCGGCGACAGGCCGATCTATCACCTGACCGGCAAGTCCGCCCCCGATCGCGCCGTCGCCCTCTGCGCCAGCGCCGCGCCGGGAACGATGATGGTCCTGAACGGCGACTGGCCGGAAGGTGCCGACCGCCATGCGTGCGAGGTATTCGACCAGACCCGCCTGCGCCAGACCGGAGCGCTCGCCTTCCGGCAGAGGGGCGCCGAAACGCAGATCGTCAGCGCAAGGGATGTCGCCGGCAAAAGGCTCTGGAACAGCCGCGCCGCCGATGAGAGGCGGCGGCTTGCCGCGGCTCAATAGCTGCGGATCAGGCCGACGAGCCGGCCCTGCACCTTCACCTGATCCTCGGGCAGCACCCGCGTCTCATAGGCGGGGTTGGCGGCTTCCAGCGCGATCATCCCGCCCTTGCGGCGGAAACGCTTCAGCGTCGCTTCATGTCCTTCGACGAGCGCCACGACGATATCGCCATTGTCGGCGGTGGTCTGTTCGCGGATCACCACGATGTCGCCATCGTTGATCCCGGCCTCGATCATCGAATCGCCCTTGACCTCAAGCGCGTAATGCTGGCCTCGCCCCGAGAGCATGGAGCCCGGCACCGCGACATGGTGCGACACCTCGGAAATCGCTTCGATCGGCACCCCGGCAGCGATACGCCCCATGACGGGAAGTTCCAGCGCATGGACCTGGCTCACCGGCATCGCGCCCCTTGGCGGGTCGGAACGGTCGCCCTCGATCACCCTCGGGCTGAACCCCGGCTTCTCCATCGCTTCCGGCAGCTTCAAGACCTCAAGCGCGCGGGCCCGGTGCGGCAGGCGGCGGATAAAGCCCCGCTCCTCAAGCGCGGTGATAAGCCGGTGGATGCCCGACTTCGACCTCAGATCCAGCGCATCCTTCATCTCGTCGAAGGAGGGTGGCACGCCATCGCGCACCATCCGCTTCTGAATGAAATCCAGGAGTTCCAGTTGCTTGCGGGTCAGCATGTGCCTGTTTTCCTCATGCCGGGTTGCGGACTGTTCCTGACATGTTCTAGCCGCGTTCCCGATTTGTGTCAAACACTTGCGCCAGGCCTTTCGCAAACGGCCCCTCAGATAGCGATGTATTCGACCTCGTCGCCCGCCGTGCGGGGGCCATCGCCGATAGGCCGGACCAGAAGTGCATCGGCCTCGGTCAGGATCGAGAGGAGCGCGCTGTCCTGCCGCTCGAAGGGAACGATCTCCGTCAGCCCAATGCCGGGCCGCAGCCTCGCTCGCATGTAATGCTCGCGCGGGCCGTTGGCGGCGACCGGCTGGCCGAGCCGCGCCCTTTGCCGGGAGGCGGCGCGGGCTGGCAGGCCCTGCATCGCGCGGATCATCGGAAGCATGAAGAGGTGTCCGCAAACAATTGACGATACAGGATTTCCAGGCAGGCCAAGCATCACAGACCTACCCAGCCGCCCGGCCATCAGCGGCTTTCCCGGCCGCATGGCGATGCGCCAGAAGGCGCGCTCAAGCCCAAGATCGCCCGCGACCTTGCCGACGATGTCATGGTCGCCGACCGAGGCGCCGCCGATGGTCACGATCATGTCGGCATCAGCGGCGAGCGACAGCGTGTAGCGAAGGCTTTCCTCCGTATCGCGGGCAATCGGCAGAAGTCGGACCTCGGCGCCTTCCGCTTCGGCCATCGCCGCCAGCGCAAAGCTGTTCGAGGCAACGATCCGGTCCGGCCCCGGCGGCTCGCCCGGCATCACCAGCTCGTCCCCGGTGGCGATCAGCGCCACGGCGGGGCGGCGGGCGACGCTCACCTCCGCGACATTCATCGCGGCGGCAAGGCCAAGATCGGCAGGGCTGAGGCGCCGTGGCGCCGCCAGCCGGTCGCCAGCGCGAAAATCCTGCCCGGCGGGGCGGATGTTGGCGCCCGTCTCAAGCCTGTCGCCAAGCGTGATCGTGTCGCCCTCGCGGGTCACATCTTCCTGCAGCACCACCCGCTCGGCGCCTTCCGGCACCGGCGCGCCGGTGAAGATGCGCACGGCCTGTCCCGCTCCGACCGATCCGGCGAAGCCACGCCCCGCCGCCGCTTCGCCGATGACGGCGAGCCGCGTACCCTTGACATTGTCCGCCTCGCGGATCGCATAGCCATCCATTGCCGAGGCCGCGAAAGGCGGCTGCGTCAACCGCGCGACGGCATCCGCCAAAAGCACCCGGCCCGCCGCCCGGCGGAGCGGCACGGTTTCCGCGTCAACGGCGGGGCAAAGGGCGAAAAGTTTCGAAAGCGCCTCGTCTACGGTCAGCATGGAATCTTCACTTTGCCTCGTAGCGCCCTGATTTTCCGCCATCTTTCAACACCACTCGCAAACCTTCGATGCGCATGGACTTTTCCGCGGCCTTCAGCATGTCATAGACCGTCAGCGCGGCGACGGAGGCCGCCGTCAGCGCCTCCATCTCGACCCCGGTCTGGCCGGTCGTCTTGACCGTGGCGCTTATCCGCACGCCGGGAAGGGTCACGTCCGGGGTCAGATCGACCGAAACCTTGGTGATCGGCAAGGGATGGCAAAGCGGGATCAGGTCCGATGTCCGCTTCGCCGCCATGATCCCGGCAAGCCGCGCCACGCCGAGGACATCGCCCTTCTTGGCACGGCCTTCCGTCACCAGCGCCAGCGTCTCCACCTTCATCACGACCTGAGCCTCGGCCACCGCCACCCGGTCGGTTACGGCCTTGTCGGAGACATCGACCATATGCGCCCGGCCCTGATCGTCGAAATGCGTGAGCGGCATGGCCTAGACCCCGACCGGATCGGCAAGGATCGCCCGCGTCGCCGCCGCGACATCGGCCTGCCGCATCAGGCTTTCACCGATCAGGAAGGACCGCGCACCGCAAGCCGCCATCTCGGCAAGGTCGGCAGGGGTGAAAAGCCCGCTCTCGCAGACCAGCCGCCGGCCCTTCGGCAGCATCGGGGCGAGCCGTCGCGTGGTCTCAAGTGTGACCTCGAAGGTCTTGAGATTGCGGTTGTTCACGCCAATGAGCGGTGAGGAAAGCCTGAGCGCCCGCTCCATCTCTGCCTCGTCATGGACCTCGATCAGCGCATCCATGCCCCAGCCCTGCGCCGCCGCCTCAAGCTCCGCCGCCAGACCGTCATCGACGCTCGCCATGATGATGAGGATGCAATCCGCGCCCCAGGCCCGCGCCTCGGCGACCTGATAGGTGTCGTAGAGGAAATCCTTCCTCAGCGCCGGGAGCGAGACCGCGCCCCGCGCTGCCGTCAGGAACTCCGGCGCGCCTTGGAAGGAAGGCGCATCGGTCAGGACCGACAGACAGGTGGCGCCGCCGGCCTCATAGGCCCGCGCCAAAGCCGGCGGATCGAAATCCGCCCGGATCAGGCCCTTCGAGGGCGAGGCCTTCTTGATCTCGGCAATCAGCCCATAGCCCCTGGCCTCGGCCCGCGCCAGCGCCGCACCAAAGCCGCGTACCGGCCCGGCTTCGCGTGCCGCCGCTTCGACGTCCGACAAAGACCGCGCGCGCTTTGCGGCGGCGATCTCGTCCAGTTTGTAAGCCTTGATCTTCTCGAGAATATCCATGCACCCGTCTTACCCTTCGCCTCCTGCCGCGAAAAGCCCCTGCTTCTTCGTTGCGAAAATACCCCACGGGGGGGGCGGGGGGTGTGAAACCCCCCGCTGGTCCGATGTCAGCCCCAGTCGACCGGCTTCTCGCCCCGCGCTGCCAGCCAACCGTTCACCCGGCTGAAGGGCCGCGAGCCGAAGAAACCGCGATGGACCGACAGCGGCGAGGGATGCGCCGTCTCGACCCTGAGATGCCCGGGGTGGGCCAGATGCCGCGCCGCCAGTTTCTGCGCCGGGCCGCCCCAGAGCAGGAAGGCGTGAGGGGCTTTGTCGATCTCCGCCAGCACCTCGGCGACGAGCTTGTCCCAGCCGATCCCCTTGTGGGACTGCGCCGCGCCGTCGCGCACGGTCAGCGCGGTGTTGAGCAAAAGCACCCCCTGCCGCGCCCAGTCGTCAAGGTCCGTTCGCGCCCGCGCCACGCCAAGATCAGCCTGCAACTCCTTGAAGATATTGCCAAGACTGTCGAGACGTCCGGGAAAGCCCTGTGGGATCGAGAAGGCCAGCCCGTCGGCCTTGCCGGGCGTGTGATAGGGGTCCTGGCCGAGGATCACTACGCGCACCGCTTCGGGCGGGCACATCTCAAGTGCTGTAAAGATCCGGTCCTTGGGTGGATAGACCGGGCCGGGTTCCATCGCCAGCCGCGCCGCGATGCCCGGCCAGTCCTTCGCAAAGAAGGGAAGACCGGCCCAGCCTTCGGGGATCATTGCAAGGGAACGGCGCGGGCCAGAGCCGCGACCTTTGCCGCCGCGTTGCCGGCGTCGATGCTCTCACGCGCCCGCGCCACGCCGTCTTTCAGGTCCGTAGCCTTGCCGGCGATCACCAGCGCGGCCGCCGAATTCAGGCAGACGGCATCGCGGTAGGCGCCAGCCTCGCCTGCCAGAAGTGCGCGGAGCGCCACGGTGTTCTCTTCCGGCGTGCCGCCAAGGACCGCTTCGAACGGATGAACGGGCAGGCCCGCCTCTTCCGGGTGCAGTTCGAACTCGCGCACAGCGCCGTTCTCCAGAGCTGCCACATAAGTCACCCCGGCAATGGAAATCTCGTCGGTGCCGTCGCCGCCATGGACGAGCCAGGCGCGTTCCGATCCAAGCGCCGCCAGTGTCTCGGCCATCGGCCTGATCCAGGCGCGGGCGAAGGCGCCGGTCAGTTGCCGCTTGACGCCCGCCGGGTTGGTCAGGGGGCCGAGAAGGTTGAAGACGGTGCGCGTCCCAAGCTCCGACCGTGTCGGCATGACATGGCGGATCGCGGGGTGGTGCATTGGCGCCATCATGAAGGCGATGCCGCAGGATTCCAGAGCGGCTTCAACAGCTTCCGGACCGACCATCACGTTGATGCCAAGCTGCGTCAGCGCATCCGCCGCCCCGGATTTCGACGAAAGGTTGCGGTTGCCGTGCTTGGCGACCGGCACGCCGGCGCCCGCGACGACAAAGGCCGTCGCGGTGGAGATGTTGAGCGTCCCCTTGCCGTCGCCGCCGGTGCCGACGATGTCCATCGCACCCGCCGGCGCCTTCACCGCATTGCATTTCGACCGCATCACGCGGGCGGCGGCGGCAATCTCTTCCACCGTCTCGCCCCGCGTCCTAAGCGCCATCAGAAGGCCGCCCATCTGGCTTGGCGTGGCAGCGCCTTCGAACAGCGCCTCGAAGGCCGCTTCGGCCTCGGCTCGGGTCAGCGGCCGGTCGGCGGCGATGCCGATCAGGGGCCGGATGTCGGCAAGCGTCATGCCGGCACCGTCAGCGGCACCTTCGCGCCCGTCAGAAAGTTCCTGAGCATCTGGTGGCCGTGTTCGGAGGCGATGGATTCCGGGTGGAACTGCACGCCTTCAATGGGCAGGTCGCGGTGCCTGAGGCCCATGATGGTGCCGTCCTCAAGCCAGGCGGTGACTTCCAGACTATGGGGCAAGGTCGCGCGATCCACGATCAGCGAATGATAGCGGGTGGCGAGGAAGGGCGAGGGCAGGCCGGCGAAGACTCCCTTCCCGGCATGATGCATCGTGCCCATCTTGCCATGCACGATCTCATGGCACCGCACCACATCGCCGCCAAAAGCCTGTCCGATCGTCTGGTGCCCAAGGCAGACGCCAAGAAGCGGCGTCCGCGTCTCGGCTGCGGCTTCGGTCAGGGCAAGGCAGATGCCCGCCTCGTTCGGAGTGCAGGGGCCGGGCGACAGGATGATCGCGGCGGGGTTCATCGCCATCGCCTCCTGCACGTTCAGGGCATCGTTGCGGCGCACCACGACATCGGCCCCAAGCTCGCCGAAATAGTGGACGAGGTTGTAGGTAAAGCTGTCGTAATTGTCGATCAGAAGCAGCATCTTCGGGCCTTCGTCATGGGCAGGCGCAATCGGGGGATGAATACGCCTGAATGTCGGGCTATACATGGGCAGAGCCGCGCCGCCGGGTCAAGGCAGGATGCGGGCAAAACAAGGATATGGCGTCGGAGGCAGACGTGGGCAGAGGATATGTTGTCGGGTTGCTCGCCGGGGCGCTGTTTTCGAGCGTGAGCGTGTCGGCCCTTTCGCTGATGATGCCGCCTGTGGCGCCACCGGCACCGACCACGCCCGATACGGCGAAGGCTGTGCCGATCACGCCAGCCCCGGTTCCTGCCGAGGCGCCGCCGGCGGAGGTCGCCTCTGCCGAAACGCCGGCGGCGGAGCCCGCACCTGCGCCGCAGCCCGAGCCTGCGCCGGAACCGGTCGATCCTGCCCCGGCGGCTGCCCCGGCACCTGAAGCCCCTGCGACCGAATCCGAAACTGCCTCTGTCACGCCGCGCCCCGAAACTCCGGTGGTGGAGGTTCCGGCGGGATCGGAGTTCAACCGCGCCAAACCGGAGGAGGCTCCGGTGCTTCCCGCGCCACAGCCCGCGCCCGCCGCTGGTGCCGCGCCGGTTGTCGAAGTGCCCGCCGCCGATGATGCCGGACCGGCGATGACCGAACGTATGCCCGCCGCCGCCCCTGAAAGCCAGGCGAGCGCGCCGGCAGCCATCGCCGAACCGGCGCCGCAGCCGGAAGCCATTGCCGAAGCGCCGGCGGGGGAAACCGCCGTTCCGGTGCCGCCGCCCGGCGAGGCTGTCCTTCCCGATCTCGTCCCGGCCGCGCCTGAGACAGAGACGGCAGCCGCGGCGCCAGCGCCCCTGCCGGAAGCGGAGGCCGCGCCAACGCCAGCGCCAGAGGCCACCGAAGAATCCGTGCCAGAACCCGAACCCGAGGTTGCATCACCGCTGCCGCAGATCATCACGCCTGCGCCAGAGGCCGAGCAAGCCATCGTGCCGGCACCCGCGCCGGAATCCCCCGCAGCACTCAAGCCGCGCATCATCACGCCCGGCAACGGCAACGCGACCGGGAACGGCCCGGTCATCATCGACGTCGCCCCGCAGGCCCCCATCGGCGCTGCCGCAGGGCCAGCGGTTGGCTTCAACCAGAAAGTACCGGGCGTGCAGGTCAACCGGTTGCCGCGCATCGGCGTGGTTGAACCCGCGCCAGAGCCGGCGGCCGAAGTGGCGGATGTGGCACCCGATACCGCCGTGGCGCGTTACGGTGCGAGTTTCGCCAATCCCGAAGGCAAGCCCATTATCGCCATCGTCCTGACCGACGACGGCACGGGCGCCGCGGCTGATGCCGAAGAGGTCGCGGCGATCGGTGCGCCGGTGACGATCGCGCTCGATCCCGAACAGCCCGGCGTTGCTGTTCTGGCCCAGACCTACCGGCTCTCGGGCGACGAGATCGCCATTCTGGCACCCGCGATGCCGACCGGCGCCACGCCGAGCGATATTGAGGTCAGCTATCAGGGCTTTGTGCAGACCTTGCCCGAAGCCGTGGCGCTGGTCGCGGGGCCGGGCTCAGCCTTGCAAAGCGACCGCCGCATTGCCCAGCATCTGGCGTCGCTTCTCGCGACCGAGGGCAGGGGCCTCGTTACTCAGGTGCGCGGCCTCAATCCGGGGCGGCAGGCGGCGGAGCGGGCCGGTGTGGCCTATGCCGGCATTGGCCGGTTGCTGGATGAAGAGGGGCAGGACGGGGCGGCGATGACGCGCCTTCTTGACCGCGCCGCCTTCGACGCTTCGCGCGGCGGCAATATCGTGATCCTCGGCAAGGCTTCGCCCGAGACGGTCGCGGCCCTCAGGGGCTGGATCGAGGCGGGCCAGAAGGACGCGATCATCGGCCCCCTGTCGGCGGTGCTCGCCCCCTGAGGGGCAGGCCTTCGGGTCAGCCGTTGCGGTGGCCGACGAAAAGGCCCGCGTTCTCCGCCGCCATCTTCAGCGCCTTGGATTTGTTGATGGTTTCCTGAAGCTCGGATTCGGGATCGCTGTCATAGACGACGCCGCCACCGGCCTGGATATAGAGCTTTTCGTCCTTCACCACGGCGGTCCGAAGCGCGATGCACATGTCCATCTCGCCGTTGGCGGCGAAATATCCCACGCCGCCGCCATAGATGCCGCGCTTTTCCGGCTCAAGCTCGTCGATGATCTCCATCGCCCGGACTTTGGGCGCACCGGAGACGGTGCCCGCCGGCAGGCCAGCCAGAAGCGCTGACAGCGCGTCCTGATCCTCGCGGATCTCTCCGACCACGTTCGAGACGATGTGCATGACGTGGCTGTAGCGCTCGATGATGAACTTCTCGGTCGGGCGCACGGTGCCGACCTTCGCCACCCGGCCGACATCGTTGCGGCCAAGGTCGAGAAGCATCAGATGTTCCGCCAGTTCCTTCTTGTCAGCGAGAAGATCGGCCTCATTCGCGCGGTCCTCTTCCGGGGTGGCGCCACGGACGCGGGTGCCGGCGATGGGGCGGATCGTGACCTCGCCGGCCCTGAGACGGACGAGGATCTCCGGCGAGGCGCCAACGATGTGGAAGCTGCCGAAGTTGAAGAACGTTAGGAACGGCGACGGGTTGGTGCGCCGGAGCGAACGGTAGAGCGCGAAGGGCGGCAGGGTGAAATCCGCCGTCCAGCGCTGCGACGGCACGACCTGGAAGATGTCACCGGCGCGGATGTAGTCCTTGGCCTTCTCGACCGCCGCGCGGTAGGCCGCAGGCGTGAAGTTGGACCTGAGTTCGCCAAGATGCGTGACGTCGCCAAGCGAGCGGCCATCACCCGCCGGCTGGCGTTCAAGGTCGCGTACCGCATCCATCACCCGTTCGGCCGCCTGCGCGTAGGCCGCGCGGGCCGAAAGGCCGGAATTGGCCCAGGCCGGCGAACAGACCGTCACCTCACCCTTAACGCCGTCAAGGACGGCGACGATCGTGGGCCGCATCAGCACCGCATCCGGCACGCCGATCGGGTCCGGCTTGACGTTCGGCAGATGCTCCACCAGCCGGATCATGTCATAGCCGAGATAGCCGAAAAGCCCCGAAGCGATGGCGGGAATGCCCTCGGGCATCTCCATCCGGCTTTCGGCGATGAGCGCGCGCAGCGTCTCGAACGGATGGCCGGGCAAGGGCTCGAAAGCCTCGGCATCGAACCGGGCCTGCCGGTTGATCCGGCTTTCCGTGCCCCGGCAATCCCAGATCACATCGGGTTTCATGCCGATGACGGAATAGCGCCCGCGCACTTCGCCACCCGTCACCGATTCCAGCATGAAGCTCATCGGCTGGGCACCGGCGAGCTTCAGCATCACCGAAACCGGCGTGTCGAGGTCGGCGGCGAGCCGGGTATAGACCAACTGATTGCGCCCCGCGGCCCAACCGGCCTCGAAGTCTGCAAAGGAAGGGGTCAGCGACATGGCCTCAGTTCATCTGCGCATTGACGGCGGCAACCGCTGCCTGGTCGATCTGGATGCCCGCGCGGGTCTCGATGGTCTGGGTGAAGAGTTGGAACATGTCCTGCGACAGCGCCTGCGAAAGCTGCTCGTTCACCTGCTTGTGGAACTGCTGGATCTCAGGCGTAGCCAGATCGGCGGCATTCACCTGACGCAGGCCGACAAGGAAGACCTTGCCTGCGGCCTCGACCACATCGGTCTTGCCGGGCGCCATCACGAAAACCTTCTGCGCCACTTCCGGCGGCGCCCCGTCGATGAAGCCGCCCCGCGCGAAATCGTCGTAGCGGGTGGTCACGAGGCCGGAGGATTCAAGAAGTGCCGGATCGGATAGCTTCGCCGCAGTATCGGTCGCCAGCCGGCCAAGAGCCGCCTGCGTCTCGGCCTTGGTCCAGTCGGCCACCACCTGATCGCGCACCTCGTCGAGCGGCTTCAACGCCGGCGGGTCGATCCCGTCGAGCCTGAGCGCGAAGACCCCGCCATCGTCCAGCGCGGTGAGGGTCGGGAAGTCGCCGTCCTTCGCCTTGAGAGCCGCTTCGCGGAAGGGCGCATAGGCGGCGATCCCGTCTTGCGTTGTCGCGTCGAAGGCGATGGTGAAAAGCTGCATCTCGCTTTCCTTGGTGACCTCCTCAAGCGTGGCGCCGCTGGCGAGAAGATCCTGAAGCTTGTCGTTCTCCTGCGCGATGGTCCGCCGCGCCTGATCGAACTTCGCTTCCGAGGAGAGGTCGTCGCGCGCCTCCTCGAAGCTGACTTCCTGCGTATCGAGGATGCCGTTCATCGAGAAAAGCGCAGGTCCGAGGTCGGTGTCGATCGGACCGGCGATACCCGGCGCGGTCAGCGTGAAGACGGCATCGCCGGCCGCGCCGAGGTCTTCCTTCGACACTTCGCCAAGATCGACGTCCGAAAGCTCCAGCCCGCGTTCCTTGGCGAGGCCGGCGAAATCCACCTCGCCCTTGTCGAGCCGGGCCTTCGCGGCTTCAGCAGTCGCCATGTCGGGATAGACCAGCTTTTCGACCAGCCGGCGTTCAGGCGTCACGAATTCCTTGATGCGCTCGTCATAGCTCTTGCGCAGCGCCGCCTCATCAAGCTGGACCTTGTCGGCGAGCATGTCGGGCGAGAGCCAGACATAGGTGATGCGCCGGGTCTCGGGCCGGGTATAGGGCTCGGGGTGGGCGTCGTAATAGGTCTTGAGCTGCTCCTCGGTCGGCGCGGCGACCGGCGCGGGCAGGTCGGAGGGGATCAGTTCGGCAAGGGTGAAATCCCGCGTCTCGGTGGCCCAGGCGGTGATCCGGTCATCGAGGATCGCGGGCGAGGTGGTGGCGCCGAGGGCGGCACTTTGCAGGATCGTCCGCGCCGCCTCGTTGCGGAGCTTGCTCTCGAAGTCGCCCTCGGTCAGACCTTCGCGCTGAAGTGCCAGCTTGTAGGCCTCGCGGTCGAACTTGCCGTCAATGCCGTTGAAGGCGGTGAAGGTCTTCAGACGGTCACGCACGGCGCTGTCGCCGACGGAAAGGCCAAGCCGGTCTGCCTCGCCCTCAAGTGCCGCCGAGGCGAGAAGACGCGCCAGCACACTCTGGTCGATGCCCATCTGCTGAGCCATCGCGAAATTCACCGGCTTCCCGATCTGGGCCGAGGTCGCCTGCATCTCACGCTGGACGGCGCGGGCATAGTCCCTGAGGTCGATTTCATGGTCGCCGACGCCGCCGATGGACTGGGTCGATCCGCCGAAATTGGTCGCGCCAAACCCGCCAAGCCCGAGCATGATCAGCGCCATTATCGTCCAGATGAGAGTGTTTCCGCGTTTCTTGCTGCGGAGCGGGGTCGACATGTCAGGTTCCCTCCCGGGGGGCCGAGTTTATGGGTGTTTAGGTTACGTGAAGGGTCTGGGCAAGGCCGCTTGCCGGGTCAGGCCCGAAACGCCGCGAGCCGGTCGATCATTTCCCCGATACCGGCAACGCCGATGTTGGCGAAGGCAATGCGGACTTCGCGTTCGCCGCGCGGGTCATCTGCGGGGCGGAACATGGTGCCGGGGAGAAGAAGGATGCCTGCGCCGGCCACCAGCCTTTTGGCAAGGTCGGGGGAGGCGAGGTCGTAGGGATGTTCGGCATAAGCAAAGAACGCGCCTGAGCCCATCAGCCGCCAGCCCGGCAGGTGGGCGAACCCGGCTTGCAAGGCAGCGCGGCGGGCGAGGATTTCGTCGCGCTCGCCCGCGACCCACTGGCCGAGGTTCCTGAGGCCCCAGAGCGCACCGATCTGACCAAGCTGGCCGGGGCAGATGGCGACGGTGTCGAGGAATTTCTCGACCTCGGCGAGCCGCGCCTGATCGGCGATGATCGCGCCGACGCGGTGGCCGGTCAGCCGGAAGGCCTTGGAGAAGGAATAGAGATGGACAAGCGTGCCGCGCCAGCCGGGATCGGCGAAAAGGTCATGCGGTGCGCCGGTGCGGCTGTCGAAATCGCGGTAGGTCTCGTCAAGGATCAGCGCGATGCCGCGCCGCCGGGCGAGGTCATAGAAGGCGCGGACGGTTTCGGCCGGATATTCCACGCCGCCGGGATTGTTCGGCGTGACAAGGACGATGGCCCTTGTGCGGGGCGTGATCAGCGCCTCGGCGGCAGCGGCATCCGGGATCAGCCCCGGCCCGGTGGCGAGCGCGACGGTCGTGACGCCCTGCATGTCGAACCACATTTTATGGTTGAAATACCAAGGCGTTGGCAGGATAACTTCATCTCCGGACTCGGCAATCGTCGACATGATCGCACAGAATGCCTGGTTGCAGCCTTGGGTGATCGCGACCTCGTCCGCCGCGATTCCGCCGCCATAGATGCCGGACCATTGGGAGGCGATCTCCGCCCTGAGTGCTGGCAGGCCAAGGACCGGGCCGTAAAGGTGGGCGGCAGGGTCGTTCAGTGCGGCTTCGGCCAGCGCTTCCCTGAGCGCCAGCGGCGGCACCTCCATCGGTGCGGCCTGACTGACGTTGATGAGCGGGCGTTCCGGCGGAAAGACCACGCCGTCAAGCCAGCGCCGCGCCTCCATCACCGGCGGGGCTTCGGTCGCGGCCATCGAGGGCGTCAGCGGCAGGGTCATGTCGTGTCTCCCGGGTCTATACGGCGTGACTGTAACGCCGGGCGCCGGGGGTGCAAGTCAGCGCCTCAGTCCGCGCCTCGGAACGGCTGCACGTATTGCAGCGCCATGTCCCAGGGGAAGAAGATCCAGGTGTCCTGGCTCACCTCGGTGATGTAGGTGTCGACCATCGGCCGGCCCGAGGGCTTGGCGTAGACCGTCGCGAAATGCGCCTTCGGGTAGAGCTTCCGCACCAGTTCCAGCGTCTTGCCGGTGTCGACGAGATCGTCGATGACGAGGATGCCCTCGCCATCGCCCATCAGCTCGGCTTGCGGGCTTTTCGTGACCTTGGCTTCGCTGCGGTTCTGGTGTGCGTAGCTTTTCACGCTGATCGTGTCGATGACCCTGACATCAAGCTCGCGGCTGACGATCATCGCCGGGACGAGGCCGCCCCGGGTGATCGCGACGATGGCGCGCCATGCGCCATCTTCGGGACCGCGACCGTCAAGCCGCCAGGCCAGCGCCCGGCTGTCGCGGTGAATCTGGTCCCAGGAGACGTGAAAACCCTTTTCGTGCGGCAGCCTATCGTTCATTTCAGCTTTCCTTGCCGTTTCGGCCTGTGACCGCGTCGATGTCCGGCGCGTCGACGGCCTTCATGCCGACGATATGATAGCCGCAATCGACGTGGTGCACCTCGCCCGTCACGCCCGAGCCGAGGTCGGACAGAAGATAGAGCGCGGATTTGCCCACGTCGGCCTGGCTGACGTTGCGGCGCAGCGGCGAATTCAACTCGTTCCACTTCAGGATGTAGCGGAAATCGCCGATGCCCGAGGCGGCCAGCGTCTTGATCGGGCCGGCGGAGATGGCGTTGCAGCGGATGCCGTCCTTGCCGAGATCCTCGGCGATGTAGCGCACCGAGGCTTCAAGCGCGGCCTTGGCGACGCCCATCACGTTGTAATGCGGCATGACCCGTTCCGCGCCGTAATAGGTCAGCGT
>DJUV01000065.1 GCA_002440625.1 Rhodobacteraceae bacterium UBA6273 | reverse complement strand
ACGATCTCACCGGTGATCGAGGCGCGGAGCGACAGCTTGCCGCCGATCTTCGGCGCCGAAAGCCCCTTCATGCCTTTTTCCAGCACGAAGCCCCGGATCTTGCCGCCATGCGCATCGGACTTCGCCCAGACGACGAAGACATCGGCGATGGGCGCGTTGGAAATCCACATCTTGGCGCCGTTCAGCACATAGCCGTTCGCCGTCTTGGTGGCGCGGGTTTTCATGCCGGCGGGGTCAGAGCCTGCATCGGGCTCGGTCAGGCCGAAGCAGCCGATGTATTCGCCAGAGGCGAGCTTCGGGAGGTATTTCTTGCGCTGCTCTTCCGAGCCATAGGCATAGATCGGATACATGACGAGGCTGGACTGCACCGACATCATCGACCGGTAGCCCGAATCAACCCGCTCGACTTCGCGTGCAATCAGCCCGTAGGCCACGTAGGAGGCACCGATGCCGCCGTATTCCTCGGGCACCGTGACGCCGAGAAGCCCCATCTCGCCCATTTCGCGGAAGATCGCCGGGTCGGTCGATTCCTCACGATAGGCAGCAATCACGCGGGGTTGCAGCTTTTCCTGCGCATAGGCGCGGGCGCCGTCGCGCAGCATCCGCTCCTCTTCGGACAGTTGGTCTTCCATCCGGAGAGCATCTTCCCAATCGAAGCGGGAAAGGTCGGGGGCGTCTTTCGGTTTCAGGGCCATCTCGTCCTCGTGGCTGTCTGGGCGGCGTCTGATATGCACTATGCGCCATTGTTTTCCACCGCAACAGCGCTATTGTGGCGTTATTCTATGCATGGAACACATACATGGCGACACCGCGCCGCCTGCTCCCCTCGATCTCTCTCCTCACCGCGTTCGAAGCGGTGATCCGTACCGGCTCGACGCTCGCCGCCGCCCGCGACCTTGACCTGACGCAGGGCGCGGTCAGCCGGCTGATCCAGAACATGGAGGCGCAGCTTGGCGTGACGCTGTTCCTGCGCGAAGGCCGGCGGCTTCTGCCGACCGATCAGGCGCTGGCCTATGCCCGCGACGTCGGCAAGGCGCTCGATCTCATCTCGCGCGGATCGATGCGGGTCAGGTCGAGCACCGGCGGCGGCACGCTGTCGCTCGCCATCCTGCCGACCTTCGGCACACGCTGGCTGGCGCCGCGGCTGCCGCGCTTTCTCGCGGTGCATCCCGGCGTCACCATCAACCTTGGCACAAGGCTGAAGCCCTTCGACTTCGACGAGGAAGGCTTCGATGCCGCGATCCATTTCGGCCGGGACGACTGGTCCGGCGCCGGCTCGGCACGGCTTTTCGACGAAAGGCTGGTGGCCTGCTGTGCCCCGGATTTCCTCGCGGCCCATCCGCTTTCCGGCCCGCGCGACCTGATCGGCCTGCCGCTTCTGCAACTGGAGACCCGGCCCAATGCCTGGGCGCGCTGGTTCGCCCATCACGGCGTCACCGGCCCGGTGCAACAAGGGATGCTCTTCGACCAGTTCGCGCCGATGATCCAGGCGGTGATCCACGGGCTGGGCGTGGCGCTTCTGCCGGAATTCCTGGCGAAGCCGGAACTCGCCGACGGCCGTCTCGTGCGCGCTTCTGGAGACCCAGTGGAGGGGCCGGAGGCCTATTACCTCGTCTGGCCCTCCGTCGGCGCTGGTTATCCGCCGCTCATCGCCTTCCGCGACTGGCTTCTCGCGGAAGCCTCCGACCCAGACGGCGAGGCGATGTTGCCCCGTTGACCTTTCACCGCCGCAGGCCCACGTTTCGCGCATGAACGCGCGATCCGACATCCACGACCGCCTTGCCGCCTCGCTGAAAGAGGCGCGCAAGACCAAGGGCCTCAGCCTTGATGCCGTGGCGAAGCTATCGGGTGTCAGCCGGTCCATGGTCAGCCAGATCGAACGCGGCGAATCGAGTCCCACGGTCGCGACACTCTGGAATCTGACGCAGGCTCTGCAGGTCGATTTCGCCGGGCTTCTCGAAGGCCGCACCGCGCCGGGGATCGAGGTGATCCGCGCCGAGGCGGCCCCGGTCATCGGCGGCAGGGGACAGGGCGTGCAGATTCGCATCCTGTCGCCGGCAGAGGCCGCCGGGGAGCATGAAGTCTATGACCTGCGCTTTGAGACCAGAGGCAAACTTGTGAGCGACCCGCACGGGCCGGGATGCCGGGAGCACCTGACCGTCCTTGAAGGCAAGGTGGAGGTCGTATCGGGCGATGACTGTCAGCAGCTCGGCGTCGGTGACACCGCCCGCTATTTCGCCGACAGACCACACCGGATTGAAGCCGAAGGCGGCCCCGCCCGCGCGATCCTAATCGTGCAGAACAGTTAGGTGAGCGATTCCTGTTTTGCGGATTGCTATCCGCTATATTGACGAAAGCCCGATCGACGCGTATTCCGCTATTCAGGAGGATCATCTGCAATGACGGACAAATCGACCTTTCTTTCCCACCTGGGCGATACCCTGCGCGGCATCGAAGCCGACGGGCTGATGAAGCGCGAACGCCTGATCACTTCGGCGCAGGGCGCGCATGTGAAGGTTGCCGGGCGCGACATGCTGAACCTCTGCGCCAACAACTACCTTGGCCTTGCCGATCACCTCGCGCTGATTGCGGCCGCCAAGGGCGCGATGGACGGGCACGGCTACGGCATGGCCTCGGTCCG
>DJUV01000253.1 GCA_002440625.1 Rhodobacteraceae bacterium UBA6273 | reverse complement strand
GCGACATGGGCTCGTTCCCGCATGAACTGCCGGGCTACCGGCATGTCCATGGCGACGAGGTGCGGGCGATCTACGAAAAGCTCTGGGGCGTCACGATTTCCAACGAACCCGGCCTGCGCATTCCGAACATGCTCGACGCCGCCGTCGATGGCTCGTTCAAGGGCCTCTATTGCCAGGGCGAGGACATCCTGCAGTCTGACCCCGACACCAAGCATGTCTCGGCCGGTCTTGCGGCGATGGAATGCGTCATCGTCCACGACCTCTTCCTGAACGAGACGGCGCATTACGCCCATGTCTTCCTGCCGGGCTCGTCCTTCCTTGAAAAGGACGGCACCTTCACCAACGCCGAGCGCCGGATCAACATGGTGCGCAAGGTGATGGCGCCGAAGCAGGGCTATGCCGACTGGGAAATCACCCAGATGCTGGCCAATGCGATGGGCGGCAACTGGACCTACACCCATCCGAGCCAGATCATGGATGAAATCGCGGCGACGACCCCGTCCTTCGCGGGGGTCTCTTTCGCCAAGCTCGACGAGCTGGGATCGGTGCAGTGGCCCTGCAACGAAAAGGCGCCGGAAGGCACGCCGATCATGCACATCAACGGCTTCGTGCGTGGCAAGGGCCACTTCATGAACACCGAATATGTGCCGACCGACGAAAAGACCGGCCCGCGCTTCCCGCTTCTGCTGACCACGGGGCGCATCCTCAGCCAGTACAACGTCGGCGCGCAGACGCGGCGGACGGAGAACCTTGTCTGGCACGACCAGGACATGCTGGAGATCCATCCGCATGATGCCGAGGTGCGTGGCATCAAGGACGGTGACTGGGTTCGACTCGGTTCGCGTTCGGGGGAAACCACGCTTCGGGCCGAACTGACCGACAGGGTCAGCCCCGGCGTGGTCTACACCACCTTCCACCACCCCGAAACGCAGGCCAACGTCATCACCACCGACTATTCCGACTGGGCCACGAACTGCCCGGAATACAAGGTGACGGCGGTGCAGGTCGGCCTCTCGAACGGGCCGAGCGAGTGGCAGGAAGACTATACCGAACTTGCCGAACGGGCCCGGCGCATCCTGCCGGCGGCGGAGTGAGGGCCTGTGGCCGAGCCGGTCCAATCGGTGAAGACAGTGGTCGCGCGCGGGGCTTCCGCGCATGACGCCACCCGCGCGGTGCCGGAAGAGACGGCCATTGCCATCGTCCTCAACGGCTCCACCCAGGCGGTGATGATGGCGACCCCCGCCGATCTTGAGGATTTCGCCGTGGGCTTCGCCCTCAGCGAGGGCATCGTCGCGGCGGCGGGAGAGATCGAGGGCATCGAGATCGTCGAGCAGGCGCAGGGCATCGAGGCGCGGCTCTGGCTGCCCGAGGAGCGGGCCGAGGCAGTGGCAGCGCGCCGGCGGGCAATGGCCGGGCCGGTCGGCTGCGGCCTTTGCGGCATCGAAAGTCTTGCTGAAGCAGTGCGTCCGCTGCCCCCTGTGGGCGCGGGCGCGGTGCTTGACGCCGCCAGCGTGGACCGGGCGGTCAGCGACCTCTCGGCGCTGCAGGTCCTGAATGCCCGGACACGGGCTGTCCATGCCGCCGGGCTTTTTCTTCCCGGCCGGGGAGTCGTACTGGCGCGTGAGGATGTCGGGCGGCACAACGCGCTCGACAAGCTTGCCGGGGCGATGGCGCGGACGGGAACCGATGGCCGCGAGGGCGCCATCGTCATCACCAGCCGCGTCTCGGTCGAGATGGTGCAGAAATGCGCGATGGCCGGCGTGCCCGTCCTTATCGCCGTCTCGGCCCCTACCGCCCATGCGCTCCGCCTCGCCGAGGCTGCCGGGATCACCCTTGCCGCCATCGCCCGCGGCGACGGCTTCGAGATTTTCACCCATCCAGAGCGCATTCGGCGCGGAGAACAAACCCATGTCGCCTGACAAGCTTCTCTATATGGCCAAGCAGATCGCCACCTTCTTCGCCAGCCAGCCGGACGAGGACAAGGCCGAGCGCGTGGCCCAGCATATCCTCGATTTCTGGGAGCCGCGGATGCGGCGCGAGTTCCTCGACCTTGCGGCAGACCCGGCGCGGGAAATGCCCGACCTGGTGCGTGCGGCGGCCCGGAAGCTGGCGGCGACGGCCTGATCCCGCCGCGCCTCGTCGGGATTCCTTCGCGCCTCTGAACGCCCTCTTCGAAGGGCTCCGCGGCCTTGACGTCTGCGTTCCGATTCGCCGTCGCCCTAGCAGATGTTGCAGCCGGACTCGGGATTCCGCCGATGATTCCGGGCAAAACCCTGCCGCAACGTCACCGGAACGGCGGTTCAGGGTCTGGAATTCCCCCGATCCGGCCAGCTTCGTTTGAATGCGCCGCCCAAGGCGGGTAGTATATCTGGTACGCGGGGTGGGGACGACCGCGATGGTTTCGATCGCCGGGGGGCGATCACCGGGGCTGCACCCGGAGCTGCTGAGGTCGAGGGTTGGTTATGACAGAGTTTGCGACGCCATTGGCGCGGTCGCGCGGTGCCGGTCCCGATGGACCAAGCATTGATGATCTGTTGAAGACGGGCACGTTTCACCAGCGGCTGGCGGCTGCGCGTGCGGAGCGCGAGAAGGTGCTGGCCGAGCGTGGGGATACCCAGGAGCCGCAGTTCCTGCCCGGACCGAAACCCTGGGAGCGCCCGGAATACCTGCGCGGCGAAGTGGGCAAGTCACGGCGCGAGGCGGCAGCGAAGCCTGCTTTGGCCTCGGTCGCACCGGCAAAGGTCACGCCGGCGCGTGTCCATGCCAAGGCCGCTCGTCCCGCCGCCACGCCAGAAACCATCGTAGCGCTGGTCCCGGTCACGGAAGAACCGGCGACCGCCCCGGCGACCATCGCCCCTGCAGTCGCGGCTGCAACGATGGGGGCCTGGCGCCTGAGGCTCTATCAGGTGGCCGGTGGCGTGGCCTTCGGCGTCACCCTTGGTATCGGCATGGGCTACTGGTTCGCCAGCGCGCCACGCCCCGGAACAAGCGCCCCAGTCAGCATCTCTGCCGAGGGGCCCACCGTCGCGGCCCCCGGCGTCAGCACCCAGGACTTGGCCGGGATAGCCCTTCCCGCGCCCGAGGTCCTGCCGCCAAGCCCCGACACGCCGCAACTTTCGAATGTCACCTACGTCTCTGCCACGCTGCCCGCGATCACCGGCGGCGGCCCGGTCGGCCCGCAGATGGCCGCCGCTCCTGCGGTGGCGATGGCGGGCCTCGCTTTGCCCGAAGCCGCAGCGCCGACCCTCGCACCAGCGACGGCGCCCGCGCCGGAGCGTGCTGCCGGACCCGGACTTTCGGCCGCCGCGCCGGAACTGGACTTCGACAGCCCGGTGGTGCCGCTTCCGGTCGTCTTCGCGATGACTGCGCCGGCCTTGCCGAGGATGGTATCAGATACCCCGCCGCCCCTGCCCGTGCTGCCCGGAACTCTGGCCACGCCCGCCTCCTACAGCGCGCCGGAAGTGGCCGATCCGCTGGCCGGGCCTGGCGATCTCCCGCTCGGGAGCCAAGGCGTGCCCTTGCCCGTGGCGCGGCCCGCGCCGACCGAAGTATTCACCTTGATCGTCCACGCCCCGGCGACCCTGACCGAGGCCGAGATCGCAACCGCCGCCGACGCCTTCGAAGCCGCCGGGTTCGGCGCGATCACCCCGAAGACCGTGGCCGTCAATATCCGCGAGACCAATGTACGCTTTTACTCGCCCGAGGATCAGGCGATCGCCGCCCGCCTAGCCGGGGTCTTGGGGGCGCGACTTCGCGACTTCACCGACTTTTCCCCGAAACCGCCAGAAGGGACGGTTGAGGTCTGGCTGGCGGGCCGGGGCGGTGCCACGGCCGCCAAAGTGTCCGCCAAACCCGCCAAGACGAAGAAAAACCGCGCCGCCGCAGCAGGCCCGTCGCAGGTCCAGATGCTCAAGGACCGGCTGGTGCGCCAATTGCGTGCCGGGGCGTTGAACTGAGATGAAACGAGAGTAACCACCGTATGCCCGCCCCGAGACTCATCACCATCGTCACCGCCCTGATCCTAATGTCGGGGCAGGGCGCCTTTGCGGAATATTCGCTCGCCCAGTTGCAGGAGATCGAGCGCTATATCCTGACCAAGAATACCGCAGCACTCCTCCTGCTCTTGCAGGCCAATCCCGACCTCCTGATCGGTGACGACCCGCTTGCTGCGGAACTGCGCACTTTCATGGCGACCAACCTGCAGCAGCAGTTCCTCTGGTTCAACGCGCCGACCGCGACGCTGCCGCCCTCCGACCTCGCGCTGGCGCATCTGGGCGGCGAGAGCGATATCTACTGAACCCCAGCCAAGATGCGCACACCGCTCCGAATTGCCTACGTGCTCGATCCGCGGTTTCCGGGCGGCACCTCTTCGGCCGTGGCTGCGGAGCTGAAAGTAGCGGCAAGGTTCGGCCGGATCACGGTTCATGCGGTCGAGGGCAGCATGTTCCGGGGCCGGACTGTCGCGCCGGCGCTTGAGACCGCATTTGACGATCTGGGGATCGAACCCGTCTGGGACGCGCCGGTGATTTCGGCCGATCTCGTTATTCTGCACAATCCGGCATTCCTGAAGTTTGAGCGGCAGTTCGGGGCGCGGATATTCTGCCGCGACCTCATCGCGGTGACGCATGAGAATTTCGAGCGGCCTGGCGGGGTGGAGGGCTTCGATGCCGCCAAGTGCCTCGCCCTGATCGACCGCGCGACGCTGGCGCTCCGCAAGCATGTCGCACCGGTCTCGGCGGCCAACAGGCGCACGCTGGCGGGCTGGTTCGCGCGTCAGGGCGCCCCGGCGGGCTGGCAGGTGCTCCCCGACGACTGGTTCAACATCTGCGCCTTCGAAACCCTGCCGCCGACCGCCACCCCGGCAGACCGGCGCGGAAGGCATTCGCGGGCAGGGTTCGAGAAATTCCCTTCGCTCGAAATCATGGACCGCTGCTTTCCCGCCCATGCCGGCGCCAACGTCATTCTCGGCGCCGACGGCCTGATCGCCCAAAGGCTGGCGCGCCCGCACTGGACGCTTCTCCCTTTCGGGGCAAAGTCGGTTGAGGAATACTTCGGGATGATCGACTTCATGGTCTATTTCACCTCGCCCGCCTGGCGCGAAAGTTTCGGCCGCGTCCTGGCCGAGGCGATGGCGGCGGGGAAGGTTGTCATCTCGGACCCGGCCACGGCGGAAAGCTTCGGCGGCGGGGTGATCGGCGCGGCACCGGATGAAGTGGACGCCATCGTGGCGCGGCATGTGGCGGAACCGAAGCTCTACCGCGCCCAGGTTGCGCGCGGGCAGGCAGCGATGGCGCGGTTTTCGGCAGAGGCTTTCGCGGCGATGTTCGGCGCGGTCGCAGACCGGGCCGGCGGACGGGCCGCGGCATGATCCTGATCGAAGCCGGAGAGCGGACCGATCAGGGGTTCGAGGCGAAAGTCCACTTCGCGGCGCAGCTTTCGGCGCGCGGGCATCCGGCAGTGATCGACGACACGACGCTGCCTGAGACGCTGGAACGTGGCGGGCGCTACGAAGCGGCGCCCTACCTCCGCGACCTGACCGGCGCGCGGATCGACCGCCTCATCGTCGTCGCGGCAGAGGCGGTCGCGGAGCCGGTCCTGATCCGACTGCGGCAGATCGACTTCGCGCCCGAGGCGCCTGTTACCGTGATCGGTCGCTTCCCCGAACGCCAGTCGCGCATCTCCGCCCAGTCGAAGATCGCCTATGCCACCGGGCGCGAGCCGCAGGTCATCGACCTTGCCGCCCTTGCGCCTGCCGCTCTGCCCGGCAGCACAGGGCTTTCGGCGGCAGCTCCCCTGCCGGACCAGGCGGCGGGGCAGGTGCCGAACCTCATCCTCTTGCTGACGGCGGATGCATTGGCGGAACCGGGGACATTGGCAACCCTGCTGGCGCTCGACCACCTGCCGTCGCTTCGGCTTCATGTCGTGCTGCCGGGTCGGGCGCGCGACCATCTCAAGGCCCTGCCTTTCGCCCCCGCCCGCATCCTCGGTCTTGCGGACCTCGCCCCCGCAGCGCTGGCACAACTGGCTGATGTGGCAGTAGTCGCCGGCGAGGGCGCGCCAAGCGACCGCCTCGCCGCCATCGCGACGGATGTGATCGCCGGGGGCCGGACCCTCATCGACTGCACCATGGATGCCGCCTTCGCGGGCACTAACGCCCCGGTGCTGCGCGGGCCACAGCATCTGGCCGCGCTCCCGAATTACCTCAGCCACACCGTACTGCCCAACCGCGCCGAGATTGCGCGGCGGGTCGCGGAAAGTTCATGGGCCGGGCTTCTCAGGATCGAGACGCTTGAGACGATGATCGGCCTCACCGCCCCAGTCGCGCCTGAACCGGCCGGAACCGGGCGCATCCTTTTCCTGCCGACGAACGGCAATGGCCTTGGCCACGCCCGGCGCGCGATGCTTGTCGTGCGCGAGATGCCGAAGGAACGTGAGATCGCCTTTGCCGCGTTCCCAAGCTGCATTCCGATGCTGAGCGCTGCGGGCTATGACTGCCTGCCGCTCGTCTCCAAAAGCCGGGTCCACGGCGTTGAACATGCCAACGACCTCGTCAATTTCATGCGGCTGAGGCGCGCGCTTCGCGAAGGCGACCGGCTGGTCTTCGACGGCGGCTATGTCTTCGATTCGATCCACCGAACCATCCTTGAAAAGCGGCTTGAGGCGACCTGGATCAGGCGCGGCCTCTGGCAGGCGGGTCAGATCACGCCGTCCGCCCTGCACCGCGAAGGCACCTTCGCCCAGGTGATCGTGCCAGAGGAGGCGTTTCCCGAACTGAACACCGATCTCAGCTTCGGCCGCCATATCCGCAAGGTCGGGCCGATCGTCGGTGACCGGCCGGCACACGATGCAGCGACGACGCGCGCCAAGCTGGCCGAGCGTCTGGGGCGGGAGTTCCGCGAGTTGGTGGTGACGATGCTCGGCGGTGGTGTCGCCGCCGACCGCACCGCCCAGATGCAGCTTCTGAGCGCGCTTTGCGAGCGGCGGAAGGGCTGCCTTCACCTGACCCTGATCTGGCCGGGGTCAACCGTGCCGCCGGCCCTTTACGGCTGGAAGAACACTCTCGTCTGCCAGACCCGCAACGCTCCGGACTACGCGGCGGCGGCCGATCTTGTGGTCACGGCCGCCGGCTACAATTCCTTCCACGAGGTGCTTTACCATCGCCTGCCGGCAATCTTCGTGCCGCAGATGGCGGGCTTCATGGACGATCAGGACCGCCGCGCGCGGGCCGCGTCGGATCGCGGGCTGGCGGTAACGGTGGCGGCAGAAGAACTTTTGCTCCTCGAACGCGAGGTCACGGCCTTCCTCGACGGCGGCAAGGGCGCGGAACTGCGAAGCGCGCTTGCGGCGGTCGACCTGCCCAAGTGTGGCAATAAGGCAGCGGCGGATCTGGTCGCGGCGGAGGATTGGCGATGATCGACACCCAAGCGCTCGACATCCTCGCGCGGCTCACCGATGCGGCGCCGGTCGATCTCGACCTTGGCCCCGCTTCTGCTGCACCCGGCGGCGCGCTCGCTACCGCCGCGGGCGTCCCCCTGTCGCCCGCCCTCTGGCCGCGTGGTGAGGGCTGGGCCTGCCTTGGCGTGCGCGTGACCGAGCCGCTCACAGACGTCACCGCCTTGGCCCGCAAGCTCGCCGCGACGGCGGCTGAGCGTGGCATCCTGCCGGTGATCCTGACCACCCTCGACCAAAGCGGCTTCGAACGCTTCGGCTTCCGCGTCGAACGGCTGAGCGGCGCGTCCGAGGCGGCGCGCATGGCGGAAGAGGCGGAACTGGCGGGGTTCTGGAACTTTGCCCTGATCCTTGACGCCCGCGACCTGATCGCCACCGGCTGAGGTCGCAGCCGGTTGCAGCCCGCCGCGTCCGGCCCTAGCTTGGTCCAGATCAAGAGGGATTGAGATGAAGCTTTTCGTCGGCCTCGGCAATCCGGGCCGGAAATACGAACGGAACCGCCACAACATCGGCTTCATGGCGGTGGACCGCATCGCCGCCGATCACGGCTTTGCGCCCTGGCGCGCCCGCTTTCAGGGCGAGGCCGCCGAAGGGCGGCTTGGGGCGGAACGTGTCGTCCTACTGAAGCCCGCGACCTTCATGAACCTCTCCGGCCAGTCGGTGGGCGAGGCGATGCGTTTCTACAAGCTCGAACCCGCTGATGTGACCGTGTTTCATGACGAGCTGGACCTCGCCCCCGGCAGGCTCCGCGTCAAGACCGGCGGCGGCCATGCCGGTCACAATGGCCTTCGGTCCATGCACCAGCATATCGGCGAGGCCTATGCCCGCGTCCGCATCGGCATCGGCCATCCCGGCGACAAGGACCGCGTGGCGGCCTATGTGCTTTCCGACTTCGCCAAGGCCGATGAGGGCTGGATCGACGATCTCTTGCGCGGCATCTCGGACGGCGCTGTGGCTTTGGCCGAAGGCGACGCGACCCGCTTCATGAACGCGGTCAGCCTCAGGACCGCGCCATCACGGTCTTCGAAAACCGCTGCAGAAACGAAAGCCCCTGCCCCCGAGGCCCCGCTGGAAAATGACCGCAGCGCGCTGCAAAAGCTCATGGACCGGTTCCGATGAACTGGCAGGACGCCTTTCTCGACCAGGCGCAAAGCTGCGCGGCGCTGGGGTCGCCCTTCACCGCCAGGCTCCTGACGCTTCTGGCCGAACGCGGCCTGCCGGAAGGGCCGGTCCTTGACCGGATCACGGGCTGGCCGGGCGACATCACCTCGCGGGGGGCATCGCTGGCACTGAGGGTCGTGGGCGCGCTGCATGGGCTGGTGCTGGAAGGCCGCGCGCCTGGCCTCGCCGCCGCCTATCCGCCGGCGGAGGGCGAAGGGCTTTATGAGCGCGCCTGCGAAGCGATCCTGGGCGAAGCCGGCTGGATCAACACCCGGCTCGACCTGCCGCCGCAGACCAACGAGGTTGGCCGTTCCGCCGTGCCGATCGCCGCAGCGCATTGGCTTGCCGCCGTCACCGGCCTGCCGATGCGGCTGAGCGAACTGGGGGCGAGCGCGGGGCTCAACCTCAACTTCGATCACTATGCGCTTGCCGGGCCGGGGTGGCAACGCGGCGCCACCGACCCGGCAATCACGCTCCGCCCGGACTGGACCGGCGATGCGCCGCCTCGGGCCGGGCTTCAGGTCACCGAACGGGCGGGGGCCGACCTCCTGCCGCTCAATCCGGTGCGGGACCAGCTGCGGCTTCTGTCCTATGTCTGGCCGGATCAGGCGGAGCGTCTGACGCGGATGCAGCTGGCGCTCGACCTCGCCGCCCGGCGGGGAACCATCGTGGACCAGGTGGACGCGGCGGAGTTTCTGGCGCGCCGCCTGACGCCCTCCCCGGACGGCACGCTCCACCTCGTCTACCACACCATCGCCTGGCAGTACTTCCCGCCCGCGACGCAGGCGCAGGGACTGGCCGGGCTTGAGGCAGCCGGTGCGCGGGCGACGCGCACGCGCCCCCTCGCCCGCCTCGGGATGGAAGCCGACGACGTCACCGGCAGCGCCGCGGTGACGGCGACGCTCTGGCCGGGCGGACGCAACTATTCGCTCGGGCGGGCGGATTTCCACGGGCGCTGGATCGACTGGCAGGCGCCAAGACCGGAGGATGTGCCATGGTGACGCCCTATCCATCGCTGAACGTGTTTGGCGAGGCCTTGCAACCCTGTTCGGCGGCCCCGCTCACCGGGTTCTTCCGCGACGGCCATTGCAACAGCTGCGCCGAGGATACCGGCAGCCACACCGTCTGCGTGGTGATGACGGCAGAGTTCCTCGCCTGGTCGAAATACGTCGGCAACGATCTTTCCACGCCGCGCCCGGAGTTCCGCTTTCCCGGTCTGAAGGCCGGCGACCGCTGGTGCCTTTGCGCCGCGCGCTTCCTGCAGGCCCATGACGAGGGTTGCGCACCCAATGTGCGGCTTGCCGCCACACATCGCAGCGCGACCGAAATCGTTTCGCTGGAAGTCCTGCGGCTTTACGCGGCGGACGCGCCGCTCAGCTGACCGCTTGCAGTGCCGGTTCGGCCTCGCGGTCATTGGCGGCGATCTGGTTCAGCGCGGGCAGCATGTCCTCGTCCATCAGGTCTTCGATGAAGAGGCTGAGAAGCTGCGAGCGCCCGGTGACGCCGGCCTTGCGGTAGATGGCATTGGTCTGCGCCTTGACGGTGCCGCCGGCGGTGCCGCGCAGCGAGGCAATTTCCTGAGTGCTCATCCCCTTGATAGCGAAAAGCGCCACATCGCGTTCGGCCGAGGTCAGGCCCCAGTCGGCGAAACGGCTCTGCATCAGTTCCATGAAGGCGCCAGACACCTGACGCAGCTGATCCTCGGCCCGCTTCTGCCGCTTGAGGCTGCGCCTGAGGACGAGACCGCCAAGGAGCGCGCCGAAGGTCAGCCCAAGCGCTGCGGCGATCTCCAGCATTTCACGCAGTTCCCAGCTGATCGGACTGTGCTGGATGTTGAAGACGGTCAGCAGCGTCTGGCCGACGAAAAAGAAGGCGCTGACGATCTGCACGACCAGAAGCAGGGTGATGAGCACCAGATCACGCATGCCGCCGGCTCCGCCCAGATGACCGCCGAAAACCGGAGCATGCGGCGCGGCGAAGGGTCATTGCGACACGTCCCTGGTTATGCTGCCGCTCCTTTCGTGCGTCGGTTCGCTCGTGCTTTCGTGCGTGGCTGTCTCGCCGCCGCCGGAAGGTTCGCCTCCGCCCTCGCCTGACACATGGCCTTCGCCGCCACCCGAGGGTTCGCCGGAAGCAGCGCTGCCGTCGCCGGAGCTTTCCAGTCCGGCGCCGCGACTGGAGTCGCGAGAAAAATCGCGAAGGATCTCGCCGGAAGAGGGATCGAGCACGACCTCACGCTCGGTCTCGCCGCGCACGGCAACAAAGCGCACCCGGCCAAGAAGTGTTCTTTCGCGGCTGGTTATGCGGAAACCGGCACCGGTCAGGTCGCGTGCGACGAGATCTTCAGGCGTGGCTGCGGCTAAGCCAGAGGAGGCACTGAGAAGTGCGCCCGCGGAGGTCAGCAAGAATACGCGTCGGTTCATCATCACGTGACACACTCGCCCCTGGCAGACTCTTGGCAACATTCGCTTCACGGGGCAAGAAAATCGTTAAAAACGAGCCAATGCGTTGCGGTACGATCAACGATCGTCGGAATCTGCGTAGATATGTTCGTGGACGAGCGCAATGCCGTCGGTGTCGAAGTAACGTTCCACGGTGATTCCCGCGCCGACGATCTTTTCCAGCGCCAGCGTGCCGACGGGGGTGAAGTCGCGCCGCAGGATGGCGCGGTCGTTGCGCGCCTCGATCGAAAGCGCGATGCCGTTCCAGCGCACGTCGAAATCGGCATAACCTTCGGCAGAGATCGCCATCAACTGTTCGCGCACTATGGCGCCAAGACGTTCGGACGATACGCTGACGCGGATCGCGGGGGTGTGAGTGGCGAAGGCACTGGTAGAATGGATCATCGTTCTATCCTCGCTTGCATGACTCGTATGACAGAGGGGGGTGAGTGGACGCCCTTTGCCTATCCAGTTGGAATGCAAACGCTTCTCGACGCCATAAACCGAAGGGTAAACCCTATAAACCAGGGTTTATGAGGCTTTTTACTGGTGACGATGTGTCACCAATGGCATGGCGCAGCCGTGTTTCCGCCAAAACTGTTCACGTTCCGGCGAACGGCGGACAATCTTCTTCGGCAAGGAACATCGCCGGGTGCCGCGACGGCGCGCCCCGCCGCACCGCCCGCGAATCGCGGAGGCGCCGGGAAAATGGCCGGCACCAGCCAGTCAGGTGCGGATTTCGAAGCCGAGATGCTTGGCGACGGCAAAGATATCCTTGTCGCCGCGGCCGCACATGTTCATGACAATGATGTGGTCCTTGGGCAGCTTCGGCGCGATCTTCATCACATGGGCCAGCGCGTGGCTCGGCTCCAGCGCGGGAATGATGCCCTCGGTCGAACAGGACAACTGGAAGGCCTCAAGTGCCTCCTTGTCGGTGATCGAGACGTATTCGGCGCGCCCCGTCTCATGCAGCCATGAATGCTCCGGCCCGATGCCGGGATAGTCGAGACCGGCCGAGATCGAGAAGCCTTCGAGGATCTGCCCGTCCTCGTCCTGCAGAAGATAGGTGCGGTTGCCATGCAGCACGCCGGGCCGTCCGCCGGTGAGCGAGGCGCAATGCTGCATCCTTTCATCGACACCCTTGCCACCCGCCTCGACGCCGATGATGCGCACCGACGGATCATCGAGGAAGGGGTGGAAAAGACCCATCGCGTTCGACCCGCCCCCGATGGCGGCGATCACCGTGTCGGGCAACCGCCCCTGGCCTTCCTGCTCTGCCAGTTGCCAGCGCACTTCCTTGCCGATGATCGACTGGAAATCGCGGACCATCGCCGGATAGGGATGCGGGCCGGCAACGGTGCCGATGCAGTAGAATGTGTCGCGCACATTCGTCACCCAGTCGCGGAGCGCGTCGTTCATCGCGTCCTTCAAGGTACCGCGACCGGAGGTTACCGGTACCACCTCGGCCCCGAGAAGCCTCATGCGGAAGACGTTCGGCGCCTGCCGCTCCACGTCGTGCGCACCCATGTAGACCACGCATTTCAGCCCGAACTTGGCGCAGACGGTCGCCGTCGCCACGCCGTGCTGGCCGGC
>DJUV01000164.1 GCA_002440625.1 Rhodobacteraceae bacterium UBA6273 | reverse complement strand
GCCGATGTCAGCCGCGAAGGCGTGCAGCGCGATCTTCTGCCGCTGATCGAAGGCACCACGGTTTCGACAAAATACGGGGCCGTCAGGACCGACCATATCCTCTTCATCGCCTCCGGCGCCTTCCATATCGCCAAGCCGTCGGACCTTCTCCCTGAACTTCAGGGCCGCCTGCCGATCCGGGTGGAGCTTCGCGCGCTGACAGAAGAAGACTTCGTGCGCATCCTGACCGAGACCGACAACGCCCTGACCCGGCAGTATTCCGCGCTGATGGAAACAGAAGGTGTAACAGTCAGTTTTTCGCCCGACGGCATCGACGCCCTCGCCCGGATCGCGGCCGAGGTCAACCGGAGTGTCGAAAACATAGGCGCCAGAAGGCTTTACACGGTGATGGAGCGGGTCTTCGAGGAACTGTCCTTCACCGCGCCGGACCGCGGCGGGCAGAGTGTCACCATCGACACGGCCTTCGTCGAGGAGAACGTCGGTGCCCTTGCGCAGTCGGCCGATATCTCGCGTTATGTTCTTTAGGGCCTGACGTCCGTTAGGTCCGATTCTGGTTTTACCCGAGTTGGATTTCTGGATGTTGCGCCGTGTAGTCTTCGTTCTCGCCATTGTCCTTGCTGGCTGCGCGCCTCCCCGTGCGACGATGCAGTTCGTGCCGCAAGGCGCCAAGCCCGGCACCGTCGAATCGATCTTCGTCGGCACGACGCGCGAACTCGACCCGACAGTGGAAAGCATGCTCGGCTTCGGTCGGTCCCCGGTCATGCGCTACGGCAAGGTGGACGTGTCGGTTCCGCCAGACCGCCCGCTCGGCTCGATCCCGCTGCCCCGGCCGCATCGCCCGATTGACCCGGCCACGCAGTTTCTGACCGTCGACCGCACCCTCTACAACGACGCAGCCGGTTTCCGCAGCGCGCTAGGCCGCGAAATCGCGCGCAAGAAGGGCGATACGGTCATTTTCGTGCATGGCTTCAACAACAATGCCGTCGAAAGCACCTATCGGATGGCGCAGTTCGGCCATGACCTCAAGATTCCCGGTGCGCTGGTCCATTACGCCTGGCCGTCGCGCGCCAGTGCGCTCGGTTATGTCTACGACCGCGACAGCGCGATCTTCGCCAGCCGGGGGCTGGAGCAGCTTTTGAAAAACGTCGAAAGTGCAGGCCCCGAAAAAGTAGTCCTTGTCGCGCATTCGATGGGCAGCCTCATCACCATGGAAGCCATGTCTCGACTGGCGCTTCAGGGTAACCGCAAGGTGCTCGACAGGATCGCCGGCGTCATCCTGATGTCGCCGGATATCGACGTCGATGTGTTCAAGGGCCAGGCCGCGACCATCGGCAAGCTACCCGACCCGTTCATCATCTTCACCTCGAAGAAGGACAAGGCGCTGGCTTTGTCGGCGCGGATCACCGGCCAGACGAACCGCGTCGGCAACCTGCCCGATCCGACGCCGCTCGCCGGACTTAAGGTTACTCTGGTCGATACGACGGCATTCTCGGTCGGCGGGGGTCATTTCAATGTGGCAAGCTCGCCAGCGCTTCTTGCTATCCTCGGCAACATCAGCGGCGTGGACGACGCGCTGGCCAGCGACGGCAGGGGCCGCACAGGGGTCATTACCGGGGCGATGCTGACCGTGCAGAACACGACCCAGATCATCATGTCGCCGGTCTTGCCGCGCAACCAATAGCGGCGGTTCCGTCCGGCAGAAGCGAATGGCATAAGTAGAGTTTTTGACGCTTTCATGCTAAGTCGACACAATCGTTACCGTTTCAGGCCCCATGAACCGATTGGTTATCCTGTTCCTTGTCGCATTCCTCGTGCCCGCATGCAGTTCGCGTGGCAGTCTGGTTGTGGATCCCTCCAGTGTCGGATCGGGCCAGACAGAGCGGGTCTTTGTAGGCACGACCCGCGCGCCCTACGTCAAGTCTTATGGCGGTTACAGCGGCCGGCGCACTGAGGTCATGCAATATGCCCGGCTCGATGTCTCGGTGCCGCCGGAACGGAAGCGGGGCAGGCTCCACAGTCCGAAAGAAGGTGCCAAGTCGGACCCGAATACCCAGTTCTTCGCTACCGACATGAAGACCTATCGCGGAGGGGCCGATTTCCGCGCCGACCTCAGGCGCGCTATCCTTGGCCAGCCCGGCGACAAGCGCGAAGCGGTGATCTTCGTTCATGGTTACAACACCCGGTTTCATGAAGGCGTCTACCGTGCGGCACAGCTTGGGCATGACTTTCGCCTGACCGCGGCGCTCGTGCATTTCTCATGGGCCTCACGCGGCGATTTCATGGGCTATGCCTATGACCACGACAGCGCCACCATCGCCCGAGACGGGCTTGAGAAACTGCTGGGCGAGGTTGAGGCCGCAGGAGCGAGGACAATCATTATCGTGGCCCATTCGCTTGGCACCGAGGTCACGATGGAGGCGCTGAGGCAGATCGCGATTGCAAGGAACGGGGGCGTCATGTCGAAGATCGACGGCGTGATCCTTGTCTCGCCGGATATCGACATCGATGTGTTTCGCGCTCAGGCCAAAAAGATCGGCAAACTGCCAGAACCTTTCGTGATTTTCACCTCAAGGAAAGACCGGGCGCTTGGCCTTTCGGCCGACCTGACCGGACAGCGCCAGAGGCTGGGCAACATCAAGGATGTCGATCGCCTTGCCGATCTGAAGGTCACGCTGGTTGATACCACGGCCTTCTCCACCGGCGCCGGCCATTTCAACCCCGGCGATTCTCCGGCGCTGATCGCGATGCTGGAACGTCTGCCCGATCTCGACGCAGCTTTCGCGTCTGATGGCGCGCTCCGTACCGGCTTGCTGCCCGGCGCTGCTTTGACCATTCAGAACGCAACCGAAATCGTGCTGGCGCCTCTCGGTCATTGACGCCAACCGGTCACCGCCGCCTCAGGTAGACGTAATAGGCCCCGCTGCCGCCGTGGCGGAGATGGGCTTGCGCGATCTGCTGGACGGCCCCGGCAAGCGGCGGTGCGTGAAGCCAGTGCGGCACCTGATGGCGAAGCGCGCCGAGTCTTTGCGGGATCGGGCCATCATCGTCGCGGCGCTTGCCCTTGCCGGTGATGACCAGAACAAGCCGGTTGCCAGCCGATTGCGCCCTGAGGACGAAGCCGATCAGCGCGGGATGGGCCTCGGCCAGGGTCATGCCGTGGAGGTCGATCCGCGCCTCGGGCTCAGATTTGCCGCGCTTCATCTTGCGGAAGGTGCCCGCATCCATGCGGAGAGGATGGGCGGCGACGGTTTCCTCGACCGAAGGTTGCAGCGTGACATGCGACCGGTACTGGCGCGGCGCCGGGGCGATGGTGAAGTCCGCGGGCATCTCGGTCACGGGTCGTCGGGCGGCTGCTTTCGGCTCAGGCTCCGGCAGGGCCGAGGCTTGCCGCCGGTGCATGGGAACCGCCGTGGCGGCGACACGGCGCCAAAGGTCTTCATCCTCGGGCGAAAGGCCCCGGCGCTTGCGGCTCATGCCGGCACCGCGTCACGGGGCCGGAACACGTGCATTGTTCCTTGCGCATTCAGCCCCGATGCGATGCACCCAGCTTCGGCGCCTGAGCCGCAGAAAAGATCGGCGCGATCTGCGCCCCTGATCGCGCTCCCGGTGTCCTGCGCCACAAAAAGCGCCCGAATAGAGCCGCATTCGACCCAGACAGGGCTTCCGGGAGGCACATGGGCTGGGTCTGCGGCAAGGCTGCGCATCGCGGTAAGCGGCACACCCGAGGATCCGATGGGGCCGAGGTCTGGCGCAAGGTTGATGGCGCGGAAGAAGACATAGGACGGGTTGTGGGCCAGAAGCCTTGCGACCTCACCCGGATTGGCCGCGCACCAGTCGCGGATCGCTTCTGCCGAGATGGCTTCGGCGGCAATCGCGCCGCGCCGGATCAGTTCCTGACCGATCGAGCGATACTCATGCCCGTTCTTCCCGGCATAGCCGAGCCTGAGGGTGCTGCCATCCTCAAGCCGCACCCGCACCGACCCCTGCACCTGCGCGAGGAAAGCCTCGATGGCGCTGTCGAGCCAGACCAGTTCCAGCCCGTCGAGAAGGCCGCCTGCCATGATCTCGCGGCGGGAATGCCAGACCTGGCCTTCGCCAAGACCGGCAGGCGCGGCGTGGAGCGGATGGCAAAAGCGCGCATCACCAGCGCGCCGACCCTCAAGCTCCGGCTCATAGTAGCCGGTGAAGTGACAGGGCTGCGACGAAACGACGAACCGGCTTTCGAAGAAGCTCCGTGGATCGTCACAGGCGGCCGACACATTGTCCGTCAACCGCCAGACCGCATAGGCGGCCGCATGATCATCTGCCGACCAGCCGGAGAGTCGCCCCGTCCCGCCGGCCCGCTCCGGCAGCATCACTCACCCGTGGCGACAAGCTGCCAGTTGGGGTCGTTCGCGCCCATCGTCCGGGCAAAGGTCCAGACGTCACGCTGGCGGCGCAGCTCCGTTTTGCTGCCCTCCACCACCTTCCCGGAAGCATCGCGGGTGGCAGAGGTCAGTTCGCTCGCGAAGCGGATTGTCACTTCGCCCTCGCTGGTCTTGCGGTCGAACTCGGCATCCTGAAGCGTCACCTCGCGGATACCGCCAAATTCGGCCTCAACCGACAGGCCGCGCGCCTTGCGCGCCGCGACGACCTCGGAGAAGGCGTCATAGACATCAGCCGCAAGGAAAGGCTTCACCTCGGCCAGATCGCCACGCTCGAATGCCATCAGGATCATCTCATAGGCGCCGCGCGCGCCGCGCAGGAATTCGGACACGGAGAACGAAGGTTCCGCGAGCTTCATTGCCGCCAGCGCCTGCGCGGCGGGGGAACCTTCGGGCACATGATCGCTGATATCGCGGTCGGGGCCGCCTTCGATCACCTCGAACTTGCCGCGGCGAGAATCGGGAACCGGGGCGGGCGCAGGGGGCTTTTCAAACCCCTCGCGGGTGCCAAGCACGCTCCGCAGCCGCAGGATGAGGAAAATCGCTATCCCGGCAAGAACGAGAATCTGGATGATGGAACTGTTCATATTCGGGCCTTCTGGGCTTCTGCCGGGATCGGGCGGTGCCGGACGGATTGGCAATATTGTTACTGCCCACTTATGTAGGTGAGAGGCCGGTTCAAGTCCACAGACGGCCGGAAAGGAAAGACATGTGGCTGCTACTGGCGTTCATCGCCATTCCGCTGATCGAAATCACGCTCTTCATCAAGGTCGGGGGCGTCATCGGCCTTGGCTGGACGCTGGCCATCGTGCTTCTGACCGCCATTGCCGGAAGCTGGCTGGTGCGGATGCAGGGCGCGGTGGCAATGGCCGACCTGCGCAGCTCGCTTCAGGAACTGCGCGACCCGCGTGAGCCGATCGCGCATGGGGCGATGATTCTTCTTGCCGGTGCGCTTCTCATCTCACCGGGCTTTTTCACCGATACGCTTGGTATCCTCCTTCTCATCAAGCCGGTGCGCGCGGCCGTTCTTCGCTTTCTGTCACGCCGGATCACGGTGGAGCGGTTCGAATTCGGCACCCCCCCACGTCGGGAACCGCACCGTCCCGATATCATCGACGGCGACTTCACCGAGATCGACACACCTACGCCGCCGGAGCGAAACCGCCCGTCGGGCTGGACACGGCATTGAGGCGGCGCAGGCAAGCTGCTAAACCGCCCGCCAAATAACGGTCCTCAGGAGAGAGTGTTCGATATGGCCGAAACCACCAACGGCAACGGGGCGCCGACGGCGCCGCAGATCAAGATGCAGGTGCTGGGCCAGTATGTCCGCGACCTGTCGTTCGAAAACGTCGTGGCGCAAAAGGGCCTGACCAATGCCGAGGTCCAGCCGGACATCCAGGTTCAGGTCAGCCTCGACGCCCGCAAGCGCAATGTCGAAAACCAGTATGAAGTCGTCAGCAAGTTCAAGGTGACCTCGGCCAACAAGGCCGACAAGGCGCCCCTGTTCCTCCTTGAACTGGATTACGGCGGCATCTTCCACATCGAGGGCGTGCCGGAGGATCAGCTTCATCCGTTCCTCCTGATCGAATGCCCGCGGATGATCTTCCCCTTCGTGCGGCGGATCATCTCGGACGTGACGCGCGATGGCGGCTTTCCACCGCTCAACATCGACACGGTCGATTTCCTGGCACTCTACCGGCAGGAACTTTCGCGCCGGGCGGCGGCCACGCAGACCCCGCAACAGGTGTCGTGACCGCGGCCACGCTGATTCCGGCCTGGGTTGAAGGCCGGCTCCGGCCCTTTGACAAGCTCCAGGCGCATCGCGACGGGCTCCGCCACAAGGCGGTGTCTGTCTTTCTTCATGCAGGCGGCGCGATCCTTCTGCAACGGAGGGCGCTGGGGAAGTATCACACCCCCGGCCTCTGGGCGAATACCTGCTGCACCCATCCGCATTGGGATGAAACCGCCGCCGATTGTGCTGAACGCCGTCTGGCCGAAGAACTCGGCATCCACGGCGTGACGCCCCGTGCCGCCGGGCAGGTCGAATACCGCGCCGATGTCGGCGGCGGCATGATCGAGCATGAGGTGGTGGACATCTTCATGGCTGAGGTTGCGCCCGACCTGCCGCTCGCCCCCGATCCGTCCGAAGTGATGGAGGTACGCTGGACCCCGCTTCCAGAGCTGCAGCGCGACATCGCGTTGCAGCCCGACCGCTACACGCCGTGGCTCCGCATCTATCTCGCCGATCATCTCGACATCCTCTTTGGCGCAAGACCGGCAGCAAGCACCGGCCGCTGACGGCGCCTTGTGAAGCGCACCGCCCTGGGACCGATCACGTTATCGCGGGCAAGGCGCGAGGAATCGCCGTTCCGGCGCAAGGCGTCTGGAACTTCCGTTCGTTTTTTGCGACGACTTGAGGTGCGGCGGCGTTTCGGTTCAGGGGGGTATCTGTATGCATCGGCACTTTCGAAGCGTCCTTTTGGCGACGCTCGCCGGTGCGGCACTGTTGCCATTTCCCTTGCGCGAGGGGCGCGCCCTTGACCGGCTGAGTTTTCAGACACCGGGGGCCAGCGACGACCTACGCGACAAGCTGAAGAACGCGTCCCTCCTCCTCAGCGCTGAAGACGAGAAAACCACCGATCCGCAAACGCTTTTTGCCTCGGCACGGGCCGAGTATGCCCATCTGGTCGGGGCACTTTACGCCGAGGGCTATTATTCCGGTGTCATCAGCATCCTGATCGACGGCAAGGAGGCGGCGGATATCGCGCCGCTCGATGCCCCACGACAGATTTCCCGGATCACGGTTTCGGTGACGCCGGGCCCGCAGTTCACCTTCTCGGCGGCGCGGATGAAGCCCTATGCCCGCCGAACCGTGCTTCCCGCCGATTACCGCGACACCCTGCCCGCGAAATCCACGGCCATCGTCGCCGCCGCCGATGCTGGCGTCGATGGTTGGCGCAACCTCGGCCACGCCAAGGCGGCAGTTGCAGGCCAGTCGGTCGTTGCCGACCACCGCACCCATCTTCTCAGCTCCGAGATCCTCCTTGACCCCGGACCAAGGCTGCGCTTCGGCACGCTCAATGTTACTGGCAACGAGCGCATGCGGCTCGAACGAATCCTCAAGATCGCCGGCTTCCCAGAGGGCGAGGTCTATAGCCCGAAAGAGCTTGAAACCGTCGCAAAGCGGCTGCGCCGGACCGGCATCTTCAGTTCGGTCGCGCTGACCGAAAGCGAAACTGCCGGTGCGGACGGCACGCTCGATGTCGATCTGGCGCTGACCGAAGACAAGCTCCGCCGCTTTGGCTTCGGCGCGGAAGTGTCAGGATCGGAAGGGCTGGATCTCTCTGGCTACTGGCTGCACCGCAACCTTCTGGGTGGCGGCGAAAGGCTGAAGTTCGACGCCGCGCTGACCCGCATCGGCGGTCAGGACAGCGAAATGGGCTATGACGCGGGCGTCCGCATCGACCGCCCGGCGACGCCTGTGACGGATGCGACGGCCTTCGTCGACCTGCGCGTTCAGCGCCTTGACCTCGCCGACTGGCAGGTCGACCGCCAGGCGGTGACCTTCGGCCTGACGCGCATCTTTGGCGACACGCTGACGGCAGAGGCCGCGATCACCTATTCCAATGAGACGGCGACCGACAACATCGGCAGCCTTTACTACAAATCCCTGTCGCTTCCCGTCTCGCTGACATGGGAGCGCCGCAATGATCCGGTCAACGCGAAAAAAGGCTTCTACCTGCAGGCCGGTATCACCCCGTTCCTCGGCTTTGACGGCACCGGGTCGGGGGCGCAGTTCAAGACCGATGCCCGGATCTACCGGTCCTTCGGGCCAGACGGCAAGTTCGTGCTGGCGGCGCGGGTGCAGGCGGGAACGGTCAGCGGTTCGGGCATCCTGCAGACCCCGCCCGACCTTCTTTTCTACTCCGGCGGCGGCGGTACTGTGCGGGGCCAACCCTATCAGTCACTAAGCGTCAATTCGGCGCGACCGGGCGGCGGCACCATCGACACCGGCGGCGCCAGCTTTGTAGGCCTGTCGGGGGAACTTCGCGCCGAAATGACCGAAAAGGTTGGCGCCGTGGCCTTCTACGATTTCGGCTACATCACCTCCGGCGATTTCTTCGGCGGCGCGACTGAAGCCCACGCCGGCGCGGGCCTTGGCTTGCGCTATGAGACGGGCTTCGGGCCGATACGGTTCGACCTCGCCATGCCGGTTTCGGGGTCGACCGGGGATGGAATGCAGATTTACTTCGGCATCGGGCAGGCCTTCTGATGCG
>DJUV01000004.1 GCA_002440625.1 Rhodobacteraceae bacterium UBA6273 | reverse complement strand
ATGGCGCGCGGCTCGGCCGACCGCTATTTCCAGAAGGATGCAGCTTCCGACAAGCTGGTGCCGGAAGGGATCGAGGGGCAGGTGCCCTACAAGGGTCCGGCGGCGACGGTCGTTCACCAGATGGTCGGCGGTCTGCGCGCCGCCATGGGCTATACCGGCAACCGCACCATCGAGGAAATGCGCAGCCGCTGCACCTTCGTCCGCATCACCGGGGCGGGCTTGAAGGAAAGCCATGTCCATGACGTGCAGATCACCCGGGAAAGCCCGAACTACCGGGTCGGGTAGGGCGGATGACGCCCGCGGCACGGATCGCCGCTGCGATCGGGATTCTGGACCGAGTGCTTGGCGGATCGCCCGCCGAGCAGGCGCTGACCGGCTGGGCGCGCGGCAGCCGTTTCGCCGGGTCGCGCGACCGCGCGGCGGTGCGCGACCACGTCTACGATGCGCTGCGGTGCCTGAGATCCTTCACCGCACTTGGCGGCGGCGGTGCGCCGGACGGGCGCAAGCTGACGATCGGGCTCTTGCGGTCGTCAGGCACCGATCCGGCGGAGATCTTTACCGGAGACGGCTATGGCCCGCCGCCCTTGACCGCCGCCGAGCTTGCCGGTGCCGATCCCACCGCTTTGCCGCGTTGGGCGGCGCTTGACTGCCCGGATTGGATCGGGCCGCAGCTGGAGCGCGCACTTGGCCCGCTGACCGATGCGGTTCTGGTGAAGATGCGGGAACGGGCGCCGGCGATCCTGCGGGTGAACGCAGGCAAGGGCACGGTTGAGGGCGCGATTGCCAGCCTCGCCGGGGACGGTATCGGCGCGGCACCGCACGCTCTGGCGAGCTTCGCGCTGGAAGTAACGGAAAACGCCTCCAAAATTCGCAACTCGGCCGCCTATGCCAGCGGGTTTGTCGAGTTGCAGGATGCCGCCCCGCAAGCGGCGGTAGAGGCGCTGCCGCTGAAGGACGGGATGCGCGTTCTCGACTATTGCGCCGGTGGCGGCGGCAAAACGCTTGCGATGGCCGCGCGGGGCAAGCTCAAGCTCTTCGCCCATGATGCCGCACCGCAGCGGATGGCGGATCTGCCGGCGCGGGCCGCGCGGGCCGGGGTCCGGGTGACGGCTCTCGCGAGCAACGACATTGCCCGCCATGCGCCCTTCGACCTTGTCCTGACCGATGTGCCCTGCACTGGCACCGGCACCTGGCGCCGGGCGCCTGACGCGAAATGGACGCTGACGCAGGAGCGGCTGGCAGACCTCGTCCGGGTACAGGCGACGATTCTCGACCGGGGGGCGGCGCTTTCCGCGCCGGGCGGCTGGCTCATCTACATGACCTGTTCGCTTCTGGCGGAAGAGAACCGCGACCAGATCGAGGCCTTCCTGACCCGCCATCCCGCCTTCACCCTGCGGCATGAACGCCTCATCACGCCGGTTGAAGCTGGGGATGGCTTCTATACTGCACATCTGTCGCGCGTGTGACTTAATATTTGCACAATTTTAGATTGTGAAACGAGGGCGGTTAAGCCGCACTTAAGATTTTCTCGCGCGAATGCGAAAGAACCGAATTCGAAGGAGTCCTCCGGTGTCGCATCCGGCGCTTTATTCCGATCCCGTCACCCGAACCGCGCTCGCCGCCGCACCGAAGGCGCTGCTTCTCGTCCTTGCCGCAGCGGTCTGCGGCGCAGCGGCGCTCTGGTTCGAGGCGACTTTGCCGATGGTGGCGCTTCTCTCGGCCGGGGCCAGTTTCGCGGCAGTGGCGCTTGTCACCGGGGCGTTCGGCGCCCGCGCGAAGGTCGAGGAGCGTGGCATCAAGGGCCATATTGCGCGGTTCATCGAACATGACGCGGCGCCAAGTTTCACCACCGATGCGGCGGGCGAGGTGGAGACGCAGAACCGCGCCGCCCTGGAACGCTTCGGCAGCCGGGGCGGCCAGACGCTGGCGCGGGCGCTGCGCGAGGTCTTCGCCGATCCCGCCGCCGTTCTCTACCGCCTGCAAAGCCGCGCTGAGGCCGCCGGTGCCGCGCGCGAGGATCTGGTGACGCGCCGTGGCCACGTCCGCCTCTCGGTGCACAGGATCGGCGAAGCGGCCTTTCTCTGGCGGCTTGAGGATATGGCGGAACGCGCCATCGGCGGACGCGGCGCCGAGACGATCAGCCTGCCGATGCTCACCGTCTCACGCACCGGCACCATCCTTTTCATGAACGAATCCCTGCGCCGGCTCGTGGGCGAAAGGGTCAAGACGCTCGACCGCATCTTCACCGACCTTCCGGTCCGGGCGGGTGAGGAGCATGAGATTCGCGGCGTTGACGGCGCAGTCCGTGCCCTTGTCGTCGAGGTTGAAGGGCCGGGCGGGCGGCGGGAACTTTACTTTCTGCCAGCGCAGGGCACGACCACCAGCCAGGGCAACGACCCCGCCTCCTTCGAAACCCTGCCGGTCGCGCTTCTACGCATGGGTGCCGATGGTACCATCCACGAGATCAACCGCGCCGCCCGCCGGCTTCTCGGCGAGGATGCGGCGGGGACGGCACTTGCGACGCTTCTCGAAGGGCTGGGGCGGCCGGTCTCGGACTGGCTCGCCGATGCCGTCGCCGGCCGCGGCGGTGAACGGCCCGAGGTGCTGCGGCTCCACCGCGACGACCAGGACCTGTTCCTGCAGGTGACGCTGACCCGCACGCTCGATCAAGGCCGGCCCGGCCTAATCGCGATCCTCTCGGACGCGACCCAGCTCAAGACGCTTGAGGCGCAATTCGTGCAAAGCCAGAAGATGCAGGCGATCGGCCAGCTTGCGGGCGGCGTCGCGCATGACTTCAACAATCTTCTGACAGCGATTTCAGGACATTGCGATCTTCTCCTCTTGCGGCATGGCAAGACCGACCCTGACTATGCCGACCTTTTGCAGATCAACCAGAACGCCAACCGCGCCGCCAGCCTCGTCGGCCAGCTGCTCGCCTTCTCGCGCAAGCAGACCCTGAAGCCGCAGCCGATCGACCTTCGCGACACGCTTGCCGACCTCACCCACCTTCTCAACCGCCTCGTCGGCGAAAGGGTGCGGCTTTCCTTCGCGCATGACCCCGAGCTTGGCACCATCAGGGCCGACAAGCGCCAGCTTGAGCAGGTCATCATGAACCTCGTGGTGAATGCCCGCGATGCGATGCCCGATGGCGGCGAGATCAGAATCGAGACCGAGACGGTGACCTTGCGCGAACCGCTTCTGCGCGACCGCGCGACGGTGGTGCCGGGGCGCTATGTCGTGGTCCGCGTTTCCGACGCCGGCTGCGGCATCGCCGCGGACAAGCTGCCGAAGATTTTCGAGCCCTTCTTCACCACCAAGCGCCAGGGCGAAGGCACCGGACTTGGCCTTTCGACCGCCTACGGTATCGTCAAGCAGACCGGCGGCTTCATCTTCTGCGACAGCGTCGTCGGCCAGGGCACGACCTTCACGCTCTACTTCCCCGCCTATGAACCCGCTGCCGCAGCCGAGGTGGCACCTCGGCCCGCAGCACCGGCGCGCCGCACCCAGCGCAGCGGCGACGGCGTCGTGCTTCTGGTCGAGGATGAGGCGCCGGTGCGGGCCTTCGCCAGCCGGGCGCTGCGGCTGAGGGGTTACACCGTCCTTGAAGCGGAGAATGCCGAAGAGGCGCTGAGAACGCTCGAGGATGACAGCCTCAACGTCGATGTCTTCGTGACGGATGTGATCATGCCGGGCCTTGATGGGCCGACCTGGGTAAAGGAGGCGCTGAAGACGCGGCCCAACACCCGCGTCGTCTTCGTCTCCGGTTATTCCGAGGAAAGCCTGACCGAAACCCGCGAAAGGGTGCCGAATTCGGTCTTCCTGCCGAAGCCCTTCTCGCTCAACGAGTTGACAGCGACGGTGCAGGGGCAGATCCACTAGGCCGGCCCGCGGGTCCAGTCCCCGCGGGTCAGGCCAGCGAGGCGTGGAGCGCGAAATCCTCGGCGAGCCGTTCCCTGAGCCGCGCCTCGGTTTCCGGGCTAAGCGCGACCGTACCGGGCGGCGAGACATTGAGGCGTGGCAATACGATCTCGCAATCGAGCCGGTCCTCCAGAAAGTCGACAAGACCCTCGATGCGCTCGTAACAGAAGATGCGGTCGGCGCCGCGGGTTCCTTCGGGTGCGAGGAAGGCGCCCTGGCGCCCGACATCGGCATAGGGCGGACGTGATTTCGAGAGATAAGCCCCGACGAACTCATCGAAGCTCAGGCCCTTTGTGCTGTTCTCGGGCTTCCGCATGCCGTCGCGCTGGCGGTAGCGATACCAGCTACCAAGCCAGTCGACAGGCTCCCGCATCATTGCCACGACAGTGAAACCCTCGCCCGCCGCATTTTCGAGGAAGGGCGCGAAGCCTTGCCAGTAGCGGCGGACATTGGTGTGCTTGAGGACGGGCGGACGCTGGATCGACACGCTGGCAAGCGGACCGAGGGCCGCCTCGATCGCCGTGGAGCCGGTCTTTGGCGTGGCGAGATAGACCAGCCTTTCCTTCCAGAACACCAGCATTCTTCGCCTTTCCGCAATCGTTGGCACTTTTCCCGGCGGCGATTAACTAAGGATTTACCAAGAGAAGGAAAGCTCGATTTTCAGAGAATGCTGTTGAAATGTTCGCGGTTTGGTCTCATAGATGTGAGAACAAGAGGCGAACACAGGCAAAGATTGCTGCGCCCGGCAGGGTGTGAAATAAGGATGCGGACCCATGGCAGTGACGAACCTTTTCGACATGAACGACAAACGCTCGGCTGAAAAACAAAAGGCGCTGGATTCCGCGCTCGCCCAGATCGAACGGCAGTTCGGCAAGGGCTCCATCATGCGCCTCGGC
>DJUV01000306.1 GCA_002440625.1 Rhodobacteraceae bacterium UBA6273 | reverse complement strand
GCGTCCTTGGTGGCCTGACGCTGGGCGTCGTTGAAATAGGCCGGAACCGTGATGACGGCCTGCGTCACCGGCTCGCCCAGGTAGGATTCAGCGGTTTCCTTCATCTTCTGAAGGATCACGGCGCTGATCTGCGCGGGGGAATACTTCTCGCCCTTCACCTCGACCCAGGCGTCGCCATTGCCACCGTTGACGATGGAATAGGGGACAAGCTTCTTGTCCTTCTCGACCTCCGGCTCGCCGATGCGGCGGCCGATCAGGCGTTTGACGGCGAAAATGGTGTTGGTCGGGTTGGTGACCGCCTGGCGCTTGGCCGGCTGGCCGACGAGACGCTCGCTATCCGTGAAGCCCACGATGGAGGGCGTGGTGCGGGCGCCTTCGGAGTTCTCGATGACGCGCGGCTGCGAGCCGTCCATGATGGCGACGCAGGAGTTCGTGGTCCCGAGGTCGATTCCGATGACTTTAGACATGTTCAGTACCTTTCCTTCGGCGATGTGCTGGCACCAGATCCGATCGCGGCCTCTGGCGCCGATCCCTTGATGTCAGGCCGGGCCTGCCCGACCAGCTTCGTCGGGTATATAAGGAGGGGGACTAGGTGCTGCAAGCGCCGCCGCGCCACGAAAATCGGTGAAAATCTTGGAAAACCCGCAGCAGTCCCGCATTGAGGCAACGGCCCGTCCGGTCGCGGTGGAGCTTGGCGGGGCAAAGCTCTTTCCGGGCTGGCTGAGCCTTGAGGAACAGCGGGCGCTGGTCGCGGCTATCCGCGCCGTCGCGGAGGTGGCGCCCTTCTTCGCGCCGGTGACGCCCTGGGGCAAGCCGATGTCGGTCAGGATGACCTCGGCCGGCCGCTACGGCTGGGTAACGGACCAGAAGGGCTACCGCTACAGCGCCACCCACCCGGACGGCATGGCTTGGCCGCCGGTTCCGGAGCCGGTGCTGGCGATCTGGCGCGATCTGGTGAGCCAGGACCGCGACCCCGACTGCTGTCTGGTGAATTTCTACCGCGAGGGTGCGCGGATGGGCCTGCATCAGGACCGCGACGAGGCGGATTTTTCCTGGCCCGTCCTGTCGGTCAGCCTTGGCGACGACGCCCTTTTCCGAATCGGCGGGACGACACGCGGCGGCAAGACCCAGTCGGTCTGGCTCAGGTCGGGGGATGTGCTTCTTCTCGGCGGCGAGGCGCGGCTCGCCTATCACGGCATCGACCGGACCGAAGCCGGCACCTCCACGCTGCTGCCGAAGGGCGGGCGGATCAACCTGACGCTGCGCGTGGTCGACTGAGGAGGCCGCTACTTCCCGGCAGTCCAGCTCGGCGAGACATGGCGGCGGGTGTAGAACTCGCCCATGAGGCCAATCATCAGAAGCGCGAGCGAGACATAGAGCGGGTAGCTGACCGAGGAATTGTGCGGGTAATAGTTGATGAACATGGCCCCGCGGGCCTGGTCGATGATGTGGAAAAGCGGGTTCCAGTCGAAGAACTTGAGCGCGGTATAGCCAAGCGTGTTCGCCACGAACATCTTGCCGGAAAAGATCAGGTTCGAACGCGCGTAGATCGCCGTCAGCACCCCGGCGATGCCGGGCGCCCAGGGCGTGGCGGCAAGGACGACGAGCCCGATGCAGGCGCCGCTGAACCAGGCCAGCATGAACAGGCCCAGAAATCCGATCGGGTCATGGATCTCAACCGGCGTCACGGCAAGATGATAGACGCCGAGGATGGCGACGATCGACAGCGCCTGCGTATAAAGCGAGGCAAGTGCCGCCGAGGCGATGGCAACCGCAGTCGTCATCGGCGCGTGCAGCATGATCGCGGCGGCCGAGTTTTCGGACCCGGCGACAGCCCCCATCGTCTTGGTGTTGACCATGAAGATGAAGATGCCGGACATGAGGTAGAGCACATAATCGCCCCGGACCGCCGCGCCGCGCATGCCGAGAAGCGCGAAGAGCGCATAGAACACCGCGAAGAAGATCAGCGTCTGCAGGATGTTGTTGAGCAGGCCCATGAAGGCGTTGGCATGACCCTTGCGCACCGATCTGACGGTATTGTGGAAGATCAGGTCCAGCGTGCGGCAGGCCGCCTGAAACCCCGATTGCCGCGTTTCAACCCTGAACATGCCCTGTTGCCGCCTTCTGGCCGGGGGAGGTAAGCTTTGTCCCCCACGTCGCACGGTATTCTTGCCGATCCCTTAACGTGCGATCATAAGGGGGCGAAACGCGCCGCACAACCGCGCGTGACCTGAGGAGAGAGCCCTGTGGATTTCGAACGCCTGATCCCAGTCATCCGCCGGCTCGCGCTGGAGGCCGGGGACCGCATCATGGCGATCTATGACGGCCCCGACTTCGAGGTGCGGGCGAAATCCGACGAAAGCCCGGTCACCGCCGCCGACGAGGCCGCCGATGCGCTGATCTCCGAGGGTCTCGCCGAGGCCTTCCCACAGACCGCGCTCGTCACCGAGGAACAGGCTGCGAGCCACAGTCAGGAGGGGACGACATTCCTGATCGTCGACCCCCTCGACGGGACCAAGGAATTCGTCCAGCGCCGCGGCGATTTCACCGTGAACATCGCCTATGTCGAAGCCGGCGTGCCCCTGCGCGGTGTCGTCTATGCGCCGGCCAGGGGGCGCTTGTTCTACACCCTGCCCGATGGCCGTTCGGTCGAGGAGAAGGGGGCCTTCGACAAGGACCATGCCGGTGAGGTGGTGCCGATCACAGTGTCGGTGCCGGACAACCGCGCGCTGATGGTGGTGGCGTCGAAATCGCACCGCGATCAGGCGACGGATGATTACATCGCGCAATACGGCGTCCGCGACATGACCTCGGCCGGGTCGTCGCTGAAATTCTGTCTGGTGGCGACCGGCGAGGCCGATCTTTACCCGCGCCTTGGCCGGACGATGGAATGGGACACGGCGGCGGGCGATGCCGTCCTGCGCGGGGCGGGTGGCGAGATGGTGCGCCTCGACGATCACCAGCCCTTCACCTATGGCAAGCCCGGCTTTGCGAACCCCTTCTTCATCGCCTATGCGCCCGGCGTCCTTCTGGTGAGATAGTGTCTGTTTTACTGGTCATCCCGGCGCGCTACGCCTCCACCCGCTATCCCGGCAAGCCGCTTGTCGGGCTGCGTGGCGCGACCGGTCAGACGCAGAGCCTTGTCGAGCGGAGCTGGCGCGCGGCGATCGCGGTGAAGGGCATCGACCGCGTCGTGGTGGCGACCGATGATGACCGCATCCGCGCTGCCGCCGAAGGCTTCGGCGCCGAGGTGGTGATGACCTTGGACACCTGCCGCAACGGCACGGAACGCTGCGCCGAGGCGCATGAGCGGCTGGGCGGCGGTCACGACATCGTCGTCAATCTGCAGGGCGATGCGCCGCTGACGCCGGCCTGGTTCATCGAGGACCTCGTGAGCGGCCTTAGCGCCCATCCCGGCGCCGAGGTCGCGACGCCGGTGTTGCGCTGCGACGGGGCGGCGTTGAAAGGTCTTCTCGACGACCGCCGCGCCGGGCGCGTTGGCGGCACAACGGCGGTCTTCGGCACGGGTCGGGAAGCGCTCTATTTCTCGAAGGAAGTCATTCCCTTCACCGCCGAGGCCTATGCGCCCGACGCGCCGACGCCGGTCTTTCACCATGTCGGCGTCTATGCCTACCGCCCCGCGGCGCTTTCAGCCTATCCGGGCTGGGAACCGGGCGCGCTTGAAGGGCTTGAGGGGCTGGAACAGTTGCGCTTTCTTGAACGCGGCAGGGCGGTGCTTTGTGTCGAGGTCGAATCGCGCGGGCGGCAGTTCTGGGAACTCAACAACCCCTCGGACGTTCCCCGAATCGAGGCGATGATGGCGGCGATGGGCATGGCATGAGCAGAAACGCACCATTGTGCGCCGACCGGGCGGCCGAGATTCGCCGGCGACGCAGGGATTCCGGACTACAATCTGCCGCATTCGACAGCTACCGTTGCCAAAGGGAGTCCCTTTTGGGCATTTTCCCGCCCTGAGAAGCAGTAAGATGTCATAAGCTTGTCCTATTGGACGCAGAGAATTCAATGTCGGTCTCGTCTGCCGCCAAGGTCGGATGAGCGAGGCCATCGTCGGAACGAAATGGTGAAAAACATGAAGCGCAAAGTCACGAAGGCGATCTTTCCGGTGGCCGGCCTTGGAACGCGGTTCCTGCCCGCAACGAAGTCGATCCCGAAGGAAATCATGACGCTCGTCGACCGGCCGCTGATCCAGTACGCGATCGACGAGGCGCGCGCCGCCGGCATCAAGGAATTCATCTTCGTGACCTCGCGCGGCAAGTCCGCACTTGAGGACTATTTCGACCACGCCCCGGTGATCGAGGCGGAGCTGAAGAAGAAGGGCAAGAAGGATCTGCTGCAGATCCTGAAGGCCACCGACATGGAATCCGGCGCCATCGCCTATATCCGCCAGCAAAGGGCGCTGGGCCTTGGCCACGCCGTCTGGTGCGCGCGCCGGCTGGTCGGCGACGAGCCTTTCGCGGTGCTTCTGCCCGACGACGTGATCGCCGCCGAAAAGCCCTGCCTTCAGCAGATGGTCGAGGCGCATGCGGAAACCGGCGGCAATATCGTCGCGGCGATGGAAGTGCCGCATGACAAGGCTTCCGCCTACGGTGTTCTCGACATCCAGGAGGACATGGGCTCGCTCGTCTCGGTGAAGGGCATGGTGGAAAAGCCGAAGGCCTCCGAAGCGCCGTCGAACCTTGCGGTGATCGGGCGCTATATCCTGACGCCGCAGGTGATGGACCACCTTCACCGCAAGAAACCGGGTGCCGGCGGCGAGATCCAGCTGACCGACGCCATCGCCGAGGAAATCCGGCGGTCGAAAAACGTCTTTGGCTTCCGTTTCCGGGGCCAGCGCTTCGATTGCGGATCGAAGGCGGGTTTCCTGCAGGCGACCGTGGCTTTCGGTCTGGCCCGCGACGATCTGCGTGACGAGTTCGAGCAGTTCCTCTTCGGCATGACCGCGATGCGGAAGGCCGCCGAGTAACCGCCGATGCCGCGGCACATTCTGGTCACGGGCGGCGCCGGTTACATCGGCGCCCATGCCTGCAAGGCGCTTTCGCGCGCGGGCTATATCCCCGTTACCTTCGACAATCTTTCGACCGGCTGGCGCGACGCGGTGCAGTTCGGGCCGCTGGAAGAGGGCGACCTGACCGACCGGGCGCGGCTTGATGAGGTCTTTCGTGCCTATCGGCCGGAGGCGGTGATGCATTTCGCCGCGCTGAGCCTCGTCGGCGACGCGATGCGCGACCCCGGCACCTACTGGCGGCTGAACGTCCTTGGCGCCCTGAACCTGATCGAGGCGGCGATTGCGGCGGACTGCGGCAGGTTCGTCTTCTCTTCGACCTGCGCCACCTATGGCGATCAGGACGGCGTGCTTTTGAACGAGGAAACGACACAGCGGCCGATCAATGCCTATGGCAAGTCAAAGCTCGCCATCGAGCAGATGCTGGGCGATTTCGGCGCGAGCCACGGGCTTGAAAGCGTGATCTTCCGCTATTTCAACGTGGCCGGCGCCGACCCCGATGGTGAGGTCGGCGAGTTTCACCAGCCCGAAACCCATCTCATCCCGCTGATGCTGGATGCGATCGACGGCAAACGGGCGGCACTGACCGTCTTCGGAACCGATTACCCGACACCCGACGGCACCTGCGTCCGCGACTACGTCCATGTTGCCGATCTTGTCGATGCGCATGTCCTCGGGCTCAATTGGCTTGAAGGCGGCAAGGGCAGCAATGTCTTCTGCCTTGGCACCGGCAGCGGATTCTCGGTGCGCGAGGTCATTGCCCAATCGGCCCGCGTGACCAACCGCGACGTGCCGGTGATCTATGGCGGCCGCCGCGCCGGCGATGCGGTGTCGCTTGTCTCGGGCAGCGCACGGGCGATCCGCGATCTTGGCTGGCGGCCAGAGCGGTCGGACATGGCGACGATGATCGCGGATGCCTGGCGCTGGCATCAGGGTCCGGGCTTCAAGGGCTGACCCCGACCCCGCGAAAACTCAATCGTTTACCAACGTTTTGTCTGGCTATATCCTTGTCGGCGCGAGTTGCGGGCCTGTGACGGCCCCGCCCGGCGCAAAGACCGCCGGCCGCCTTTGGGGAGACAGGGCAGGCATGAACATCTGGCAGCGATACCGGCTTCGCGCGCGGCGCAGGTTGCTGCGCTACCGTGCCTTCCGGAGCCGCCGCCAGATCACCCCGGTCACCGACCGGCTTCAGGGCATCGGCAGGGATTCGATCCTGCTGGTTTCGGTCCTGCGCAACGAGATGACGCTGCTGCCGTATTTCATGCGCTACTACCGCGACCTTGGCATCGACCATTTCCTGATGATCGACAACGGGTCGGACGACGGATCGCTCGCTTGGCTGTCGGTGCAGCCGGATGTGACGCTCTGGTCCGCGAAGGGAAGCTACAAGGCCGCGCGCTACGGGCTCGACTGGACCAACTGGATACTCAGGCGCCATGCCCGGCGGCACTGGGCGCTGGTCGTCGATATCGACGAGTTCTTCGTCTATCCCTTCTGCGACAGCCGGCCGATCCGGGCGCTGACCGATTGGCTCGATTCCAACGACAAGTCCTCATTTCCGGCGATGGTTCTCGACATGTATCCGAAGGATGGCTTGACCGGAGAACCCTATCTGCCGGGGAGCAATCCCTTCGCGATTGCTGACCATTTCGACGGCGGCAACTACACCATCTCGCGCAATACCTGGTTCGGCAACCTGTGGATTCAGGGCGGGCCGCGGGCAAGGGCGATGTTCGCCGACGATCCGGTCAATGCGCCGTCGCTGAACAAGATCCCGCTGGTGAAATGGGCCTGGCCCTTTGCCTATGCCAGTTCGACCCATATGCTGCTGCCGCGCGGACTGAACACGACCTATGACGAATGGGGCGGTGAGCGTTCATCGGGCTGCCTATTGCACGCGAAGTTCCTTTCCACCCTGCCGCAGAAGGTCTCTGACGAGTTGCAGCGGAAAGAGCATTTCGCCGACAGCCGGGAATATTCGGCCTATGCCGAGGCGCTTCGGTCGGAGATCACGCTGTCCAATCGCTGGTCGGAGAAATACGTGAACTGGCGCCAGCTCGAGATTCTCGGGCTGATGTCGAAAGGCAGCTGGGCATGAGGGCGGGGCGGTGACGGTCGGCTTCATCATGATGTGCCACACGGCACTTGGCCGCGCGGCAGAGGTGGCGCGGCACTGGGCCGAGGCCGGATGCCCGGTGGTGATCCATGTCGACCGCCGCGCGCCGCGCGAGGATTACGATCCCTTGGTGCGCCAACTTCAAGACCTTGAAAACGTCAGCTTCTCGCCGCGCTTTGCCTGCCGCTGGGGCACCTGGTCGCTGGTCGCGGCGACGCAGGCGGCGGCTGAGCAGATGTTGCACCGCCATGCCGGGGTCCGTCACGTCTACCTCGCCTCGGGCGCCTGCCTGCCCCTGCGGCCCGCGGCGGAGCTGATCGACTATCTGGCGAAACGGCCGCAGACCGACTTCATCGAAAGCGTGACCACCTCGGACGTGGTCTGGACCAAGGGCGGGCTCGACAGTGAACGGTTCTCACTGCACTTCCCCTTTGGCTGGCGCAGTCATCGGCGGCTTTTCGACCTTGCGGTGCGGACGCAGAGGCTTCTGAAGGTTGAACGGCGTTTGCCCAAGGGGATCGTGGCGCATCTCGGCTCGCAATGGTGGTGCCTCAGCCGGCAGACCCTGTCGGCGATCCTGCAGGACCCCGACCGCGCGCGGCACGACCGCTTCTTCCGCACGGTGTGGATTCCTGACGAAAGCTATTTCCAGACCCTCGCCCGGCTTTACGCGATCAATATCGAAAGCCGGTCGCTGACGCTGTCGAAGTTCGATTTCGAGGGCAAGCCCTACAATTTCTACGACGACCACCTGCAGCTTCTGCGCCGTTCGGACTGTTTTGTCGCGCGCAAGATCTGGCCCCATGCCGACCGGCTTTACCGCACCTTCCTTGCGCCGGCGCCGATACAGGGAATGCGGGCCGAGCCTTCGCCGGAAAAGATCGACCGGCTTTTCGCGCGTGCGGTGGACCGGCGGATGCGCGGCAGGCCCGGTCTCTACATGCAAAGCCGCTATCCCGTGAAGGACCATGAGAACGGCAAGACCGCCGGCCCCTACAGTGTCTTTCACGGCTTTTCCGACCTCTTCGAGGAGTTTGACCTCTGGCTTGGCCGGACGGTGGGCGGCAGGGTCCACGGCCATCTCTTCGCGCCGGACCGGGCAGAGTTCGCCGGCGGCGAGACGATCTACAACGGCTGCCTGTCGGACAGCGCCGCCTTGCGCGACTACAATCCGCAATCCTTCCTGACCAACCTGATCTGGAACACCCGCGGCGACCGGCAATGCTTCCAGTTTTCGCCGCGCGACAATCAGGCCTGCAACTGGTTCATGGCGACCGATCCGAATGCCCAGATCTCGGTGATTTCCGGCACCTGGGCGGTCAGGCTTCTCAGGTCGAACATGGACTTTGCCGACATCCGCCGCGAGGCGGCGCGGCTGCAACGGATCGAGACCGATCACCTGAAGATACTCAGGACCAATTTCGTCAAGGCCCGGGTCCGCATCTGGAGCATGGCGGAATTTCTCGAAAGCCCGATGGAGGCGCTTCAGACCGTGATCGACGAGATCCGGCCGCAGGCGGCGCGGCTGCCCGCCGAAGCGCCGCGCATGACCGACCTCAGCGGCTTCGGCCAGTTCCTGCAGAACCTCAAGAACCAGGGGATGCAGCCCATCGTCATGGGCGAATTCGTGACGCCGGGCGACGCCGCGCGCGCCGACGCCCCGACGCGCAGCAAACCGCATGTGGTCCGGTGAGGGGCGGCGGCTTGGCGGGCGGGTTCGGATCTTTCGTCATCTTCGCCGAGATGCGGACAGGGTCGAACCTCTTGGAAGAGACCCTGAATCAGGTCGAGGGCGTGAAAAGCCACGGCGAGCTTTTCAACCATGCCCATCTTGGCGGGCCGGGGAAGGGCCTCGCCTTCGGCATGACCAAGGCCGAGCGTGACGCAGCACCCCAGGGCCTTCTCGACCGGCTGAAGGCCGAGCCGGGGCTGAACGGGTTCCGCTTCTTCCACGACCATGATCCCAGGGTGCTGCCGGCGGTGCTGGCCGATCCCCTTTGCGCCAAGATCATGCTGAGCCGCAATCCGGTCGAAAGTTATGTCAGCCTCCTGATCGCGCGGCAGACCGGCGAATGGCGCACCCGCGCCGTGCCGACCGGGGAAGCGCCGCAGCCCAACTTCGACCGCGATGAGTTCGAGGCGATCCTCGCCGCCCGCGGCGCGTTCCGGCGCGAGGTCAACCGCGCGCTGCAAATCTCCGGCCAGACTGCCTTCCATATCGACTATGACGATCTGCAATCGGTCGAGGTCATCAACGGCCTTCTGGCGTTTCTGGGCGCAGAGACGCGCGCGGCGCGGATCTCACAGCGTCTGGTGCCGCAGAATCCGGCCTCGCTGGCCGACAAAGTCGCCAATGTCGCCGAGATGGAAGCGGCGGTTTCCGGCGTGGACTGGACCGACCTTGCCCGCATCCCCGGTTTCGAGACCTGGCGCGGCCCCGGCGTCGGTCGGGCGGTGGCGGCGGCGGATGCGCCGCTGATGTTCCTGCCAATCCCGTCCTGCGGCGGTGCGGGCATTCGCGACTGGCTTTCCGGCCTCGGGCAGGGCGGGCTGACCGAGGGCTTCACGCAAGGCAGCTTGCGCAACTGGCTTCGCGACCGGCCGCGCCATCGCAGTTTCACCGTTGTCCGGCATCCGATGCTGCGCGCCTATGCGACGTTCCGGCGGGTGCAGACCGATGCAGAGTTCGACGGGCTGAGGGTCGGGCTGGAAGAGGCGTGGGACATGCCGCGCCTGCGGCCGCAGCCGGGGGAGGCGGTCGATGCCAAGCAGGAGCGGGCGGCCTTCTTCGGCTTCCTGCGCTTCATCCGCGCAAACCTGAGGGGGCAGACCCCGGTGCAGCAGAACCTCCTCTGGGCCAGCCAGATGTCGGTCCTGCAAGGCATGGCGCAATTCGCGCTTCCTGATCTCATCGCGCGGGAAGAGGTGCTTCACGCCGATCTTAGCCATCTGGCGCAAAGCCTCGGCCTGCCGCCGCCACCGGCGGCCGTCACGGACGGCGCGGCAGAGTTGCGCGCCGGGCTGTCTCGGATCGTGGATGACAAGGTCGCGGCAATGGCGCAGGCCGCCTATAGCCGCGATTACCAGATCCTCGGCTACGAAGCCGCGCTGCCACCGTTGTAGGGCGGCAGGCTCAGGCTGCCTGGGTCGAGCGCGATTCGGTCAGGACCGCGTAAAGCGTCGCCGGATCGTCGTTCGAGCGGAGCTTGGCGCAGGTCGCCGCATCGCGCATCGTGCGGGAGACGAGCGCCAGCGCCTTCAGATGCTCGACCCCGGAATCCTTCGGCGCGAAGAGGGCGAAGATCAGATCGACCGGCTGGCGGTCGACCGCGTCGAAATCCATCGCCCGCTCAAGCCGGATGAAGACACCCACGACCCGGTCGAGCCCCTGAAGCCGGGCATGCGGCAGTGCCACGCCATGGCCGACGCCGGTCGGGCCAAGGCTTTCGCGTTCCTGCAGCGCGTTCACGGTTTCCGCAGGCTCCAGGCGGTACACGCTCATGGCGATGTCCGCGAGGTCCTGAAAGAGCCGTTTCTTGCTTGTCACGTGGCTTGCGACGCGCACGGCCGCAGGCTTCAACAGGCTTGAGAGATCCATTTGCCTTTACTGTTCCGCACCCAACCTGCGGGCACTCTACATGGCGGTCGGGTCGATCCAACCAAAGTTTCCGTCGTCGCGGCGATGGACGACATTTACCCCACCGCTTTTCTCGTTGCGGAACACCAGAAGCGGCGCGCCCGTCAGTTCCATCTGCATTACCGCCTCGCCGACCGACAGCGAAGGGATCTTCGCTTCCATCTCGGCAATAATCATCGGTTGCAGCGTTTCGGGCTCGCTTTCCTGTGATCCGCCATTCGCGGCGAGCACATACATGGGTGCCCCGGCGAATTCAACCGGTTCGGCGCGGTCGCGGTGGTGGTCCTTCAGGCGGCGCTTGTAGCGGCGCAACTGCTTGTCCATCTTCTCGCGGCAGGCTTCGAAGGCGGCATAAACCTCGGTCGCCTGGCCCTTCGCCGCTGCGGTCAGGCCGGTCGAAAGGTGGACGGTCGCCTCGCAGAGATATTCATGTGCATTGCGCGAAAAGATGACGATCGCATCGGTCGGGCGCTGCGAGTATTTCTCGACAGTTTCGCCAAGTTCGGTCTTCACATGGGTCTGAAGGGCCTCACCTACGTCGATCTGTTTGCCACTGATCTGATAGCGCATGTGTCCTCCATAGAACAAATGCCCGTGACCCGGCTCTTGTGGACGGCTTCATCGGGCGGGTGGTGAGTGGGGGTAATGTCGTGCTGCGGCCTGATCCCCATCCTTCGCAAGAAGCTTGCGGGTCCGGCGCGCGAAGGATGACGGTATGCGCATGCATTTGCGATATTTGGCGACAGTTCGACGGGCGATGTCAACGCCTTCGTTGACCAGGTTCGACTGAATCTCGGTGTCGGCCAGGGGCATGCGGGAATCTTCCTGATCTATCATGGCGCGAATCCGCCGCTGGACATCGAACGGCGACAATTCGCCGCTGTCGCCGGCGATCCCGCGTGAGAAGAAGCGGCTGAAGGGATAGACCTTGCCATCGGCGATCAGGGCCTTGCCGGCCAGCGCCCGGCCCACCGTCGAGGGGTGCAGCGCCAGCGCCTCGGCCACCCCGGCGCGCGACAGGGGCTGCAGGCTGGCGTGGCCGCCGGTAAAGAAATCCCTCTGCCGCTCCGCGATCACGGCGGCGATGCGAAGGAGCGTCGAAGCGCGGGCCGCGACGGCCCCGGCCAGCGCTCCGGCCCGGTCGTAGAGGCTCCGCAACTCATCCGAGGAGAGCGCGGCGCGGCTGGTCCTGAGCCGCGCCACGCGGGGCAGCGCGTTGTCGGTCATCCGCGCCACCACCTGCCCCGCGCTCGTCGTGATGCGGACCTCGGGGATCAGCATGGCCGGCATGACGGCGTCCGCCTCAACCGGGCGGGAGCGGAAGTTCCGCAAGAGGTCGGCGATGCGTTCAAGCTCGGGCCGGGAGAGCGCCAGCACAATCTCAAGCCGCGGCCAGCGGCCTGCCGCGAAATCGCCAAGCGACGCGGTGATACGCCGCGCCAGATCGTCGGCGATCCCGGTATCGACCAGCTGGAGGGCGAGGCATTCGGCAAGGTCGCGGGCGCCGATCCCCGGCGGTTCGCAGCGCTGGAGCGCGTGGAGGCCGGCTTCGAGGACCGAAAGTGGCACCCTCGTCGCCTCGGCAATCTCGGCAAGGGTCACGTCGAGATAGCCATCCTCGCGCAACTCGCCGATGAGATAGGTCGCCGCCGCCAGGGTGCCGGGGTCAAGCCGCTGCAGCGCCAGTTGCCGCGTGAGATTGTCTTCAAGGCTTTCCGGCGCGGCGGTGGTTTCAAGGGCAAATTCATAGGCCGAACCGCCGCCCCGCGCCGGCGCCTCGACCAGAAGGAAGGGATTTTCCGCGGCCTCGCGCGCGAGATCGTCGAGAAGGGCCGCAGTCGGCATCCTCAGCACGGTGATCGCGGTGCGCATCTGCGCCGAGAGCGCGAGGCCCTGCTGGGTCTTGAGATGGACACGCGATTTAAGTGCCATCGCCCCCCCGTGTCCCTTCAGCCGAGCCGGAAGCTCTGCCCCAGATAGACGCGACGGACGTTCTCGTCGCGCACGACCTCATCCGCGGTCCCGCTCATCAGCACGGCGCCGTCATGGAGGATATAGGCGCGGTCGACGATCTCCAGCGTCTCGCGGACGTTGTGGTCGGTGATGAGCACGCCGATCCCGCGCGACTTCAGGTCATGGACCAGCGTGCGGATGTCGCCGACGGAAATCGGATCGACCCCGGCGAAGGGTTCGTCGAGAAGGAGGTATTTCGGTTCGGCGGCAAGGCAGCGCGCAATCTCCACGCGCCGCCGTTCGCCGCCCGACAGCGCCAGCGCCGGGGCGCGGCGGAGATGGGTGATGGAAAACTCCGACAGGAGTTCCTCAAGCTTCTCGCGGCGCTTGTGGGTGTCGGCCTCGTTGATCTCAAGAATGGCGAGGATGTTGTCCTCGACCGAAAGGCCGCGGAAGATCGACACTTCCTGCGGCAGATAGCCGATGCCGAGCCGGGCGCGCCGGTACATCGGCAGGCCAGTGACGTCGCGCCCGTCGATCATGACCTGGCCGCTGTCGGGCGAAATGAGGCCGGCGATGTTGTAAAAGCAGGTGGTCTTGCCCGAACCGTTGGGCCCGAGAAGCGCCACCACCTCGCCGCGCGCGAGGTCGAGCGAGACATCGCGGATCACCGGGCGCTTGCGGTAGCTTTTCCGCAAGTGCTGGACTCTGAGGCCGGGAGAGCCTTCGGAGACGGAAAGATGCAGGCGTTCGGGCATCGTCAGTTCGCCTTGGGCTGAAGAACCGTCTTCACGCGCCCGTCCATGCGACCGGTGCCGGTGTCGAGATCGACGACCAGCTTCTGCCCGGCGATGGTGCCGCCATTCTGGGTCAGAAGGACATCGCCGGTCATCACGACCTCGCCGGTGCCGACGGTATAGACCGCCTCCTTGCCTTCGGCGGCTTCGGTGGCACTGACAAGGGTCACGCCGCCGGTGGCGGTGATGCGTTCGACCTTGGTCTTGTCGTCCTTGGCATATTCGACACGCACGCTTTCGGCGGCCAGCCGCATATCGCCCTGAACCACCACCACATTGCCGGTGAATACCGCGGTTCCGTCGGTCTGGTTCACTGCAAGCTCGTCCGACGTCACCTCAACCGGCTGGCTGGTGTCGGACTTGAGCCCGCCGAAGGACACGGTCGCGCCCTGCGCCCCGGCCTTGGGCGGAAGCGCCGAGAGGCCGATCAGGATGGCCAGAATTGCGGTGGTGCGTAACATCGAATTCCTCAATCTACCGGCTGATATACCAGCTTGACCCCCTGATTGAAAATCAGAACATAGTCACCGGTTGCCGCATCCGCACGGGTGATTTCCATATGGCCGGCATCTATCCGCCCGAGCGGGCCTGTCGCCGTAACCGCCCCCTGGGAGATAAGCCGGGTCCGGTCGAGGGCGGCATCAAGGCCGGTCGTCACCATGTCATAGCCGCTTGAGGTCTTGATCGTGACGCCGTCGCGCAGGATCATCTCGCCCTTCACGTCATCAAGCCGCCCGGTCTTCGACGTGAGGTCGATATCAAGGCCGCTGGTCGTCTCGTAGCGGACGACAAGCGCCCGTGCCGAGGCGACGCCGGTGGCCCCGACCTGCGGCCGCGCCACATCGGCATTGATCCTGAGCGCGCTGCCGTCGGCGGTGACGGTGGAATACTCGGGCTGGGTCAGGCGCTGCTCGCGCGCGAGCTGTTCGACATCGACCTCGCTGAAGGGCAGCGAGCCTTCGATGTCGATGCGCGAGGAAAAGAGGAAAAGCGTCGACAGTACGGCAAGCGCCAGGAGCGGCAGGATGATCTTCAGCCAGAAGATGATCCGCGAATAGCTGTTGTCGAACACCGCCATTGGCCTAGACCACGCCCGCCCTGAGGCAGTCATGGATGTTGAGAATGCCCGCAGCACGGCCCGCCCCGTCGCGGGGGACCACGAAAAGACAGGTGATCTTGCGTCCCTTCATCAGCGCGACGGCCGTTTCGGCAACGGCGCCGGGGTCGATCGTCTGCGGCGACGGCGTCATCACCTCGCCCGCGCTGCGATCCAGAAGCCCGTGCATGTGGCGGCGGAGGTCGCCATCGGTCACGATGCCGACCAGCGCCCCGTCCTTGCCGGTCACGCCGGCGACACCGAAGCCTTTGCGGCTCATCTCCAGGAGGGCCTCGCCCATCGGCGTGGTCTCCGCGACCAGCGGCATGGCCTCTCCGCCGTGCATCAGGTCGGCGACCTTGAGGAGCTTGGCGCCGAGCTTGCCGCCCGGATGAAAGGTGCGAAAGTGGTCGGGCGTGAAGTGCCGGTGTTCCATCAGCGCGACGGCCAGCGCATCCCCCAGCGCCAGCGTCATGGTGGTGGAGGTGGTGGGCACGATGCCGGTGCCGCAGGCTTCTTCCGCCGCTGGCAGGAGGATCGCCACGTCGGACTGGCGGATGAGGGCAGACTCGGCCCGGCTCGCCACCCCAATCATGGGGATCGAGAAGCGGCGGGTGTGGGCGATGATGTCGGAAAGCTCCGGCGTCTCGCCCGAGTTCGACAGCATCATCACCACGTCGCCTTCGGTGATCATGCCAAGATCGCCGTGGCTCGCCTCGGCGGGATGAACATATTGCGCCGGCGTCCCGGTCGAGGCGAGGGTCGCCGCGATCTTGCGGCCGACATGGCCCGACTTGCCCATGCCCGAGACGATCACACGGCCCTTGGCGGCAAGGATCAGGTCGACCGCCGCGGCAAAGCCGCCGTCAAGCGCGTCGCGCAGGCGCTGAAGGCCCTGCGCCTCGATGTCGATGACGCGGCGGGCGGTGGCAAGAAGGGTTTCGCTGTCGGTCATCGGCCTAGTGCAGAAAGATGTCGGCGGTCTCATCCCACCCCAGAAGGTCCAGTTCGGCCCGTACGGGAAGGAAACCGAAACAGGCCGCCGCCAGTTCCGCGCGGCCTTCGCGCTGAAGCCGCCGGTCCAGTTCCTCTTTCAGGCGGTGGAGATAGAGAACATCGGAGGCGGCATATTCCAGTTGCGCCTCGCTAAGCTCTTCCGAACCCCAGTCCGAGGTCTGCTGCTGCTTTGAGACATCGACCCCGATCAGTTCCTGCAGGAGGTACTTCAGCCCGTGCCGGTCGGTGAAGGTGCGGATCAGCTTCGAGGCGATCTTGGTGCAATAGACCGGGGCGGTGGTCACCCCAAAGGCGTTCTTCATCGCGGCCACGTCGAACCGACCGAAATGAAAGAGCTTGAGCACCGCAGGATCGGTGAGAAGCCGCTCCAGATTGGGTGCCGAGGTCTGGCCTTTGCCGATCTGGACGAGATGCGCGTTGCCGTCGCCGGACGACAGCTGCACGAGGCAGAGCCGGTCGCGGCGCGGGTCAAGTCCCATCGTCTCGGTGTCGATGGCGACCACGGGCCCAAGGTCGAGCCCGTCGGGCAGGTCATGTCGATGCAGGTGAATGGTCATCCGTGGCTCCGCAAACCGAAAGCTTGGGCAGGGGCCGAGGCTGGAACATGGAAAGCCGGGCACCCTTGCGCCGCGCCGGTGTACGGCATTCACGGCGCGCGCTCAATGCCGGATGGTTCGGACGGGATCAGCCGAGCGAGAAAAAGATCATGGCGAACATGACCAGTATCGCGGTGAATTCAAGGACAGGAAGGCGGAGAAGGGGCTGTCCGAGATCCCGGACAGCCGCCACCACCACACCAGACAACACCCTGAGGAGCCACGATGCCCCGAACTCATACGCCTTACTGGCCTTTCCGGGGCCGCCGCCAACCGGGAGTTTATCCCTTGTTGGCGGCAGTTCCGGAAACAAATGCCCTGAACCTTTATTACTCTTCGTAGAATTCATCACAATCAACACCACCTATACGTGTCATATTTCATGCCTCGATCTGATTCTGGAACTTGGCTTTTTAGACATGTCCTTTCAGGCAGGTTAACGAAAACCGTTAACAATCAATCAATTGTGGGAAGCCAAGGTTCAGCCGCCGCGCCTGCGCGCTGCCGGCGCGCCAAAATGGCTGCGAAGATACTGCAGAAGGCGCCGGTGCGCGGCGCGGTGGCGGTTCCGCAGATGAACGCCGGCAAAGACCGCCTGCGAGATCACCGGGGCGTCGGCGACCAGCCGGCACTGCCGCGCCGCGACCATTTCCCGCGCCATTTCCTCGATCACATAGGCCGAACCGCCCATCGACAGCATCAACCCTGCAACGGCAGTGCTCTGGCCGCTGGAAACTGCTGCCCCGGAAAACTCGGGGTGCAGCCCGGCATGGGTCGCGGCAAAGGCGGGGGAGAAATTGGTCAGGACGTATTCCTCCACCCTGACCCCCGCCATATGGTCGGTGACGGTCGAGACCATGCGATAGGGGATTTCGCCCAATGTCTCGAAGTAAAGGTCGGGATGCACTTTCGCCGTGTAGACCATGGCGAAGTCGAGCGCGCCGATCAGGATGTCGGACGACATCGCCGGCGAATAATCCGCCTCGATATAGAAGGCGGTGTCGGGGAGGGCCGTGCGGAAGTCGCGTACCCAGCCGCCGATCATCGACCCGGTCAGGTCGTGCTGCATCCCGATCCTGAGCCGCATCGCCGCCGTCCCCGCCGACCTTGTGGCATGGACCGCCTCGTTCCAGGAATGTCTGAGCGCGCGGGCATGGGGTTCGAACTGAAGCCCTTCAAGCGTCAGTTCCGTCCCTGCCCGCGACCGGGTGAAGAGCGTCCGGCCAAGGCTGGTCTCAAGCGCGCGGACCCGGCCCGAGACGGTGGATTGCGTCAGCCCAAGCTTGTCCGCCGTGCGGTTGAAGCTTTTCGTGTCGCAAAGGTCGAGAAACGTCTCGATAAGCTCAAGCTGCATTCTGGCTCCTGATCGGAATTTCCGATCAATAAGCCTATGTCCATCGAATTGAAAGCCTGCCGCCGCGCGGGGATAATCCCGCCGGAACGAAGAGGGTGGGCATGAGCAGTTTTCCGAAGTCGGCACGGGTTGTCATCATCGGCGGCGGCGCGGTGGGCGTGTCGTCACTTTACCATCTCTGCAAGGCCGGCTGGACCGACTCTGTGCTGCTGGAAAAGAACGAGCTGACGGCGGGGTCCACCTGGCATGCCGCCGGCAACGTGCCGACCTTCTCGACCTCATGGTCCTTGATGAACATGCAGCGCTATTCGACCGAGCTTTACCGGGGTCTTGGCGCGGCGGTCGACTATCCGATGAACTATCATGTCACAGGGTCGATCCGCCTTGGGCATTCGAAGGAACGGATGCAGGAGTTCGAGCGGGCGCGTGGCATGGGCCGCTATCAGGGCATGGCGCTTGAACTCTTGGGCGTCGATGAGATCCAGAGCAAGTATCCATTCCTTGAAACCCATGACCTCAAGGGCGCGCTTTACGACCCCGCCGATGGCGACATCGACCCGGCGCAACTGACTCAAGCCTTGGCCAAGGGCGCCCGCGACATGGGCGCGACGATCCTGCGCTTTACCCCGGCGACCGGGGTCAGTCGTGAGAATGGCGAATGGATCGTCCATACCGAAAAGGGCGATATCCGCTGTGAGATCGTGATCAACGCCGCCGGCTACTATGCCCAGAAGGTCGGAGAATGGTTCAAGCCCTATGGCGGACGCACCGTGCCGATGATGGTGATGAGCCACCAGTATCTTCTCTCCGAACCGATCCCGGAAATCGAGGCATGGTCGAAGGAAGTGGGCCACAAGCTGCCGCTTTTGCGCGACGTGGACAGTTCCTACTACCTCCGCCAGGAAAAGACCGGCTTCAACCTTGGTCCCTACGAGCGGAACTGCCGCGCGCATTGGGTGAAGCCGGATGATCCTTTCCCGGAAGATTTCAGCTTCCAGCTTTTCCCCGACGATCTGGAACGGCTGGAATGGTATATCGAGGATGCCATGGCACGCGTGCCGCTTCTGGGCACCGCCGGGATTTCCAAGGTCATCAACGGGCCTATCCCCTATGCGCCGGACGGCAACCCCTTGATCGGCCCGATGCCCGGCGTGCCGAACGCGTTCGAGGCTTGCGTATTCACCTTCGGCATCGCCCAGGCGGGCGGGGCGGGCAAGGTGCTGGCGGAATGGGTGACGGAGGGTGCCACGGAATGGGACATGTGGTCCTGCGACCCGCGTCGCTTCACCGATTACACCGATCGCGATTACTGCGTCGAGAAAGGCAAGGAGGTCTACGGCCACGAATACGGGATGCATTTCCCGATGGCGCGCTGGCCAGCCGCCCCTGACCGGCGACTGTCGCCGGTGCATCAGAAAGTGAAGGCGCTCGGCGGCCAGATGGCGCCCTACAATGGCTGGGAACGCGCCGAATGGTACGCGAAGCCCGGCGATGACACGAGCTGGGAGGCGACCCAGACCTGGGACCGCGCCGGACCCTGGGAGGCGCGCATCGCCGAGGAATGCGAAGCGGTGAGGGATGGTGTCGGCATCCTCGACCTGCCGGGCTTCACCCGGTTCAGGCTTGCCGGCCCCGGCGCGCGGGACCATCTCGACAGCCTCACCTGTTCGCGGCTGCCACAGCCGGGCAAGACCGGGCTCGCCTATTTCGCCGATGACCGTGGCCGCATCCTGACCGAGATGACGGTGCTCCCGTTCAGCGACGAGGATATCGGCGTCATCACCGCTTCAGTTGCGCAATGGCACGACCGCGACGTGCTGAAGCGCGGCCTGCCGAAAGGGGTGACGATCGAGGATTGGTCCGACAGGATCCACTGCTTCATCGTCACCGGCCCGAAAGCGCGCGACCTGCTGGCGCCGATCACTGAGGGCGACCTGACGCTGCCGTGGCTCTCGGTCCAGTTCTTCGCCAAGGTCGCGGGCCGCGATGTGGCGCTGATCCGGGTGTCCTTCGCAGGCGAGCTTGGCTGGGAGATCCACTGCGACCTCGCCGACGCCCCGGCGATCTACGAGGCGCTGCTGGCGGGCGGGGCGAAGCCCTTCGGCATGCGGGCGCTGAACAGCTTGCGCGTGGAAAAGGGCTACCGCGCCTGGAAGGGCGACCTTTCGACCGACTATTCGCTTCTGCAAGGCGGGCTGGAACGCTTCGTGCGCTGGGAAAAGGACTTCCCCGGCAAGGCCGCCCTTCTGGCCGAAAAGCAGGCGGGCGTGACGAAGCGCTTCGTTACCCTGACGGTCGACGCCGGGGCGGCGGATGCGCCCTACATGTCGACGATCTGGCAGGGCGGCGAGGTGGTGGGCGAGACCACTTCGGGCGCCTGGGGCTACCGGGTCGGCAAGTCGCTGGCTCTGGGTATGATCCGCGCCGATCTTGCCGAACCGGGGACGGCGGTCGAAGTGGAGATCTACGGCGAACGCGTCCCGGCGTTGGTCGAGGGCGAAGGACCGCTTTGGGACCCGAAGAACGAACGTATCAAGGCCTGAGGGCGCCGGGGGCGCTGCCCCCGGACCCCCGGAGTATTTCAGGACAGAAAGTGCAGCAGCGTCATGGCTAACGTTCCTTCCCACGCCCGCGTGGTCATCATCGGTGGCGGCATTTCCGGCTGTTCGGTGGCCTATCATCTGGCGAAGCTCGGCTGGAAGGACATCGTGCTTCTGGAGCGGCGGAAGCTGACCTCAGGGACCACCTGGCATGCTGCCGGGCTGATCGGGCAGTTGCGCGCTTCCCAGAACATGACGCGGCTCGCCAAATATTCCGCCGATCTTTACGTGAAGCTTGAGGAAGAGACCGGAGTCGCCACGGGCATGCGGCAGGTCGGCTCGATTTCCGTGGCACTCACCGAGGCGCGGAAGGAAGAGCTTTACCGGCAGGCGACGCTGGCGCGGGCCTTCAATGTCGATGTCGGGGAGATTTCGCCTACCGAGGTCAAGGCGATGTATCCGCATCTCAATGTCTCGGATGTGGTCGGCGCGGTGCATCTGCCGCTGGACGGGCAATGCGATCCGGCGAACATCGCCCAGGCGCTTGCCAAGGGCGCGCGGATGCGCGGCGCGAAGATTCTTGAGGGGGTGAAGGTCGCCAAGGTTCTTGACGACGGCGCCCGCGTGACCGGTGTCGAATGGGAAGCGGGCGGCGAGACCGGCAGCATCGCCGCCGACATGGTGGTGAACTGCGGCGGCATGTGGGGGCGCGAGTTGGCGGGTGCCTCGGGCGTGACGCTGCCCTTGCATGCCTGCGAGCATTTCTACCTTGTGACGGAACCGGTCGCTGGCCTTTCGCGGCTGCCGGTGCTCAGGGTGCCGGATGAATGCGCCTATTACAAGGAAGACGCCGGCAAGATGATGCTCGGCGCCTTCGAGCCGAAGGCGAAGCCCTGGGGCATGGCGGGCATCCGCGAGGATTTCGAATTCGACACGCTGCCCGAGGATTGGGACCATTTCATGCCGATCCTTGAGGCGGCGATGAACCGGATGCCGATGTTCGAGACGGCGGGCATCCACACCTTCTTCAACGGGCCGGAAAGCTTTACCCCCGACGACCGTTATTATCTGGGCGAGAGCCCGGAGAAGAAGGGCTACTGGATCGCCGCCGGCTACAACTCCGTCGGCATCGCGGGGTCTGGTGGCGCGGGCATGGCGCTCGCGCAGTGGATGAACGACGGCGAAGCTCCCTTCGACCTTTGGGAAGTGGATATCCGCCGCGCACAGCCCTTCCAGAAGAACCGCCGCTACCTGAAGGAGCGGGTGTCGGAGACGCTCGGCCTTCTCTACGCCGATCACTTTCCTTACCGGCAGGTGGTGACGGCGCGTGGCGTGCGGCGGACGCCGATCCATGAGCATCTGAAGGCGCGTGGCGCGGTTTTCGGCGAAGTCGCGGGCTGGGAGCGGGCGAACTGGTTCGCCAAGCCCGGCCAGAAGGCCGAATACGAATACGACTGGCACCGGCAGAACTGGTGGCAGAACCAGCGCGAGGAGCATCTGGCCGTCCGGAACGGCGTCGGCTTCTTCGACATGACCTCCTTCGGCAAGATCCGGGTCGAGGGGCGGGATGCCACGGCCTTCCTCAACCGCACCGCCTCGGCGGAGATGGACGTACCCGTGGGCCGCATCGTCTACACCATGTTCCTCAACGAACGCGGCGGGATCGAGGCGGACCTGACCGTCACCCGGCTTTCCGAGACGGCCTATCTCCTGGTCGTGCCGGGCGCCACGCTGCAACGGAACCTCGCCTGGCTTCGGGCCAATGTGGCCAGGGATTTCGCCGTCATCACCGACATGACCGCGGCGGAATCGGTGCTATGCATCATGGGGCCGAAGGCGCGCGATCTGATGGCCCTTGTCAGCCCCGACGATTTTTCCAACGACTCCTTCCCCTTTGGCACGGTGCGGGAGATCGAGGTTGGCATGGGCCTCGCCCGTGCCCACCGCGTGACCTATGTGGGCGAGCTTGGCTGGGAGATCTACGCCCCGACCGACCAGACCGCCCATGTCTTCGAGGCGCTGGAAGAGGCGGGGGCCGGGGTCGGGCTGAAGCTATGCGGTCTCCATACGCTCGATTCTTGCCGGATCGAGAAGGCTTACCGCCACTGGGGCCATGACATCACCGATGAGGATCATGTGCTGGAGGCGGGGCTTGGCTTTGCCGTGTCGAAGAAAAAGCCCGCCTTCATGGGGCGCGATGCGGTGCTCCGAAAGCAGGAGGCTGGGCTCGACCGCAGGCTGGTGCAGTTCCGGCTGACCGACCCGGAGCCGAGCCTTTTCCACAACGAGGCAGTGGTGCGCGACGGAAAGATCGTCTCCATCGTCACCTCCGGCAATTACGGCCATCATCTCGGCGGCGCGATCGGCATGGGCTATGTTCCCTGCAAGGGAGAGAGTGCCGCCGATGTGCTGGCCTCAAGCTACGAGATCGAGATTGCCGGGCGGCGGGTGAAGGCGGAGGCGTCACTGGCGCCGATGTATGATCCGAAGTCGGAACGGGTGAAGCTATGACACTGGCGGCGCGGCATCAGGCGTTTCACGACCTCCACCAGTCGGGCTGTTTCGTCATCCCGAACCCCTGGGATCGGGGTTCGGCGCGGATGATGGCGGCGCTGGGCGCGAAGGCGCTGGCCACCAGTTCGGCGGCCCATGCCTTTACGCTGGGCCGTGCCGACCTCGGCGGCGTCAGCCGGGACGAGGCGCTGGCCCATGCCGAGGATCTGGTGGCGGCGACGCCCCTGCCGGTTTCGGGCGATTTCGAGAACGGCTTTGCCGATGATCCGGAGGGCGTGGCCGAGACCGTCAGGTTGGCCGCCGAGGCGGGGCTTTCGGGCTGTTCCATCGAGGACACTGTGATGGTCGCTGGCAACCCGGCCTATGCCATTGATCTGGCGGTCGAGCGTATCCGGGCGGCGGTGGCGGCGGCGCGTGGCCTCGGGCGGCCCTTCGTGCTTTGCGCCCGCGCCGATGGGGTGATGAACGGCAGTTACGATCTTGCCGAGGGCATCCGCCGCTTGCAGGCCTATGAGGCGGCGGGGGCGGACCTTCTCTATCTGCCGGTGCCGCCGGGCCGCGCCGAGTTGGCAGAGGTGCTGGCATCGGTGAAAAAGCCGGTAAATGCGCTCGCCGCCGGGCCGATCCGGACGATGACAGTGTCGGAATTGGCTGCGATGGGCGTGAGGCGCATCTCGACCGGCAGCCAGATCGCGCGCGTTGCCCATGCGGCAATCCGCGACTGCGTGGCGGCGATGCTCGACGAGGGCTCCTTTGCGCGGCTGATGGCGGCGGCGTCGGGAAGCAAAATTGACGAACTTCTGAAGAAAGGGTCGGGCAATGTCTGACGAAGCGCTGAATTGTGAACCGAGGCGGGCGGCGCGGGCCGGTGGGCGCGAGGCAAGGCGGGCGGCGCGGGCCGCACCTCTGGCTGAAAACCTCCGCCCGGTGCGCGCGGGCATGGCCGGTGGCCAATACAAGCCCCTGACCGATGCGGGCATCGCGCAGATCCATGCCTCAGCGCTTGATGCGCTTGAGCAGATCGGCCTCAGCCAGGCGCCGCAATCGGGTGTCGAGCTCCTGACCGGCGCGGGCGCCATTCAGGGCGATGACGGCCGTATCCGGTTCCCCCGCGCGCTGGTCGAGGATATGCTGGCGGTCGCCGCGCGCGGCATCACGCTTCACGCCCGCGATCCGAAGTTCGACCTGCATCTGGAAGGCACGCGGGTCCACTACGGCACGGCGGGTGCTGCGGTGCATATCGTCGACCCGGTGACGCTCGACTATCGCGAGTCGACCGCGCAGGACCTTTACGACGCGGCGCGGCTGGTCGAGAACCTCGACAACATCCACTTCTTCCAGCGGGCCATGGTCTGCCGGGACGTGGTCGACAACAAGGAGATGGACCTCAACACGCTTTACGCCTGCCTCGCCGGCACGCGGAAGCATGTCGGCACCTCGTTCAGCGATCCCTCCCATGTCGCGGATTGCTTCGACATGCTCTACACCGTCGCGGGCGGCGAGGAGAAATGGCTGGAGCGGCCCTTCGTCTCGAACTCCAACTGCTTCGTCGTGCCGCCGATGAAATTCGCCGAAGAAAGCTGCATCACCATGGAGGATTGCATCCGCCGTGGGATGCCGATGCTTTTGCTGAGCGCTGGGCAGGCGGGGGCGACGGCACCTGCGCCCATCGCGCTGACCATTGTGCAGGCGGTGGCGGAATGCCTTGCAGGCGTCGTCTATGTGAACGCGATCAGGAAGGGCGCCCCGGCGATCTTCGGCACCTGGCCCTTCGTGTCGGACCTTCGGACAGGCGCCATGTCGGGCGGCAGCGCCGAACAGGCGCTTCTCACGGCGGGCTGCGCCCAGATGCACCGCTTCTACGATCTGCCGGGAGGGGCGGCCTCCGGTATCTCTGACAGCAAGCTTCCCGACATGCAGGCGGGCTGGGAACAGGGGATCACCAATGCGCTCGCCGGGCTTGCGGGTCTCAACATGTGCTACGAGGCCGTCGGCATGCATGCCTCGCTTCTGGGCTTCTGCATGGAAAGCCTTGTCCTTGGCGATGACCTGCTTGGGCAGGCGATGCGGCTGGTGCGCGGCATCGACGTGACCCCGGATTCGACCTCCATCCAGGCGATGAAAGAGGTCTGCATGGGCGGGCCGGGCCATTACCTTGGGTCGGACCAGACGCTGAGCCTGATGCAGACGGAATACATCTACCCTGCCGTCGGCAACCGGATGAGCCCGAAGGAATGGAACGAGGCGGGGAAACCCTTGCTGCTCGACACCGCGATTGCCCGGAAGAACGACATCCTGTCAAAGGCCGGCAACGTGATCGACCCCGAGATCGACCGGGCGATCCGCAAGGCCTACAACATCTACTTCCGCTGAGGGCATGATGCGTTACGGCTACATCGGCCTCGGCAACCTCGGCGGTAAATGCGCCGCACGCCTTCCCCGCGGGGAAGGTCGGCTGACCGTCTATGATCGTGACCCGGCATTGGTCGGGGCTTTGGTCGCGCTTGGCGCAGAGCGGGCGGAAAGCGCCGCCGCGCTGGCGGGTGCGGTGGATCACGTCATCACCTGCCTGCCGTCGCCTGCGGTGTCCGAGGCGGTCCTGCGGGAAATCCTGCCCGTGATGAAGCCCGGCGCGACCTGGATCGAGATGTCCACCCTTGGCCGCGACGATGTACTGCGGCTCGCCGGGATCGCTCAGGGCGCAGGCATCCGGATGCTGGAACTCCCCGTCACTGGCGGCGTCCACCTTGCGGCGCGCGGCGAGATCACCATGCTGCCGGGCGGCGATGCCGATCTGGTGGAGCTTCATCGTCCGGCGATGGAGGCGATGGGCAACCGCATCTTCCACATGGGGCCGCTCGGCTCGTCGGCGATCATCAAGGTCATCACCAACATGCTGGCCTTCGTCCACCTCAAGGCCACTTCCGAGGCGCTGATGCTGGCCAAGCGCGGCGGGCTGGACCTGCGGCAGTCGTGGGAAGCGATCCGCGCCTCTTCCGGCAATTCCTTCGTGCATGAGACGGAAGGCGCGCTGATCCTCAACGGCTCCTACGACATCGCATTTTCGGTCGATCTGGCGCTGAAGGACCTCGGTTTTGCCTTGGCCTTCGGGCGGGAGTTCGGCGTGCCGCTCGACCTCGCGGCGGCGACCGAACAAACCTATGTCGCGGCGAAAGCGGCCTATGGCGGTGCGGCACAGTCGCCGATGATCGCGAAGCTTCTGGAAGAACTTCTCGGCACCGACCTCAGGGCCGACGGCTTCCCGGCGCGGCTGGAGTAGATGCGACGTCATGTGTCGGTCGGGTGACAGCCGCGTACCGGGCCGGATGGTCTTATCCCGGCGATGAGCGCGTTACCGGACAAGGCAGAGTTTGACTATGTGATCGTCGGCGCAGGCTCGGCGGGCTCCGTGCTGGCCGAACGCCTCTCGGCGAGCGGCCGGCACCGGGTTCTGGTGCTGGAAGCAGGCGGCAGTGACCGACGTTTCTATGTCCAGTTGCCGCTTGGCTACGGCAAGCTTTTCTACGACCCCGCCGTCAACTGGATGTACCGGACCGAACCCGATCCGGGGCTGGCGGGGCAGCGCGACCACTGGCCGAGGGGCAAGATCCTTGGCGGGTCCAGTTCGATCAACGCCATGGTCTGGATCCGGGGCCACCGGAGCGATTACGACGACTGGGCAGCGCTCGCCGGGCCGGGCTGGGGGGCGGAGGCGGTCAATGCCGCCTATCGCGCCATCGAGGATAACGAGGCGGGCGGCAACGAATGGCGCGGCGTCGGCGGGCCGCTTTACATCTCGGCCAACCGGCGCGACCTGCATCCGCTTGTCGAAAGCTATATCGGTGCGGTCGAGGCGGCGGGGCTGCGGCGGCTCGCCGATTTCAACGCGGCGGAGCAGGAAGGCGTCGGCATCTACCAGATGACGATCAAGGGCGCCCGCAGAAACTCGACCGCCCGCGCCTTCCTGCATCCGGCGATGAAGCGCCCGAATGTGAAGGTGCTGACGGGTGCCCATGTGATGCGGGTCATCGTCGAGGGCGGCCGCGCGAAGGGGGTCGAGTACCGCTACAACGGTGTCACGAAGCAGGCGACGGCGGTGGGCGAGGTGATCCTTGCCGGCGGCGCCATCAACTCGCCGCAGCTTCTGATGCTGTCGGGGATCGGCCCGGCGGAGCATCTTCGCGGCCACGGTATCCCGGTGGTCGCCGACAGCCCCGAGGTCGGGCAGAACCTCAACGACCATCAGGGCATCAACTACACCTGGCGCATGAATGTGCCGACCTACAACGATGTGCTGCGCCCCTGGTGGGGCAAGCTCCGCGCCGGGATGCAATATTTTCTTCGCGGCACCGGCCCGCTCGCGAAGTCGATCAACCACGCCGGCGGCTTCTTCCGCACCGATCCCGCGCTCTCTCGCCCCAACATGCAGCTTTACTTTCAGGCCTTTTCCACCCTGATCCCGCGCGACGGCGAACGCCCGCTGCTGACGCCCGATCCCTTCTCGGGCATGTCCATCGGTCTGTCGAACTGCCGCCCGACCAGCCGGGGCGCGATCACGCTGCAAACGCCCGACCCCTTCGCCCATGCCAAGATCGTCGCCAATGCCTTTTCCACAGACCATGACGTGGCCGAGATGCTGGCGGCGGTGAAATATCTGCGCGAGATCGCCGCTCAGGAGCCGATCCGGAGCCTGATCGCCGAAGAACTGCGCCCCGGACCCTCGGTCCAGTCGGATGAAGACCTGATCGCCGACTTCCGCGCCCGGTCGGGCACGGTCTACCATCCCTCCTGCACCGTCAGGATGGGGAGCGATCCGGCGACCTCCGCCCTTGACCCGGATCTGAAGGTCCGTGGCGTCACCGGCCTTCGCGTCTGTGACGCTTCGGTCTTTCCAACGCTCATTGGCGGCAATACCAATGCGCCGAGTATTCTGGTGGGCTGGATGGGTGCCGAACGCATCCTGAAAGACGCGCGTTAGGACAGAACGAATGACCTATCTTCTTGGCGTCGATACCGGCGGCACCTATACCGACGCGGTCCTTCTGGACGAGGCGGAGGATCGCGTCGTCGCCTCGGCCAAGGCGCTGACCACGCGGCCCGATCTTTCCATCGGCGTCGGCGGGGCGATTGACGCCGCCATCGCCAAGGCCGGGATAAAGCCCTCACAAGTGGGGCTCGTCTCGCTCTCCACCACGCTCGCCACCAACGCGCTCGTCGAAGGGCAGGGCGGCCGCGTGGCGCTGGTCTTCATCGGCTTCGATCAGGCCGAGTTCCGCCGCGCCGGGCTTGAGGAATCGATGAAAGGCGATCCGGTGATCTGGGTCGCGGGCGGCCACAACCACGGCGGGGGCGAGTTGCGCCCGCTGGATGTGGATACGCTCAAGGCGCAACTGGCTGCACTTGTCGATGGAGTCACCGGCTTTGCCGTGGCGGCGAGCTTTGCCACCCGCAACCCGGCGCATGAGCTTGCCGCGCGCGACCTGATCCGGGAGATGACGGGCAAGCCCGTCACAAGTTCGCACGAGCTTTCCGCCGGGCTGAACGGCCCGCGCCGGGCGCTGACGGCGGTGCTGAACGCCCGGCTGATCGGCATGATCGACCACCTCATATCCTCCTGCCAGACCCATATGGCCCGGATCGGCATCGTGGCACCCCTGATGGTCGTGCGCGGCGACGGCGCGCTGGTGTCCGCGACGATGGCGCGTGAGCGGCCGATCGAGACGATCCTTTCCGGCCCGGCCGCAAGCGTCGCCGGTGCGCGCTGGCTGACGGGTGAGACGGATGCGCTGATCTCCGACATCGGCGGCACCACGACCGATGTCTGCCTTCTCAGCGGCGGTCTGCCCGCCATCGACCCCCTCGGCGCCCGTGTCGGCCAGTTCCGCACCATGGTCGAGGCGGTGGCGATGCGGACCACCGGCCTTGGCGGCGACAGCGAGGTGCATCTGGAAGAGGGGCTGAGGACGCGGCTTCGCCTTGGCCCGCGCCGGCTGGTGCCGGTATCGCTGGCCGCGCGCGACTGGCCGGGTCTCGTCCACGACGCGCTCGACGCCTGGCTGGCGCAGGATGCGGTCGGCGAGATGGACGGGCGCTTTGCCCTGCCGATGTGGCGCGGCACGCCGCCCCTTGGCCTTGCCCCGCGCGAGGAAGGCGTGGTGGCAAGGCTTGAACAAGGGCCGGTGCGGATGGCGGATGCGGTCAGAACGCGGCTCGACCTGCCGGCGCTGATGCGGCTGGTGTCGCGCGGGCTGGTGATGATCGCGGGGGTGACGCCATCGGATGCGTCCCATGTCCTTGGGCGGCTCGACAGTTGGGATGCGCAGGCGGCGCGCAAGGCCGTGACGCTTTTCGCCCGGCGCCGCAACGGGCGCGGCGAGCGGATCGCCGAAGCCCCGGAGATCATCGCGCAGGCCATCATCGACCAGCTTACGGAACAGACCGTCGAATGCCTTCTTGAGGCGGCCTTCGCCGAGGAAGCGGGCTGGCACGACGCGCCCGAGGTGCTGGCCCGCCACCAGCTACTGCGCGCAGGGCTGACCGGGCATTCCGGCATCCTGCGCCTGAGCGCCGAACTCGCGTTGCCGGTGATCGGCCTTGGCGCCTCGGCGCCGAGCTACTACGGCGCGGTGGGTCAGGCGCTCAATGCCCGGATGATCCTGCCCGAACATGCCGGCGTCGCCAATGCCATCGGCGCGGTGGTGGGCCAGAGCGCGGTTCATGCCGAAGGCCTCGTCTCCTCGCCCGGCCCCGGCCTTTTCGTCGCGCATCTGGCCGAAGGACCGGCGCGGTTCAACGACCGCGATAGGGCCATCGAACGGCTGCGCACGACGCTTGAGACCGAGGCCCGGGCCAAGGCCGTGGCGGCAGGGGTCGAGGATATGCGGGTGACGGAACAGTGCGACCTGACCGAGGTCGACATCGAAGGCCAGCCGATGTTCATCGAGGCGCGGCTGCGCGTCCGCGTCACCGGCCGCCCGCGCATCGCGCGGGGCTAGTCTGTCCCTACTGGACCGGCTCGGTCAGATCCCCGGTTGCCCTGCGCGCGGCCATGATCTCGGGAAGATTGAACTCGATCCAGTCGGCAAGTGCTGCAACGTGTTCAGTCAACCCCTGGCCCAGGGACGTCAATGAATACTCGACATGGGGCGGCACAACCGGGTGCGCGACCCGTTCCACAAGACCATCTTTTTCCAGCCGTTTCAAAGTCTGCGCCAGCATCTTTTCGCTCACGCCCGTCGCGCGGCGCCGAAGCTCGCTGAACCGCAGGGTTTCGCCGCGCAGCGCAAGCAGGCAAAGCACGCCCCACAGGCTGCTGGCATGCTTCAACTCATCCCGCGACGGGCAATCGGCCGTGTGCAGTTCGCCGCGCCTGACGGCCTCGGAAAGTGATTTCATCTGTCGCGGCCCCGCTGCATCCAAGCTTACCAAAAGGTGCGTACTTTTTATGCGATAGCCTACTGGCTATGTCATGTGACGGAAGCAAAAAGTACCGTCCGTGTGCCACAGGCAGACGGTTGCTTTTGCAAGCCGGTCGTACAACTCCAGGAGAGACGAGGACTATTGAAATGCCTGCATCGAACTACCCGGCCATTGGCCATGTCTACGAAGCGCGTTTTGGCGATCTGGCCTATCATCTCGATTTTGCGGCCGACGGGCGCAACATGACCTTCACCAGCGTCGGCGGCGCGGCACCCGTCGCCCAGCCCGTCGTCCATGTCGGATACACCGCCGTTGAAGTCGCCCCGAATGTATTCATGGTCTACTGGACGGAACCTGATGGATCTACCGTGACCCATGTCGAGGATTTCGCGCGAGAGACGGTCCACACCAACATCACCCTGCCCGATCACAGCTTCCTCAACTACACCGGCACTTTCAGAAAAGTGCGTTGAACAGGGATGGTCATGATGTCCAACACAGAGCTTGTCCTCGAATACCTCGATGTCGTGTTCAACCAGAAGGACCTTGCGAAGGCGGAAGGTTTCTGGGCCGGCGACATGATCCAGCACAACCCCGGCATGCCCAACGGTCTTGACGTGCTGCGCGGCTTCATCGGCAGCGCCGACCCGGCGCTTGCATACGAACCCGGCCTTGCGATGGAGGCTGGCGACAAGGTGATGGTCCACGGTCGCTATACGGGCTGGAACGGTCGGACCATGATCGCGGTAGATATCTTCCGCATTGCGGGCGGCAAGGTGGTGGAGCACTGGGACGTGATGCAGGAGGAAGTGCCGGCCGAAAAGGCAGTGAACGGCAACCCGATGTTTCCGGCCACCTGACGCAGCCGGAATGGTATGATCGCGGGGCTGATGCCGGGAGGCTCCGCGATCTGCTCCGGGGGCCTCTCAGCCACCCCATGAGGTCCCGGCCCGGGGGCCGGGACTGCGGTGCGCCGCCCTATTCCTTGCGCTTCTTTTTCTTCTTCTTGCCGCCCGCGTCGGCCTTGCCGCCGCTCCCTTCTGCTGCGCCGGCAAGGTCGCGGGCGGGAAGGGTCGCAAGGGCGGCGAGCCGGTCGGAAAGCGGGCTCAGCGCCGCATGAAGGGCCGCCGCGCGGGCATCTCCGCCCTCTTCCGCCGAAAGCAGACGGTCGATGGCGGGCGACAAGGCCCGGCGCTGGAAGGCGCCAAGCATGGCGCCGAGAATTTGCCAAGGGTCGGGATCGGCGGCGAAATATTCCTTGCGGTCGCCCGGTGCGCGCACCCGCGCGACAAGGCCCCAGTCGCGCAATTCCTTCAGCGCGGTCGAGACGTTTGAGCGTGAGAGGCCGAGCGTCGCCGTCAGGTCATCCGCACAGGGCGCCTGCGCCGCCCGCCAGATCGCGGCGAAGCACAGACCGGCCGGGCGCGAGAGGCCGACAAGCTGGCCAAGTTCGCTGAACGCCTCGGGAAAATCGACGGATCGGGGCATTGCGCTTTCTGCATTGGCCTTGAGGGCATGCGCCATCTTCGGCCAGCCCCGCCCGCAAGGCAACAGCGAGAAAGTCTTCAGCCGGCGCAGGCCGCAATCTTTTCCGCGAGCGCCGTCATCAGCGCGGCGTAAAGCTCCGCTCCGGGCGCAATGCCCAGTCCTTCGGGATCGATCGCTTCGCCGACCACAAGGCCGGTTTCCCCTGCCAGCGCCACGGCCGGCTTCGGGTCATGGCCGGCTTCGGGGAAGACGCATTTGGCGCCGCCGCCCCGAACGAGTGCTGCAACCTCGGAAAGATGCGCCGCGCCCGGCTGGGCGGCATCGCCGCCCGCGAGGCTGGCAACCACAGTGAGGCCGTAGTGATCGGCGAAATAGCCATAGGCATCATGCGCCACGACGATGCCGCCCGTGACGCCCGCGAGACGCGCCTTCAGATCGGCGTCGAGTTGCTCGGTCGCCTTCATCGCAGCTTCGGCATTCGCCCGGTAGGTTGCCGCGTTGCCGGGGTCGCGCGCTGCAAGCGTTTTGGCGATCGCGCCAAGCCAGATGCTCGCATTGCCGGGATTGAGCCAGGCATGAGGATCGCGGCCTCCATGCCCGTGATCCTTGTTGTCTGCATCCTTATGGTCGGCTTCCGATCCGAACTGACGCAATTGCGTGCCGGGCAGGTCAAGAAGCGCCATCTTGTCGCCTGCATCGGCGGCAGCCACGACATCGGCAAGCCAGGGCGTCATTTCCGGCCCGATCCAGAATACTGCGCCAGCATTTGCCAGCGCCCGCGCCTGCGACGGCCGAAGCTGGTAGTCATGCGGACTGGAGCCCCCGCCGACAAGCAGGTCCGGCGTCCCGAGATCGCCCATCACCTGCGCCACGAGGGAATGAACGACCGGAATGTCGGTGACGACGGCGGGAACCTCCGCACCGGCGGCGAGAGGCAGAAGGGCGAGAAGGGCGGCGGAAAAAGTGAGGCGCACGGGGAAACTCCGGGGGGCATTGCGGTTGGCTGAGGCTGTTAGTATGTTATATCGTAACGTGTCAACCAGATTGTGATACTATAACATGACCGCCGATCCGGACACCGGCCCGCTGGCCTTCCGCTCGCATGACCATTCCCATTGCGCCGATGGCGTTCTGGCCGAGGCCGATGCCCTCAGCGAAAGGCAGGGTGTCAAGCTGACGCCGGTGCGCCGCCGGGCGCTGGAGATACTCCTGCGCTCGCACCGCGCGATGGGCGCTTACGAGGTGCTGGAACGGCTCGCCGAGGACGGCTTCGGCAAGCAGCCCCCCGTTGCCTACCGCGCGCTCGATTTCCTCGTCGATCACGGGCTGGCGCACCGGATCAGGCGGCTGAACGCCTTCGCCGCCTGCATGTGCCCTGGCACCGCGCACCGTCCCGCCTTCTTTATCTGCCATGCCTGCAACGCGGTGGCTGAGGCCCCCGCCGACGCGGTTGGACGGGCGATGGACAGCGCCGCCGAAGCCATCGGCTTTTCGGTCGAACGGATGAATGTGGAGGCGGTCGGCCTTTGCCCCGCCTGCCGCGAGGTGCCCCATGCCGCTGATTGAGGCGCGCGGGCTTGGCGTCCGGCGCGGTGGCCATGACATCCTGCGGGCCGTGAACTTCCGTATCTTGCCCGGTGAGATCGTCACTGTCCTCGGCCCGAACGGTTCCGGCAAGTCGACGCTGATCCGGGCGCTGATCGGGCTTGAACCCGGCAGCAGCGGAGAAGTGACGCGGAAACCCGGCCTCAGGATGGGCTATGTGCCGCAACGCCTGCATGTCGATGCGGCGCTGCCGATGACCGTGCGCCGTTTCCTGTCGCTGCCCCGCCGGGTCAGCGATGCCGCCGCTGCCGAGGCTCTCGGGCGCACAGGGGTCGCCGGGCTGGAAAAGCGCCAGGTCTCCGCCCTTTCCGGTGGCCAGCTCCAGCGCGTTCTTCTGGCACGGGCGCTTCTCTCCAGCCCCGAAATCCTCATCCTCGATGAGCCGACCCAAGGCCTCGACCAGCCGGGCGAGGCGGCCTTCTACAAGCTTCTGGAAGAGGTGCGGGCCGCGACCGGAACGGCGGTGCTGATGGTCAGCCATGATCTTCACGTCGTCATGCGTGCCTCGGACCGGGTGATCTGCCTCAACGGCCATGTCTGCTGCGAGGGGACGCCGGAAATCGTCTCCGCCGCCCCGGAATACCGCGCGCTTTTCGGCATGGGCATGGGCGGGGCGCTGGCGCTTTACCGGCACATGCACGACCACGACCATGTGCATGACGGCTGCGAGCATGACCACGACCACCATCATCATGAGGGCGCCGATGCCTGACGCCTTCCTGATCCATGCCGCCCTCGCCGGGATCGGCCTGATGCTGGCCGCTGGCCCCTTGGGTGCCTTCGTCGTCTGGCGGCGGATGGCCTATATGGGCGACGCCACCGCCCATGCCGCCCTTCTTGGCGCCGCACTCGCGCTCCTCGCCGATCTGCCCATCGCCCTTGGCACCGCGCTGGTGGCCCTTGCCATCGCCTCGCTTGTTACGGTTCTTTCCAGCCGCGACCGCGCGGCCGACACCATCCTTGGCGTCCTCGCCCATTCGGCGCTCGCCATCGGCCTTGTTGCCATCTCCTTCGCGCCACAGGTCCGAAGCGACCTCAGCACCTTCCTTTTCGGTGACATCCTGACGGTGAGCATCGCCGATCTGGCCTGGATCTGGGGCGGGGCAGCCATCGTCCTTGGCCTTCTCGCCTGGCGCTGGAACGCGCTCCTGACGGCGACGGTGAACGAGGAACTGGCGCAGGCGGCGGGCCTCGACCCGCGCCGCGAACGCTTCGTCCTGACGGTGGCACTTGCGCTTGTCGTCGCCGTGGCGATCAAGGTCGTCGGCGCGCTTCTCATCTCCGCCATGCTGATCGTGCCCGCTGCCGCCGCCCGGAGCTTCGCGCGCACGCCCGAGGGCATGGCGCTGATCGCCGTCCTCATCGGCTGCGCCTCGGTCCTTGCCGGCCTCTGGGGGTCGTTCATCTACGATACTCCAGCGGGCCCGAGCATCGTCACTGCCGCCGCCGCCGCCTTCGCCTTCAGCCTCGCGAAAGGACGGCGCGCCCGCTAGAATTCGTCGCCATGGGCCGCTAAGCCCACGAGGCAACCTGGGGGAAAGCATGGCCAATCACCTCTACGACGCGCTCTTTGGCCAGCATGAGGGGCAGGATACCGTGTTCCTGTACCTCCCCGATGGATCGTCGATGACCCATGGCGACTTCTGTGCCCTCGCCGCCCGGTATGGCGCAGCGCTGGCTCAGGCGGAGCTAAAGCCCGGCGACCGCGTGGCGATGCAGATGGAGAAAAGTCCCCACATGCTTGCCCTCATCGCCGGGGCGATCCGGCAGGGCGCGGTCTTCCTGCCGCTCAACACCGCCTATACGCCGGCAGAGATCGCCTATTTCGTCGGTGACTCCGGCGCGAAGCTTCTGGTTGCCGGCAGTAAGTCCGCCGCTGCACTTGCCCCCGTGGCCGAAGCGGCGGGCGCGCGTCTTGCCACGCTCGATGCCGATGGCACCGGCAGCTTTGCCGACAGCGCAGGCGGGCTGACCCCCGTAGCGGTGGAACCCCGCGCCCCCGGCGACCTTGCCGCTTTCCTCTATACCTCCGGCACGACGGGTCGCTCCAAGGGCGCGATGCTCAGCCACGACAACCTCCTGTCAAACGCACGGGTGCTTGCCGACTACTGGCGTTTCACCAGGAAGGATGTCCTCCTCCACGCCCTGCCGATCTTCCACACCCACGGGCTTTTCGTTGCCACCAACGTCGCCCTTCTCGCCGGCTGCCCGATGATCTTCCTGCCGAAGTTCGACGCCGAGGAGGTGATCCGCCTTCTGCCGCAGGCGACCGCGATGATGGGTGTGCCGACCTTCTACACAAGGCTTCTCGACGATCCCCGCCTGACCCGCGACCTTGTCGGCAACATCAGGCTCTTCGTTTCAGGCTCCGCGCCCCTGCTGGCTGACACGCACCGGCAATGGGAAGCCCACACCGGCCAGCGCATTCTCGAACGCTACGGCATGACCGAAACCAACATGAACACCTCGAATCCCTATGCGGGCGAAAGGCGTGCCGGGACTGTGGGCCTGCCGCTGCCGGGGGTTGAGGTGAAGGTCTGCGACCCAAACGGGGGCGAGGTGCCGCCCGGCGGGATCGGCACCATCGAGGTGCGCGGCCCCAACGTCTTTCAGGGCTACTGGAAAATGCCGGAAAAGACCGCCGAGGAGTTGCGGCCCGACGGCTTCTTCATCACCGGCGACCTCGGGACGGTCGATGCCGATGGCTATGTGACTATCGTTGGCCGTGCCAAGGATCTGGTGATCTCCGGCGGCTTCAACGTCTATCCGAAGGAAGTGGAAATGGCGCTCGACGCGCTGCCCGGCGTGTTGGAAAGCGCCGTGATTGGCGTCCCGCATCCCGATTTCGGCGAGGCTGTGGTCGCGGTTCTGGTGCCAGAGGCCGGGGCGTTACTCGACGCGAAGTCTGTTCAGGCCGCCCTTGCAGCCAGCCTCGCGAAATTCAAGCAGCCAAAGCACATCGACATCCGCCATGACCTGCCGCGCAACACCATGGGCAAGGTGCAGAAGAACTTGCTGAGGGACGATCTGTGCGGCCTTTTTGCGGGTTGACCTATCGCGGCATCAAATCCCAAAGGCCAGCCGATACCCGAAAGTTTCGCCATGATATCTTAGCCGAAGGAGTTCAGATGCAGCTTTTCACGATAGTACTGGTCGCAGCGATCACGTGGACTTCACTTGCAGCAGCACAGGACGGGGTTCCTAGGCCCATATTGCTTTCATGCAAAAGTTCGGCAGGCGAAGACTTCACAATCGAGCTTTTTGGGGAGTCACCTTTTGGTCCGCTACATTGTGTGCAAGGGCTGATGATAGTTGACATGACTCCCTGCGCGCCAAATGGGGGATGGGGTCTTTCTTATCCAACTGGTTCCGCCGGTCTCGCCGAAGTAACGCCGATGTGGGCAGTGGCTTACAAGCATTCCGGTGGGAAGTTTACAGCCACACTCGGACCGGAGAAATTCACAGCCGTTGCAGCCTTTGGCGAGGGTCTAGAACCCGATCTGTCGAATGGCTCCTACGATATGACTATAGCGCTCAATCGCACTACAGGGGCTGGCAGTTACGAAAGCGGAGCACTGGGAAAAGTAAAGTTCCAGTGTGAAGTAAAGACACGCAAGTTCTGAGAGATTGACCTGTGAGTCCGGGGCAGCGCCCCGGGGCCTCCCCTCAACGTCCGACCGCCGTATAGGCCTCGAACCCGGCGAGATCGGCGTCCTTCGGCGAATAGATGTTCCTGAGGTCGGCCATCCGCGGATGTTTCATCGCCCGCGCCATCCGCGACAGGTCCAGCGCCCGGAACTCGTTCCATTCTGTCAGCAGCACCACGACATCGGCATCCTTCGCCGCCGCATAGGGATCGTCGAGCCATTCGACGCCGGGCAGCAGATGCTCGCCCTCGCGCCGCCCCTGCGGATCGACGACGCGCACCTTCGCGCCGCCGCCGACCAGCGCCGGCACGATGGTCAGCGAGGGCGCATCGCGCATGTCGTCGGTGTTGG
>DJUV01000292.1:912-6187 GCA_002440625.1 Rhodobacteraceae bacterium UBA6273 | reverse complement strand
CGCTTTCGCCGAAGCAGTGGAGCTGTGCCGTCATGCCTTTGGTCCCTGTCTCTGGGGAAGAAGCGGGGGTTTCACACCCCCGCACCCCCGTGGGGTATTTTCACAACGAAGAAGCAGATGCGTTCGGTTCAGACCGCGCGGGTCAGGCCGCCATCCACGCGGAGGTTCTGGCCAGTGATGTAGCCGGCCCCTTCCGAGAGCAGGAACGCCACCGTCGCGGCGATTTCCTCGGACCGGCCATAGCGACCCATCGGCACCATGTCGCGCCGTTCGCCGGTTTCGGGCAGGCTGTCGATCCAGCCGGGCAAGACGTTGTTCATGCGGACGTTCTTTGCGGCATAGTCATCCGAGAATATCTTGGTGAAGCTCGCAAGGCCGGCGCGGGCGACGGCGGAGGTGGGGAACATCGCCGTAGGCTCGAAGGTCCAGGCGCTGGAGATATTGACGATGGCGCCGCCGCCGCCCGCGACCATCACCGGCGTCACCAGCCTTGCCGCGCGGACGACGTTCAGGAAATAGACGTCGAGGCCCTTGTGCCAGTCTTCATCAGCAATCTCGAGGATCGGCGCGCGCGGCCCGTGGCCAGCGGAATTGACAAGCCCGTCGATCCGGCCCCATTTCGATGTCGCAACGTCCGCGAGCCGGGCGAGATCGTCCGTGCATTGGTTCGATCCGGTCACGCCGATGCCGCCGAGTTCATCCGCCAGCGCCTCGCCCTTGCCGGAGGAGGAGAGGATCGCGACCTTCCAGCCATCACCCGCAAGCCGGCGCGCCACCGCTGCACCCATGCCCGATCCGCCCGCCGTGATGAGCACCACCTTGTCTGCCATGCCTTGCCCTCCTGATTTCTGCCGAGGCTAGCCCGAGCGAGCGCGGCTGTCACGGGTCGAAGCGGTAGCCGAAGCGGGCGATGTCGGGGGCGCAGATGTCGGCGACGAGCGCCGCTGCGGCGTCTGAGTAATAGCCGCGCCAGTCGGGGTTGCGGTCGGATGGGTTGGCTTTCGGCAGGGGGCCGAGGCGGAAGCCGAGATGCGCTTCAAGGGGGGCGGCATCGGCTTCGAAATGCTCAAGCCTGAGGAAGACATCGCAACGTTCCTTGCCGGCGGCGTCGGTAACGTAGCTGGCATAGGGATTGCCGCCGATGGCGGCTCGTGTCTCGGTGGCGGCGAGGAATCCGTTGAAATCCAGTGATCTGGCGAGCGCCACGGCGGGGTGGGCGAATGTCTGGACCTTCAGCCAGTGATAATAGCTGACCATCCGGTCCCACGGATTGCGGACGAGGGTAAAGGTGAAGAAGCTTGCGATTTCCTCATCGGTGGCAAGACCGCGAATGTCCCTGAGCGTCGAGTGCTTCCAGAGCCGCCCCGCCGTCTCCACCCCCTTCAGCCGCCCCTTGCGGGCGCGGGCCTTGGGCGTGTCGCCGACGATCACGTCATCCTTCATCGCCCGCGCCTCGAGCGCAAGGGTCAGCGCGGTGCCGCCCGTTTTCGGGATATGGATGAAGATGTAGCGGCGGCCACGCGAGAGGATCATCGCCTTAGACTAGCGGCGGCGGAGTACGATGATAAGCCCTGCGAGGAAGATCAGCGCCATGCCGAGACCGGCGCGCAGCGAGATGATCTCGCCCCAAATCAGGTAGGACCAGAGCGCGCTCGCCGGCAGGATGACGTATTCGAAGATCGCCACACGGCCGGCATCGGCGATCTGGTAGGCGTGGATCATCAGCCCGACGCCGAGAAGCGAGCCTGCCGCCTGCACGAAGGTCCAGAAGAGGAAGGGGCCGGTGAAGGGCGCCCAGCCGCGAAGGACGAAGCCCTCTGCCCCTGCCGGCACCGCGACAGGCCAGAGGGCGAGGAGCGCCATGCCGATCAGGCCGAAGAGCCCGAGGATTGCGAAGAACCCGGCAAGGAGCGTCTCCGCACTTTCGCCGGCGCACCATTCCCTGGTGGCGATATTGCCGAGGGCGTAGAGCGCCCCGGCCGCCACCGGCAGGACGGTCGCCGCGCCGACCCTTTCCCCCGCCGCCGGGCCAAGGACGAAGATCACGCCAAGAAAGCCGATGGCCACGGCGGCGATGCGGAAGGGGCCGACCGGGTGGCCGAAGGCAAAGCGCGAGATGAGAAGGACAAAGATCGGAGCGGTGAAGAGGCCTGCCGCAACCTCGGCCACGGGAAGAAAGGCGAGGCAGCCGAAGTAGATCAGCATTGCGCAGCCGTGGATCAGGCTGCGGGCGATGACCGGGCGCCAGCGGTGCGGTTTCAGCCTGAGGCCGAGAGGCAGAGCCAGCGCCGCGAGGATGGCCAGCGCCATGACCGACCGTGTGGCATGGAACTGCCAGAGGCCGGCATCGGCGGCAATGACGCGCACGTAGTTGTCGGTAAAGCCGATGATCGTGGCATAGCTCAGGATTGCCACGGCGGCGACCAACGTCCGGTCCCCTGCCCTGTTGGTCGCCACATTCGCCATGCGTACATTCCTTGTCGGTTCCAGCTATGCAAGACCAAGGCTCGGGGCAATAATCGCGCCTGTTCGCGACATCTTCTGGGTTTGGGAGGACCTTATGGGCTGGATGAAGGATGAGACGGGGCTGGAGCGCAACGCGGCCAATTTCGTGGCCCTTACGCCGCTATCTTTCCTTCAGCGTGCAGCTTCGGTCTTTCCCGATCACGATGCCATCCTCTATGGCCAGACGCGGCAGAGCTACCGCGACTACCACGCCCGCGTCAGCCGTCTCGCCTCTGCCCTTGCGCGGCGCGGAGTGCGGCCGGGCGATGTGGTGGCGACGCTTCTGCCGAACATCCCGGCGCAGGCAGAGGCGCATTTCGGCGTGCCTGCTGCGGGGGCCGTCCTCAACGCGATCAACACGCGGCTGGATGTCGACACGGTCGGTTATATCTTCGGTCATGGCGAAGCGAAGGTGGCGCTGGTCGATACCGCCCTTCTCGGGCTGGCCGAGACGGCGGTCGCCATGATGGAGGGTGAAGGGCCAGAGATCATCGAGGTGGTCGATGCCGAGGCGGGGTTTGAACCCTCGGGGCGCTACGTGACCTATGAGGAGCTGCTTGAGGAAGGCGACCCTACTGCCGCCTGGCTGATGCCCGAGGACGAATGGGAAAGCCTCGCGCTCAACTACACCTCCGGCACCACGGGGCGGCCGAAGGGCGTCGTCTATCACCACCGCGGCGCCTATCTTCTGGCGATGGGGACGGCGCTCACCTGGGCCGTGGGCATCCATCCGGTCTACCTGACCATCGTGCCGCTCTTCCACTGCAACGGCTGGTGCCACACCTGGGCGATGCCGGCGGTCGGCGGCACCGTCGTCTGCTGCCGCGACATCACTGCGAAGAACATCCACGACGCCATCGCCGACCACGGCGTCACCCATTTCGGCGGCGCGCCGATCGTGCTGAACATGCTCATTCAGGCGAAAGAGGCGGACCGCCGCCCCTTCGGCCATGTCGTGCAGGTCTTCACCGCCGGCGCCCCGCCCGCCGCTGCAACGCTTGCCGCGATCGAACCCCTCGGCTTCAACGTGACTCAGGTCTACGGGCTGACCGAAACCTATGGCCATGTCACCGAATGTATCTGGAACGCGGAATGGGATGGGCTGCCGCAGGACGAACGTGCCATCATCAAGGCCCGGACCGGCGTTCTCATGCCCTTCATGGAGGATATCGCCGTCCATGACGAGAACGGCCATCCGGTGCCCTGGGACGGGCATTCGACGGGCGACATCGCCATTCGCGGCAATGCGGTGATGAAGGGCTACCTGAAGAACCCCGAGGCGACGGCGGAGGCCTTCAAGGGCGGCTACTTCCGCTCGGGCGACATCGCCTTCCAGCATGCCGACGGCTACATCAAGATCACCGACCGCGCGAAGGACATCATCATCTCGGGCGGCGAGAACATCTCGTCGGTCGAGGTCGAGGGGGCGCTGATGCACCATCCGGCGGTGTCGCTTTGCGCCGTCGTGGCCAAGCCCGACGACAAATGGGGCGAGGTGCCTTGCGCCTTTGTCGAACTGAAAGAGGGGGCGACGGCCACCGAGGAGGAGCTGATCGCCTTCGTCCGCTCAAGGCTCGCGGGCTTCAAGTCGCCGAAGAAGGTGGTGTTCCGCGAACTGCCCAAGACCTCGACCGGCAAGATCCAGAAGTTCGAGCTTCGGACCCTGGCGAAGTCGATCTGACGCGCCCACGGCAATTGTTATGGGCCGCCGGTTCCGCTAGGCTCGGGGCCGAGGCAAATGGGCAGTCGCGTCGCCAATGACGGCATTGAGAGAATACCAGCGGCTGGAATGCACCGGCCTGTGGCGGGATGCCCCCGGCGCCCAGAAGCGTGAGGTCTATGTCGCCTTCGGGGACGCGACGCTTGTGATCTCCGAAGCGAAAAGCCTCCGCCCGCTGACGCATTGGTCGCTGCCCGCGATCCAGAGGCTGAACCCCGGCCAGATGCCCGCGCGCTATGCGCCTGCACCCAGCGGCGACGAAGAGCTTGAGATCGACGACGAGTCGATGATCGCCGCCATCGAGAAGGTCCATGTGCTGATCGCGGCGCGGCGACCGCATCCGGGGCGGTTGCGCGGATTGCTTCTGAGCGCGGGTCTTGTCGCCGTGCTGGGTTTGGGTATCTTCTGGATGCCGCGCGCACTGATCGACCACACCGCCGAGGCGCTGCCCTTCGCCACCCGTCAGGACCTTGGCCGCGCCGCGCTCGCCGACCTCGTCCGCCTGACCGGCGCGCCTTGCGCGGGGCCTGAGGGGGTGGCGGCGCTGACCCGCCTCCGCGACCGCATGACCGGCACCGGCGGCGAGACCTATGTTCTGGGGCCACCGCTCAAGCGGGCGGAGATGCTGCCCGGCCAGATCCTTGTCCTGCCGAAAGCCGTCGTCGAGGCGCAGGATCGCCCGGAGGTTGCCGCAGCGACGATTCTGGCGGCCGACGTCGATTCGGGCCTGCGCCCGCCGCTGCACGATCTGCTCCACTATGCAGGTTTCCGCGCGACGATCAGTCTGCTCACAACCGGGGCACAGCCTGCCGATGCGCTGAAAGGCTATGGCGAGGCATTGGTGGCCCAAAGGGCACCGCCGCCACCGGCCGAACTGCTGCTCGGGCGCTTCGCCGAGGTCGGCATTTCCAGCACGCCCTTTGCCTATGCCCTTGATCCGACAGGGGAAACGACGCTGGCCCTGATCGAGGCGGACCCGCACCGCAAGGATGCAAAGCCGGTGATGACCGATACCGACTGGGTCGCGCTTCAGGGGATCTGCGACGGGTA
>DJUV01000292.1:584-847 GCA_002440625.1 Rhodobacteraceae bacterium UBA6273 | reverse complement strand
AGCCGGTGATGACCGATACCGAATGGGTCGCGCTTCAGAACATCTGCACCGGGTGACGCGTTAGCCGCGCCTTGCGAAGGCGTCGCCGTAGCCGTTCTGGCGGAGGAGCGCGAGGGCGTCCGAAAGCGCCGCCTCAGATGCGAACGGCCCGGCGAGAATCACTCTCAGCCCGCCACCGTTCGCGGCAGAGGCCGGCAGCCCGAGCTGCTTCGCTGTCAGCACGGCGCGGTCGGCATTGGCAGGCTTGGCGAAGGCGCCGATCT
>DJUV01000292.1:0-488 GCA_002440625.1 Rhodobacteraceae bacterium UBA6273 | reverse complement strand
GGCTTGGCGAAGGCGCCGATCTGGACATAGGCGCCGGGACCGGCAGCCGCGGCGGCGGGGGCATCTTCTGTACCGGTCAGCTTGCCTTGCGACCAGGTAACACGGTAGGCGCCTGCTTCCGCCGTGAGGGCGCGGCGCGTTTCCCGCGCGGTCGGGATGCGGTCTGAAACGGTCAGACCGGGCGCGCCAAGGCCGTTGATGAAGGCCAGCGCCTCATCATTCGTCGAGGAGCAGCGCGTCACCCGCTTGCCGTCGCTGAGAAGATAGCGGTGCGCGGCGCTGCCACCGCCGGTGCAATAGGTGGCGTCGCGGCTCACACGCTTTGTCGCGACAAGGGCGAGGGGGACGTGTTCTGCTGCCACCGGCGCTGGCTTGCGCGCGCGCGGCGCGGCGGATTTCGCGGACACCACGGCGGGTTTCGCGGCGGCGGTAGTCTCGGTCGCGGGCCGCTCTGTCGCGGCGGGTTCGGTGGCGGGGGCGGACGCTGC
>DJUV01000198.1 GCA_002440625.1 Rhodobacteraceae bacterium UBA6273 | reverse complement strand
GTCTGGCCCGAGGACCAGAAGCCGTAGAACTCATCGAGCTGGCCGGGGGCGACCTCGAAGCTGCCGCCAGCGGCGGCGGCGGGGGAGGTGCCGGCAAGCGTGGCAGCGCCGATGGCGCCGCCGGTCAGGGCGAGGCGCCCGCCAAAAGCGCCGGCGACGGCTGCGCCGCCTGCGGTGGCGCCAAGCAGCATGCGGCGGCTGAGGCCCGGTTTCATCTCTTCGGTCATGGTATGAACTCCTTTCAGTGGGAGGTCTGGGGTTTTGTTGCGTTGGGGTGATGCCCGAGGTCGCGGACGGGGGAGGCTGCAACCGCCTCGCGCCGTTTCGCCTTCTTGATGACCACCGGGCAGGTGGTTCTGGACTGGTAAAGCACCTGGCAATGCAGGCAGTTGACGCATTCGTTCGGGTTGATCTCGCCCGTCGGATGGATGGCCTGCACCGGGCATTGATGGGCGCAGGTCTGACAGGGGTTGCCGCATTCGTGGTAGCGCTTGAGCCAGTCGAACATCCTCAGGCGCGCCGGGATGGCGAGGGCGGCGCCCAAGGGGCAGAGGTAGCGGCAGTAGAAGCGTTCGACGAAAAGCCCGGCCATCAGCAGGGCGGCGACATAGGCGACGAAGGGCCAGGCACGCATGAACTTCAGGATGATCGCGGTCTTGAAGGGCTCCACCTCGGCCAGATGTTCTGCCTGTTCGATGGAAACCAGCGAGACCCCGAAAAGCCCGAGGAAGATCATGTACTTGAGCGGCCAGAGCCGTTCATGGAGGCCCCAGGGCAGGGTCCATTGCGGGACATGCAGGGCGCGGGCGATCTTGTTGGTCAGTTCCTGCAACGCGCCGAAGGGGCAGAGCCAGCCGCAATAGGCGCCGCGGCCCCAGAAGAGGAGGGCGGCGGCGAGCGAGAACCAGAGGATGAAGGTCAGCGGATCGAGAAGGAAGGCCTGCCAGGAAAAGCCCGAGACGAGGGCGCCGAAAAGCGCCATCAGGTTCACGACCGAAAGCTGGGCATTGGCGTACCAGCCGAGGAAGACGAGCGTCACTGTCAGATAGGACATGCGGAACCAGAAGAAGGCGCGTTCGTTCCGCGTGGCCCAGGTCTGGAAGAAAAAGGTCGCCGTCAGGACAAGGAGCATCGCGCCCAGGACGACGATTTCCATCTTCGATCCGCGCCAGATCTTTTTCCACAGCTCCGCCTGCGCCGTGCTTTCGTCAGGCGTCGCAATCGCAGCCGGTTCGGCGGCCGGGGCCACGGCGACCGGGCGCAGATAGAACTGCGGCAGCTGGTAGGCGAGGTCGAAGGTGGTGAAGAGCTTTTCGATCGGCCCGACCTCGCGCTGCACCAGAAGTTGCAGGCGGAAGGGCTGCGCCGGGTCAAAGCCTGAATCGGCGGGGATCTTGAAAAGATCGGTTTCGGTGAACTCGGGCCGGCCTTCGGCAGTCAAACCGCCGACGCGCCGGTGCATCTTGTCGCGGAAGCGGATCGACACATCGCCCTGGATGAGGACGATCCGGTCGAAGATGCCGCCGCGGACGTAGCCCGAGCCCTTGAAGCTATAAAGCCCGCGTCCGGCGACGAGAAGCGCGTTATCCCCCGGCTGGAGCCAGCCGGCGAGGCTGCCATATTCCGCTTCGCCAAGGATCGCCTTGCCGACAGCGGGGACGGAAACGAGGGCGGCCTGCATTTCGATGAAGGTCGTCTCGGGCGCCTCGGTCAGCGGGCGTTCTGCGGCGCGCTTGTCCTCGAGGGCGGCGAAGGCGGCGTTGACCTGACCTACGTCCAGCGACAGGCGGCGGATGGTGCCGTCGCCTTCCAGCGTCACCCAGTCCGAAGCGGCTTTGGCATCGGGGTTGATCTCGAAAGCCGGACCTGCGGGCTTTTCCTCTGGCTTCAACCCGCCAAGGCCAAGCGTCCGCGCGACCTTCAGGCCGGAACGCACGATGGAATCGTCGATTACCATGACGGTCACGGTCGCGCCGGAAATGATGTCGACATCATGCGAGGTGCCGCCCGACGAGGCCTCGGCGATAAGGTCAAGGCCGATGTAGCTGGCGACCAGCGCCTTCACCTTGGCCTCGGGAATGCCGATGAGGACGATGGGTTCGGAATGCTTGATGAGGCTGACGCCGATGATCTTCGCGTCCTTGTCGACGGCGACCATCGTGTGGATCGGCTTGCCGGAATAGCCCGTGGTGCCGACGAAATCCGATGTCACGAAGGCCCAGCCGATGGTCTCGCCGCCCTTCAGGACCGGGGCTGCGGCAATGTCGTCGCGGATTGCGCCGAAGCCATCCGCGCCTTCGACGAGTTCGCCGGGGGGCTCTTCGTTCAGGTACTTCGACAGAACGGTTTCGGCCGCGGCCGGCAGGGCGGCGAGGCAGAAGGCAACAAGAGAAACCAGCAAGCTCAGGCGGAACATCTTCGGGCGTCCATGGCAATTCGCCCAACCTGATGGCAGCTTCCGGCGCATCCCGAATTGATCAAAGTCAATCGACCTGACCTTTTCGCCCGGATCAGGCCGCGCCCCATGCCGCGGCTCGCGCGACAGGCGCAATGCCGCCGCTGCGGAGGTCAGCGCCCCGGTAGGCGTGGAAAGAAATGCGGGAGCCGTGGCACGGCGCGACGGTCGCAGCTTCGGCAGGGTGCCGCACTGACGCGGTTCAGTCCATCAACGGACCATGCTTCTGACCGGCCGCGGCCGCCCCTTCAGCCCTTCGACCAGGCCAGGGCAGGGTCCTGTTCGAGATAGCCGGTCAGCGCCGCAACGTCGTCGATCACCGCGACATTCTGCCGGATCGTGACTCCATGGCCCTTCAGGCGGGCAAAGGCCCGGCTTAGGCTTTCCGGCTTCATGCCAAGCCTGCCGGCGATCAGCACCTTGTCGTAGGGCAGAGTCACTTCGCAGGCGCCGGCGGTGCAGGGCGCGAGGTCAAGCAGGAACTCCGCTACCCGTTGCGGCCCGGTCTGCGCCTTCAACTGCTCGACTTGCCCGACGAGCGCATGGAGATGTGCGAAGGTCGCCGACAGTATGGAGATCGCGACCTCAGGGCTTTCGCGGATGATCCTGAGAAAGCTGTCGGCCTCGATGCGGATCAGGGTGCAGTCGGTCACGGCCTCGGCGGCGACCGGATAGCTGTCATGGCGGAAGGCGACTGCCTCGCCGAAGCTCGATCCACGGGTGAAGACGCCGACGACGGCCTCGGCCCCGTTCGGGGCGATCCGGTAGAGCTTCACCCAGCCTTCGGCCACGATGTAGATGGCACTCGCTCGCTCTCCTTGCAGGAAGATCGTGGCACCACGGTCGAAGCTGCGGATATGCGCCTGAGTGAGAAGCTCGTCGAAATTGCTCTCTGGCACAGAGGCGAGTAGCAGCGAACGCCGCGCCAGCGCCAGATACTCCTGTTTCATGCGCCGCCTCCCTGCCGCCGCCAGTCTAGCTTGGGCCGGAACCCGTGCCAGCCCCTTTTCTCACGCATTCGTGCACCAAAAGCCGTCGGAAGGTTCTCAATCAGCGGAAAGCAATGTTAAGCTTGCATGGCGGACGCGAGGCGGTCCGGGGTGACAGGCAACAGCAAAGGATCAGGCATGGCCACGACCACCGTCACGGACGCATCGGACCTCGGCTCAAAGATCAGTGATGCGGCTCCGGGCGACACCATCCTTCTCAGCGGCAATTTCGGCGATGTCCGGCTTAATGGCCTCAACCCGGAAAAGACCATCAGCATTGCGGCCGCCGCACCGGGGGCAGCGCATTTCGAGCGTCTGGTGCTTGGGGGTTGCTCGAACCTCAGCTTCTCCGGCATAAACTTCTGGCCTTTGTCGGATGTGCCGCCGAGCAAGAAGAACGAATATCTCGTCCTCGCCTATCCCGAATGTACGAACATCGAACTCGTCAAGTCGGTGTTCCGAGGCAGGCCCGACAGTGACAATCATGCGACCTGGGACATCGGCGCGTGGAACAGAGCGAAGATCGGCGCTGTGTTCCTGCGTGGCAACAACTGCGTGATCCGCGACTGCGCCGCCATTGGCGTGCAGTTCGGGTTCAGCGTCGCAGGCGCGAACAGCGAGATATTCGGCAACCGCATCTTCGGCTTCTCCAGCGACGGCATCAGGGTGACGAATGACAATTGCGTCGTCATCGGCAACCGGGTCACCGATGCCATGCAGGTCGACGGCAATCATTCGGACGGGTTCCAGTCCTTCAAGATCAAGGCGCTCCTGAACGGCATGGTCGTGAAGGACAACGTCTTTCTCGAATGGACCGTCCGGCGCGACAACCCCCTGCGCGCCAAGATGCAGGGGATCAGCTTCCACAACGGGCCCTACGCAAACATCGTCATCCGTGACAATTTCGTCGAGACGACAAGCCCGAACGGGATGAACCTGAACAACATCAACAACGTGACCGTGATCGGGAACCGGCTGCGCAATGCCAATGGCCGGGATCCCAAGCTTCCATGGATCCGCATGGGCAACTGTACCGGTCAGATCGTGGTGGAGAACAATCAGGCAGAGTCCTTCAAGTTGCAGCCCGGTGTCGTCTCGCGGTTCGGTCAGAAACCGGAATACAGATCGAAGTACTGACTGACCTGCTTCAGAGCGATTCCGCCCCGTCGAGGACGAGGGCGTGGCCGGTCATGAAGGATGAGCGGTCCGAGGCGAGGTAGACGATGCCGTCTGCTATTTCCTCGGGCGTGCCCCAGCGCCCGAGCGGGATGTTCCCCGCGACATAGGATTCGAGCGCGCGGCGCCCGCCCATCTGGGCTTCGAACCCGGCGTTGAAGGCGGTGTCGACGAAACCGGGGCAGAGCGCGTTGCAGCGCACGCCGAAACGGGCGTAGTCGACGGCGATCTGTCGCACCATGGCGATGACCGCGTGCTTGGTGGTGCAATAGGCGATCATCTCGCGGTCATACTGCACGCCGGAATTCGATGCAGTCACGATGATTGAGCCGCGTCCCCGCGGTTTCATCTTGGCCATCGCGGCGCGGGCGGCGATGAAATGCGACCGGACGTTGAGCCGCCACGAGGCGTCCATGTCGGCGACGCTGACCTCGTCCAGCCGGCCGGGGATCTGGATGCCGGCATGGGAATGCAGGATGTCGAGCCGGCCGTAGCGCCCGGCGGCGGCACGGATGGCGCCGTCGAGCGCGTCATCATCGGTCACGTCGAGGCTCAGCGCCTCGGCTCTGCCGCCCGCCGCCACGATCTCGGCCGCGACCGCATCGGCCAGATCGCGATCGCGGTCGCTGACCACGACCGCCGCTCCGTTCCGGGCAAGGGCCAGCGCCCCGGCGCGGCCAATGCCGGACCCGGCGCCGGTCAGGAAGGCGACGCGCCCCTCAAGCAGCACGCCCGCCTCCCTTGCGCTGGCCGCGTTGCAGGATCGACTGCGCAACGACGAGGATAAGGAGCGAAACTGCCAGTACCATCGTGCCGATGGCGTTGATCTCGGGCGTGACCCCGCGCCGGATCGAGGAGAAGACGTAGATCGGCAGCGTGGTCTCGGAGCCTGCGACGAAGAAGGCGACAATGAAATCGTCGAAGCTGAAGGTGAAGGAAAGCAGGAACCCGGCAAGGATCGCGGGGAAAATCTGCGGCAGCGTGACCTGCCGGAAGGTGCCCCACGGGGTGGCGCCAAGATCGGCGGAGGCCTCGATCAGGCTTCGGTCCATGCCGGCGACCCGCGCCCGGACGATGATGACGACAAGCGCCATCGCGAACAGCCCGTGCGCGGCGATGAGAGAGCCCCTGCCGAGATGGAGCTGCGGCGCGCTCCAGCCGGTGGGCCAGAGAGCGGTGAGCAGGGGGTTCACCCAGTCGAAGAGGGTGACAAGTGCGATCAGTGTCGAGATGCCGATGACGATGCCCGGAACCATGACCGCGATGTAGAGAAGCGCGTCGAAGATCGCGCGCGGCCTGCCGGTGACGCCCTGAAGTGCCAGCGCCGCCATCGTCCCGGCAAGGGTGGCGAGGATCGCCGAGGAAAGGGCGACGGTTGCGCTGGTCTGCAACGCCTCCATGACGAAGGAATTGGACAGGGCCTTGCCGTACCACTGGGTCGAAAAGCCTTGCAACTGCGCCGCGTAACGCCCTGCATTGAAAGAGAATATCGCGATCACCGCGATGGGGATGTAGAGGAAGAGATAGACGGCGAGCGCGTAGATCCTCATCCTGCCCTCACATCAGCGAAACATCGTCGCGCCCGCCCGCCCAGCGGCGCGTGAACCGCATGTAGAGCGTGACGGTGACGAGCATGATGAGGACAAGCGCCACTGCCACCGCCGCCCCGAAGGGCCAGTTCCGCGATTGCAGGAAGAGATCGACGAGCGCATTGCCGACAAAGAACACCTTGCCGCCGCCGAGCATCGCCGGGATCAGGAACTCGCCCATCAGGAGGATGAAGACCAGCATGCAGCCGGTGGCGACGCCGGGCATGGAAAGCGGCAGCGTCACCTGAAGGAAGCTCCGCCACGGCGGGCTTCCCAGATCGGCGGAGGCTTCAAGCAGCCGCTTGTCCAGCCGTTCGAGGCTCACGTAGATCGGGAAGACCATCAGCGGCAGATAGCCATAGACGATGCCGGTCAGGACCGCGAACGGGGTGTTGATGAGGCGGGGGCTGCCGTAGCCGATGAGGGAGACGAGCTTCGGTATCCCCTGACCGCCAAGGAGAAAGATCCAGGCGTAGGAGCGGATCAGGATCGAGGTCCAGAAAGGCACGATGACGAGGATCAGAAGCAGGGTCCGCCACTTCGGATCGGATTTGACGGCGAGGTAATAGGCCAGCGGGTAGGCGATCAGGAGGCACAGGACCGTGCCCAGGGGCGCCAGCATCAGCGTGTTCTGGAACGCCGTCCAGCGCGCGCCGAGATTGGCGAAGTTCTCCAGCGTGACGGCGGCGGAATAGCCCCCCGCCGCCGCGCGTTCGCCGAAGCTGAAGACAAGCACCACCACGAGCGGCAGGACGAGCATGGCCAGAAGCCAGATCGTCGCCGGCGCCAAGAGAAGCGCTGTCCTCTGCCTCGGCGTCATCGCATCAGGCCGACTTGAAGCGCGCCATCAGTTCGGCGCGATTGGGATCGGTCAGCGTCACAGCCGCGCCGAATTCGAGCGCGTCGAGAAGTTCCGCCGCCGGATAGAGGATCGGGTCGTTCAAGACCTCGGGCGGTAGCAGCGCATCCACCCGCTTGTCGGCGGTCGGGTAGCCGTGGAAGAGGGCTTCCTTCGCGTTTACAGCAGGATCAAGAAGGAAGTTGATAAGGGCATAGGCCGCGTCCATATGCGGCGCGCCCTTCGGAATAGCGTAGAAATCCGACCAGAGCTCGCCGCCCTCCTTGCCGAGGACATATTCGATTTCGGGCATGTCGCGGTTCATTTGCTTGCCGTCGCCGGTCCAGCAGATCGTCATCCAGGCATCGCCCGACCGCATCGACGGCTGGTAGTCCGAGGAGATGGCGAAGAGATGCGGCTTGGCCGCCATCAGGAGCTTTTCGGCCTCGGCCAGTTCGTTCGCATCAATCGAGTTGAAGGAATAGCCGTAGTATTTCAGCGCGTTGCCGATGGTGGTCAACTGGTAGTCATGCACCATTGTCCGGCCAGAGAATTCCGCCTGGGTCAGGTCCCAGAATTCCTTCCAGGTGGTGGGCTTCGGCTTGCCGCCAAGCTGCGAGGTGTTCACGGCGAAGCCGGTGGTGCCCCAGTTCTTCGACACCGCATAGACCTTGCCATCGACCGTCCCCGGTCCGGCGAAGCGTTCGTTGAACGACGCAGGGTCGTAATTCGGAATCCGCGCCATATCCAAAGGCTCGATCAGGTCTTCGCCGACATAGGTGGTGATCGTGTAGTTCGTCGGCACGAACACGTCCCAGCCCGATCCGCCGGCCTGCAGTTTCGCCAGCATCTCCTCATTCGATCCGAAGACGTTCATGTCGACCGCCGCACCCGTGGCCGCCTTGAATGCCTCGAAGTTCGCCGGATCGTGGTAGTTCGGCCAGGTGGCGAGCACGACGCGGTCGCCGATGTTGCCTTGGGCCCATGCGGCGCTGCGCAGGCCCGGCATCGCCGACCCGAGGACCGCCGTCGCCGCGCCAAGCCCGGTCACGCCAAGGAAATGCCGCCGGGTGACGGAGCCCTTCCTGTAGCGCATAAGTTCGGCCATGAAGCGTTCGCGTGAGATGAAGTCATTCCGGTTGGTCATGTTCATTCTCCCTGTTGTTTTTAGTCGTTCCTGAGGATCAGCGCGGCACCATCCCGCCAATGCGCGTTCCCCGTCTCCCCCGGTTCGAAATTGCCCTCGCCCGCCTCGGCCTGACGCGAGGCGAGGATGAGGAACTGGCCCAGATCGGGGTGCCGGACCAGATATTCGGTGTGTTCGCCCAGAAAGATGCGGTTGACGACCGTCACCGGGGCGCCGCCCGAACCGCGCGTGAGGCCGATCTGTTCGGGGCGGAGGCTGGCGATGGCGCTGTCGCCCGCCGCGACGCCTTCGCCGAGAGCGCCCGTGAAGGCGACGCCGCCACTCGCCACCAGCCGCGCGGCTCCGCCCGTGATGCTTTCGACGCGGCCGGGAAAGAAATTGGACTTGCCAACGAAATCCGCGACGTAGCGGTCCTTCGGCCGGTCATAAAGGTCGCGCGGGCTGCCCATCTGCACGATCTCGCCGTCGCGCATGATGCAGATTCGGTCCGACATCGACAGCGCCTCTTCCTG
>DJUV01000148.1 GCA_002440625.1 Rhodobacteraceae bacterium UBA6273 | reverse complement strand
GACTTGCCGGCGCCGTTCGGGCCGACGATCACCGCGATCTGGCCCTTTTCGACGGTCAGGGTGCAATCGTGCAGGATGTCGGCGGCACCGTAGCCGCCAGTCATGTTCTCGGCCGCAAGGAACGGCCCGCCCGGCGAGGGCGTGACGCGGCCCGACACCTCCGGCAGCTCCATCCCGCCGCCACCCGCGCGGGTGATGCTGCGGTCCTTGTTGCCGCGGTCGTCCTGATAGGGGTTCGGCGATCTTGTCATGCCCCGGTCCCCGCTGCGGCTTCGGCCTTGATCTTGTTCTTGAGGCCGCGGCCCAGATAGGCCTCGATCACCGCCTCGTTCTTCATGATGCTGTCGGCGGACCCCTGGGCCAGCACCTTGCCCTCGGCCATCACGATGACCGGGTTGCAGAGCCGGCCGATGAAATCCATGTCATGCTCGATCACGCAGAACGTGTAGCCGCGTTCCTTGTTGAGCCGGACGATGGCGTCGCCGATGGTGTTGAGAAGCGTGCGGTTCACGCCGGCGCCGACCTCATCGAGAAACACGATCTTGGCATCGACCATCATCGTGCGGCCAAGCTCCAGAAGCTTCTTCTGGCCACCGGACAGGTTCCCGGCCTTTTCATGGGTCAGGTGCGAAATCGTCAGGAAATCAAGAACTTCGTCGGCCTTCTTCGCCAGTGCCTGTTCCTCGTCGCGGATGCGGGCGCGGTGGAGCCAGGTGTTCCAGAGTGTCTCGCCCGATTGCGCGGCGGGAACCATCATCAGGTTCTCCCGCACCGTCATCGAGGAAAACTCATGCGCGATCTGGAAGGTGCGCAGAAGGCCCTTGTGGAAGAGGTCATGCGGCGGCAGGCCGGTGATGTCCTCGCCGTCCATCATCACCTTGCCGGAGGTCGGCTGGTGGACCCCGGCGATGACGTTGAAGAGGGTGGATTTTCCGGCGCCGTTCGGGCCGACCAGCCCGGTGATGGAGCCCTTGGCGATTTCGATGGACGCGCCGTTCACGGCCCGGAATCCGCCGAATTGCTTGTGCATGTCATGCACGGAGATCATGCGTCTCCATCCCCCCTCGTGCGTGGCCGCGAATTTTCCGCTGTGCCGGTTCTTATAATTGAAAAGCAGCCCGGACGTGCCGGGCTGCCTTCCAGTTCAGTTGATCAACGGAAGCCGACCGTGGTGATCTTGCCATCCTTGAATTCGTACTCGCGGTACGAACCCGCGGCTTCACCCGGTCCGATCAGCTCGACCGCCGTTGCGCCCACATAGTCGATGTCGGTGCCTGCGGCAATCAGTTCGAGACCCTTGGCAAGCTCGCCCGGGAAGATCTGCTCGCCCGGAGCGTTGGCGACATCCATCACCTTGCCGGCAAGATCGGCCGACTTCGAGGAGTTCGCCGCCTGCATGGCGAGCATGATCAGCGCCGCTGCGTCATAGCTTTCACCGGCATAGGAAGAGGTGCCGTCAAAGCCTGCCGCCTTGGCCATTTCCTGGAAGGTCGCGCCGCCGGGGCTGTCGGTGCCCGGAACGGTGCCGAAGGAACCGTCAAGCGACTTGCCGAACTTTGTTTCGAGCACGTTTCCGTACATGCCGTCGGGCAGCATGAAGGTCGAGAAGGCGCCCGAGTCGAGCGCGCCCTGGATGATGCCCGAACCGCCCTGGTCGACATAGCCTGCGACAATCAAAGCGTCGCCGCCGGCCGAGGCCAGCGCGCCAACCTCGGCGGAATAGTCGGCCTTGCCGTCTTCATGCGCGGCAACGATTGTCACCTTGCCGCCCGCGGCTTCGACCGAGGACTTGATCGCGTCCGAGAGGCCCTTGCCGTAGTCGTTGTTGGTGTAGGAAATCGCGACGGAGCCGATGCCGCGGTCCTTCAGGACCTGCGCGATGATTTCACCCTGACGCGCATCCGAAGGCGCGGTACGGAAGAACAGGCCCTTGTCGTCGGCAGTGGTCAGGCCCGGCGAGGTGGCCGAGGGCGAGATCATGACGATGCCGTTCGGCACGGCGACGTTGGCGAGGATAGCGCCGGTGACGCCCGAGCAGTCCGCGCCCATGATGGCGTTGACCTTGTCGGTAGTCACAAGACGTTCGGCAGCAGCCTGGGCGGCAGCGGCGTCAACGCAGGTGGAATCGCCGCGCACCGAGGCCACGGTCGAACCGCCGAGAAGCTTGCCCGAGTCGGACACTTCCTTCATCGCGAGCTCGGCGCCGGCACCCATGTTCGGGGTGATCGACTCCAATGGGCCAGTGAAGCCGAGGATAACGCCGATCTTGACTTCTTCGGCATAGGCGCCAGAGGACAGCAGGGCGACCGAGGCGGTCGCCACGAGAAACTTTTTCATCCATTCACTCCCATGTTGGATTTTAGTTCTGCGCCAAGCCTAGAGCGGCCCCCGACAAAAGAAAAGTGCCTTCAAAGCGGGCAGCCGGCCCGGAAACCGTTTGTTTCGACAGGATTTTGCCTTGCCACTCGGGCAGGCCCAGGCTTCAGAACGACAGCCGTGGCGTGGCGATCGACGGTGCGCCATGGCTGCCGCGCTCGCGGTAGGGCGTCGTCTCGTAATGCGCGCGGTAGCATTTCGAGAAATGCGAGGGGCTGGCAAAACCGCAGGCGAGGGCGACGTTGATGACGCTCATGTCGGTCTGCATCAGAAGGTTTCGCGCCTTTTGCAGCCTCAGTTCCATGTAATAGCGCTTGGGGCTGCGGCTCAGATAGCGGCGGAAGAGCCGTTCCAACTGGCGCGTGGACATGCCGACGTGGGTGGCAAGTTCCGCCGGGCTGATCGGGTCTTCGATATTGGCCTCCATCATCTGGATGACCTGACCGAGCTTCGGATGCCTGACGCCAATGCGCGTCGGGATCGACAGGCGCTGGATGTCCTGATCGGTGCGGATCGAGGTATAGATCAGCGTGTCGGCGACGGTATTGGCGATGTCCTCGCCGTGATCCTGCGCGATGATCTTCAGCATCAGGTCGATGGAGGCGGTGCCGCCCGCCGTCGTCATCCGGTTGCCATCGACGACGAAGACCGATTTCGTCAGCTTAACATTCTCGAATTCCTCGACGAAGCTATCCTGGTTTTCCCAGTGGATCGTCGCCCGCTTGCCGTCGAGAAGGCCCGCCTTCGCCATGGTGTAGGACCCGGTGCAGAGACCGCCGATATTCACGCCGCGCCGCGCCTCGCGCCTCAGCCAATTGAGCACGGGCCTGGTCGTTGCCTGCTGCACGTCGATCCCGCCGCAGACGAGCACGGTATCCTCGCGCTCGATCTCATCGAGCCCGATGTCGAGGCGGAACGAAGCGCCGTTGGAACAGGTCGAGGCGACGCCGCCCTCGCCGGCAAGAACCCAGGTATAGGCTTCCCGCCCGATCACCCGGTTGGCGATGCGCAATGGCTCGATAGCACCGGCGAAGGATAGCATGGTGAAACGGTCCAAAAGCAGGAAAACAAAGCGCCGCCTTCCGGCCCCGGTTGGGCTTTCCTGTCTCTTGCGGGCGGCGGCGGCGAGCATCTGCGACCTTTTCCTGTCGTTTTGGGCACAGAAGCACTATTACACGACCTCGGCAAGGGGGTCTCTGGGCCTTCCGGGGAATTGCATGTGGCTACCCCCTTGGCTATATACCGCCCGTTATCGCTAAAGCCGTCAGGAGAGTTGAAATGACCAAGGCATGGACGAAATCCGACTGGCGCGCGAAGCCCCGGGTGCAGATGCCGGTCTATACCGACGAGGCCCAGCTTTGCGACGTCGAATCGCAACTGGCGAAGATGCCGCCGCTCGTCTTCGCGGGCGAGGCGCGGAAGCTGAAGCGCGTCCTCGGCGAGGTCGCGGCGGGCCGCGCCTTCCTTCTGCAGGGCGGCGACTGTGCGGAAAGCTTCGCCGAATTCTCCGCCGACAACATCCGCGACACCTTCAAGGTGCTGTTGCAGATGGCCATCGTCCTGACCTGGGGCGCGAAGCTGCCCGTGGTGAAGATCGGCCGCATGGCCGGCCAGTTTGCCAAGCCGCGCTCGACCCCGACCGAGGTTGTCGGCGGGGTGGAGCTGCCGTCCTACCGTGGCGACATCATCAACGGCTTCGACTTCACCCCCGAGGCGCGGATACCCGATCCGGCCCGGATGCTGCAGGCCTATACCCAGGCCGCCGCCTCGCTGAACCTTCTGCGCGCCTTCTCGACCGGCGGTTTCGCCGACATGCACCGCGTGCAAAGCTGGATCGCCGGCTTCACCGATGAGGAAGAGGCGCAGCTTTACCGTGAGGTGGCGACCCGCATCCAGGACGCGATGGACTTCATGGCGGCGGCGGGCGTGACTTCGGACACGGTTCACGCCATGTCCACGGTCGATTTCTACACCAGCCACGAGGCGCTGCTTCTCGAATACGAAGAGGCGCTTTGCCGGATCGATTCCACGTCCGGCCTGCCGGTGGCGGGATCGGGCCACATGATCTGGATCGGCGACCGTACCCGGCAGCCCGACGGCGCGCATGTCGAATTCTGCCGCGGCGTGCAGAACCCGATCGGCCTCAAGTGCGGCCCCTCACTGACCTCGGAGGATCTGAAGGTCCTGATGGCGCGGCTGAACCCGGAAAACGAAGCGGGCCGGTTGACGCTGATCGCGCGCTTCGGCGCCGGCAAGGTCGCCGACAACCTGCCCCGCCTCATCCGCGCGGTGCAGGAAGAGGGCGCCAATGTCGTCTGGACCTGTGACCCGATGCACGGCAACACGATCAAGGCGGCCTCGGGCTACAAGACCCGGCCCTTCGAAAGCGTGCTGCGCGAGGTGAAGGAGTTCTTCGGCGTACACAAGGCCGAGGGCACCATCCCCGGCGGCGTGCATTTCGAGATGACCGGCAAGGACGTGACCGAATGCACCGGCGGCGTCCGCGCCGTGACGGATGAGGATCTGTCGGACCGCTACCATACCGCCTGCGACCCGCGCCTCAACGCCTCGCAATCGCTGGAGCTTGCCTTCCTCGTCGCCGAAGAGCTTCAGGACCGTCGCGAGATGCAAAAAGCGGCTGGCATGTAGCACGCCGCAGCCCTGCGGTAACTGAATTGGGGGGCGGCTCCTCTCGGGGCCGCCCGTTTGCTATTCGCCGTCGCTCACCACCAGCCGCAGGGCGGGCCGCCGCGCGTGGGCGACATTGCCGGGTCGGACGAAGGGCCGGACATCCTCGGCAAAGCCGCGCGTCATCGGCGGTATGGCGGGGTGTCCGGGGTTGCCGCGCGCCCCGCCGATGGTTGGCGCGACCCGCGCGCCGGCAATTCCAAAGCGTTGCGGCGTCCGGCCGATGGGACCGAGGCCCACGAGGCACCCAAGCACGCGGCTGACATCGCCAAGATCGCTTCTGAGCGGCAGGAGGATCATCCGCCCCTCCATCCCGGCGCGGCCGGCGCCGGTTTCCCCCGCCATCGTCAGTTCGGCCGTTTCCGGCCCGTCGAAGACCCGCGACAGCACCGCCTCGACCTCGCTCCGCGCCGAGGGCACGAAGAACGAGGTAAGCGGCATGCCCCGCACCTCCATCCCGATCAGGTCGTTGAGATGGGTGCCTGCCAGCCGGAACCGCGCCAGACGCGGCGCAATCCGTTCGAGGATGAACGTATGCTCAAGCGCGCTTTCGATCCCGCGCGGGTCGATCTCTGACCGGAAGGGCACGTCGCGCCCGTTCCTCAGCGCCTCCCAATAGGCCCTGACCACGGAGACAGCGGGAAAGCGCGTGTCCGGCCGCTGAGGGAAATGCGACACCACACCGTCGCGCGAAAGATCGTCCTGAACCATGTTCGCCCTGTTCGCCTGAGCTTGCCAAGAGAGTAAGCCGCCCGCGTTGTGGCGGCAGTCAGGTTTTGTTAACCCTAAACCCGGAGTGGTTACCGAAACCCTAATTCACTCCCTCTGGATACACCCGCGGCAGCCGCGGCGAGAAAGGCAAAATTGTTAAATGGTTAACCTTGCCATCAGATCCATGACCGGTTTTGCCGCCCGCCGCGGGCGGTCCGACGGTTACGACTGGCTTTGGGATGTCCGCTCCGTCAACGGCAAGGGGCTGGACCTCAGGCTGCGGCTGCCGGACTGGATCGAGGGGCTGGAGCCTGCCATCCGCGCGCGCCTCTCGGCGGCGCTGGCGCGTGGCAACGTGGCGCTGTCGCTGAAGGTGGACCGTGCGGCGGCGGGTGAGACGCCGCGCGTCAACGTCGCGGCCCTCGATGCCGCCCTTGCCGGCCTCGCCTTGGTGCGGGCGCGGGCCAAGGCCAATGGCATCGCCCTTGCCGACCCGACCGCCGCCGACGTCCTCGCCATGCGCGGCGTCACCGAAGGCGCGACAGCGGAGGAGGATCAGACGGCACTGCTCGCCGCCCTTCTTTCCGATGCCGATGCGCTGGTTTCGGCCCTTGTCGCCATGCGCGAAAGCGAGGGCAGGGCGCTTGCCGGCATCATCACGGGCCAGCTTGACCGGATCGCGAGCCTTGTCGCCGAAGCTGCGGAAGCCGCCACCGCCCGGCGACCCGAGATGCAGCGCCAGCTTGACGAAAACCTCGCCCGCGTGCTGGCCGGAGCCGCCGCCGACCCCGACCGCGTGGCGCAGGAACTTGCGCTGCTGGTGGTGAAGGCGGATGTGACCGAAGAGCTCGACCGCCTCAACGCCCATGTCGCCGCCGCGCGCAAGCTTCTGGCCGAAGCGGGCGCCATCGGTCGCAAGTTCGATTTCCTGATGCAGGAGTTCATGCGCGAGGCGAACACGCTCTGCTCTAAATCCGGCAATGCCGCGCTGACCCGGATCGGGCTTGACCTCAAGACCGTGATCGACCAGATGCGCGA
>DJUV01000080.1 GCA_002440625.1 Rhodobacteraceae bacterium UBA6273 | reverse complement strand
AGAAGTTCGCCGGCATCGACGTCTTCGACCTCGAGATCGACGAGCCCGACGCCGACAAGCTGATCGACATGATCGCCGCGCTCGAGCCCACCTTCGGCGGCATCAACCTCGAGGATATCAAGGCGCCCGAATGCTTCATCATCGAGCAGCGCCTGAAGGAACTCATGGACATCCCGGTGTTCCATGACGACCAGCACGGCACAGCGGTGATCTGTGCCGCCGGTCTTATCAATGCGCTCGAAATCAGCGGCAAGACGATCGGCGAGGTCAGGATCGTCCTTAACGGCGCCGGGGCGGCGGGCATTGCCTGCCTTGAGCTACTGAAGTCGATGGGTGCGAAGCACGACAACTGCATCATGTGCGACACCAAGGGCGTGATCTGGCAGGGCCGGACCGAGGGCATGAACCAGTGGAAATCCGCCCATGCCGCCAAGACCGATGCCCGGACGCTGGAAGAAGCGATGAAGGGCGCGGATGTGTTTCTCGGCGTTTCCGCCAAGGGCGCGGTGACGCCGGAAATGGTCGCCAGCATGGCGCCGAACCCGGTCATCTTCGCCATGGCCAACCCCGACCCCGAGATCACGCCGGAAGAGGCCCATGCCGTCCGCGAGGATGCCATCGTCGCCACCGGGCGTTCGGACTACCCCAACCAGGTCAACAACGTCCTCGGCTTTCCCTATCTTTTCCGGGGCGCCTTGGACATCCACGCCCGCGCCATCAACGACGAGATGAAGATCGCCTGCGCCAATGCTTTGGCCAAGCTCGCGCGGGAGGATGTGCCGGATGAGGTCGCCATGGCTTACGGCCGCAAGCTCACCTTCGGGCGCGACTACATCATCCCGACACCCTTCGATCCGCGGCTCATCTACGTCATCCCGCCCGCCGTCGCCAAGGCCGGGATGGATACCGGCGTCGCCCGCCGCCCGATCATCGACATGGCGGGCTATGAGCTCAGCCTCAAGTCGCGGATGGACCCGACCGCCTCGATCCTGCAGGGCATCCATGCCCGTGCGCGCGCCGCGCAGGCGCGGATGATCTTCGCCGAAGGCGACGATCCCCGCGTGTTGAAGGCCGCCGTCGCCTACCAGCGCGCCGGTCTCGGCAAGGCGCTGGTCGTCGGGCGCGAGGCCGATGTGAAGGAAAAACTGGTGGCGGAGGGTCTTTCCGACGCGGTGCGCGAGCTTGAGGTGGTGAATGCCGCCAACACCAAGCACCTCGCCGCCTACCGGGATTTCCTCTACGCAAGGCTGCAACGCGAAGGCTTCGACATGCACGATGTCCACCGCCTTGCCGCGCGGGACCGGCATGTGTTTTCGGCTCTGATGCTGGCACATGGGCATGGCGACGGGCTTGTCACCGGGGCCACGCGGAAATCGGCGCATGTGCTTGGCCTCATCAACCATGTCTTCGATGCGCGGGCCGAGGATGGCGCGGTCGGCATCACCGCCGTCCTTCACCGCGGCCGCATCGTCTTCATCGGCGACACGCTGGTGCATGAATGGCCGGATGAGAACGATCTCGCCGACATCGCCCAGCGCGGTGCCGCCGTCGCCCGCGGCATCGGGATCGAGCCGCGCGTGGCGTTCCTCTCCTTCTCGACCTTCGGCTATCCTGTCTCCGAACGCGCGACCAAGATGCACCGCGCCCCGAAGGTGCTGGACCAGCGCGGGGTGGATTTCGAATATGACGGCGAAATGACCGTGGATGTCGCGCTCAACCCCGATCAGATGGCGCATTACCCGTTCTGCCGGCTTTCCGGCCCGGCCAATGTGCTGGTGGTTCCGGCCCGGCATTCGGCCTCGATCTCGGTCAAGCTGATGCAGGAGATGGCCGGGGCCACGGTGATCGGCCCGATCCTTTCGGGCGTCGACAAGCCGATCCAGATCTGCTCGACCGGCTCCACGGTCAACGATATCGTCAACATGGCGGTGATCGCGGCCTGCCGTCTCGGGCAGTAGCCGGCAGCGGAGGGCAGGCATGACGATCTACAATCTCGGTTCGATCAATATCGACCATTTCTACCGCCTGCCGCACCTGCCCGAGCCGGGCGAAACCCTCGCCGCGACGGGCTATTCTGTCGGCCTTGGCGGCAAGGGCGCCAATCAGTCGGCGGCGGCAGCCAAGGCCGGCGCGCGCGTGGTCCATATCGGCGCGGTCGGGCCGGAGGGCGGCTGGACCGTCGACCGGCTGAAGGGCTGGGGGGTTCAGACGGACGCCATCGCCCGGATCGACACGCCCACGGGCCATGCCATCATCAATGTCGATGCCGATGCCGAAAACACTATCATCCTTTTCCCCGGAGCAAACCGGGCGATGCCGTTCGAGGTGGTCGAAAGGGCGCTTGCCGGGGCAAAGCCCGGCGACACGCTGATGATGCAGAACGAGACCGCGCATCAGGCTGCGGCGGCGGAACTTGCCCGCGACAGGGGCTTGCATGTCATGTATTCCGCAGCACCCTTCGATGTGGATGCGGTGCGCGCGGTCCTGAAATACGTCTCTATCCTTGCGGTAAATGCCGTCGAGGCGCAGCAACTCTCCGAGGCGATGGGCGTCGCGCCCGACGATCTCGGCCTGCCGGAACTCCTCATCACAAGGGGCGGCGAGGGCGCCGAATGGTGCGGCGACGACAAGATCTTCCGCGCCGCCCCGATCAAGGTCGACGCCGTGGACACCACCGGCGCCGGTGACACTTTCGCCGGTTATTTTGCCGCCGGCCGCGATGCCGGGCTGACGCCCGCGCAGGCGCTCGACCTCGCCGGGGCGGCGGCCAGCCTCAAGGTCACGCGGACCGGCACCGCCGATGCGATTCCCCTCAGGGCCGAGGTCGAGGCGTTTCGCAAGGCGATGGACTGAGGGCGCTTCCCCTCCCCGTGTGGGAGGGGAGAGGGGAAGGGGCTACCTCGCCTCAATGCGTGAATGCAGCCGCCCCGCCCCAAAGCTGCTTCACCCGCTCGTCCCGTCCGCAGGCATTGCGGTAGAACTTGTAGGCATTGGCTTTTGACTTCGGCCCGCGCCGGGTCAGGACGATGTCATCGCCCTTGTAATAGTTCTGGTGATAGTCCTCGGCCTTGTAGAAAACGCCCGCCGGCAGGATCTTCGTCACCACCTTCTGGCCCAGCGCCATTTGCGCTTCAGCCTTCGCCGCCTCGGCCTCGGCATTCTCCGCGCCGTTCGCCGCAAAGATCGCGGTGCGGTAGGTCGGCCCCCGGTCGCAGAACTGCCCGCCCGCGTCGGTCGGATCGACGCCCCGGAAGAACAGCTCCATCAGCTTCGCATAGCTGACCCGCGCCGGATCGTAATAGATCTGCACCGCCTCGTAATGCCCGGTGCCGCCGTCGCTCACCTGATCGTAGGTCGGGTCCTTGACCGTGCCGCCGGTATAGCCGGAGATGACCTTCTTCACCCCCGACACGCTTTCGAAATCGGCCTCGACGCACCAGAAGCAGCCGCCGGCGACGGTGGCAATTTTTGTCTCGGCAAGGGCGGGGGCGGCGGTCAGTAGAAAGGCGATGGCAAGTCGCAGCATGATGGTCCTCCCGGGTTCCGAAAAGGCTGCGCCCGGTCCCGCGCGCCCGGCAACTCATGTTCCCGTGACATCAGGAAGACGTGATCGCGTCCCGACCGCTGTCGGGACGGATGCCATACGCAAAACCGACGCTTGCGGGACGGTCAGGAGAGGAGCTTCGCCAGCCCCATCGCCACCTTCATGTCACCCGAGAGCTTCAGCTTGCCGGTTGCGAGCGCCATCATCGGATTGAGCTTGCCTTTGAGCAGGCTTTGCAGGTTCTCGCGCGAAATGGTCAAGGTGCAATCGGTCGGCTGCGGCACGGTGGAGGCGGTGCCATCGGCCAGCACGATCACGCCATCGGCGCCGCAGTCGAAGGTCAGGGAGCCGTTGAAGGCCTTCGTCTCAAGGGCGCGGCGGATGTCGGCGGCGATGGGCTCAAGCGGCATGATGGATTCTCCCTGCATTTCCGGACCGTTAGCCCGTAGCTGGCTCTCGGGGCAAGCAGAGCGTTGCGTCACTCACCCCCGGCCATCAGCGCCCGAAGCCCGGCGTGGTAGTCGGGATAGGCCAGCGTCACGCCCAGGTCGGTCTTGATCCGGTCGTTCCTGACCCGTTTCGATTCCGCGTAGAAGCTGCGGGCGAGCGGCGTCATCTCGGCCTCGTCGAAGCTCACTTCCGGCGGCAATGGCAGGCCGAGAAGCCGCGCCGCCTCGGCCAGAACCTCCTCGGGCGGCGAGGGGTCGTCATCAGCGACATTGTAGATCGCGCCAGGGTCGGGGCGGGCGATCGAGGCGAGGAGAACGGCTGCGATGTCATCGACATGGATACGGCTAAAGTACTGGTTTTCCTTGACGATCCGTCGCGCCGTGCCGTTCCTCACCTTCTCGAACGGCCCTCGTCCCGGCCCGTAGATCCCCGCCAGCCGGAAGATGTGCAGCGGCAGGCCGGCCATCGCCGCCAGGTCCTGCCACTGGCGTTCCGCCAGGGCTCGTGACCTTCCCCGGACGGTCGACGGCGTCAGCGGCGTCGCCTCATCGACCCAGCCGCCGTCATGGTCGCCGTAGACACCGGTGGTCGAGAGATAGCCAACCCAGCGCAGATGCGCGGCAGCATCGGCGAAGTCCATGGAATGACTGGCGAAAACCGGATCTCCGTCTTTATCCGGCGCGACCGACAGAAGGAGGTGCGTTGCGCAGGCAAGGGCAGGGCGAAGATCGTCCCCGGGCCAGATCACCGCCCGGGTTCCCTCCGCCTCAAGGCGCGCCGCCTTCTCAATGCGCCGTGTCGTGCCGATCACCTGCCAGCCCGGGCCAAGTCGGCGGGCAAGCGCGGCGGCGGTATAGCCGTGACCAATTGAAAGAAGCGTGTTCTGCATGGCCGGACTATCGGTGCAGAGCCCGCCGGGTGCAAGCCGGCGGCTTGACACATCGGTCGAAGGGGGGTGGCAAGTCTCGGGATGCCGCGCGATCGGACGTGGCGATGAAGCGGGTCAAAATTGACCCGCATCCACCGGCGACCTGTCTGCTCTGGACAATATGCCCTTGTTGCCGCTTGTGTCCCGGTCGGGAAGACTGCCGACAATGAGGACCAGATGAGTTGCGGCTTCGCCTTGGGTGCCCTGCGACAGAGCGCTGTCCGGTCCGCGAAACAGCCCGTGAGGGCGGGGGTGGCGTTTGCGCTTTCGCTGCTTCTTCTTGGACTTCTGGCGCCTCCAGACGCACATGCGAACACGCTGCGCATTCTGACGTCGATGCCTCCGGCCCTGACCGAACCCTATGTCGAAGAGATCGAACGGATCGTTCCGGGGCTTGAGGTTCTGGTCCTCAACAAGAATACCGTTTCGGCGGTTGAAGAGCTTCTGCGCGGCAATCAGCGCGCCTTTGATGTCTTCTGGGCATCAGCGCCCGAGGCCTTCGAACTGCTGTCACGTCAAGGTGCGTTCGCGACGGATTCCGGCTGCGCGGCGCTTCGGCCGGATGGCTTCGCACCTTTCGCAATTTCCTCCGTCGGCTGGGCATTCCTGCGTGGCGGGGATACCGTGGTGCCCCGTACCTGGGATGAACTCCTCAGTCCCGTCTACCGCGGCCAGATCGGCATGGCGCCGCCCTCGCGCTCCGGCACCTCGCACATGATGGTGGAACGGTTCCTGCAGGTGAGGGGCTGGGCTGGCGGCTGGGGCTACTTCCTTGACCTCACGGAAAACATGTCGACGATCACATCGCGCAGCTTCGGCGTGACGGACGGCATCCGAAACGGGCGTTTCGGTGTCGGCCTGACCATCGACTTTCTTGCGGGAACTTCGACGCCCGAGCTTGATTTCCGCTATGGTGAGCCGGCGATCCTCTTTCCCGCGCAGATCGGTGTACTTGCCGGCTCGGGCAACCCTGACCGGGCCTGCGATTTCGTGGATTTCGTGACGTCAGAAGCGGGCCAGCGGCTTTTGCTTGATCCTGCGATCGGCCGCATCCCGATTTCGGACAAGGTGCGCGATGAGGCGGGCGACCGCATTCCCGCCGCGATCCGGGCCGCGGTCCGATCGCAATGGCTGCGCTACAATGCGCGGCTCGCCTCGGATCGTTATTGGGCGGTGAACGTGATCTTCGATCTGGCCATCACCGACAAACTTGACCGGCGCCGGGTGCTTTGGTCGCGGCTTCATGCTCTGGAAGGGCGCGTCCCTCCTGGCGAACTTGCCGGCCTGCGCCGGAAGATGCGGCAGATGCCGGTTGGCGAGCAAGAGGTGCGCACCGCCGGCGACAGTGGTTTCGCCAACCGGGTGATGGATCTGACGGACCTGCCCGACCCGCAACGAGCGCTGATCCGGGACTGGGAGAAGCGGATCGAAGCCCAGATCGCCGGGGTCGAGGCTGCCGCCGCGCGGCTGGAAAAGGTGGCAAGATGATCCGGCGGCCGGGCATCTGGCAGCGGCTTCTCGTTGTCGTCGGGCTGACCATATTGCTGCTCTGGGCCAATCTGGCCCTGGCGATCTTCTTTCTCTGGCAGGCGCAGGGCAGATACCGGGCGCTTGCTGACAACGAGGTGCCGCGTCTGGTGCTGACGGGCGAGCTGGCGGGCTATTCCGCGGATCTGGCCGGACTTGCCACATCCGTTCTTGGCGGTCAGCTTGACGAAGCGGTGTTCCTGAAGGAGACCCGGCGGATAGGCGAAGCGTTGTCGCGCAGCCTTGCCTCCGAAGGGCCCGCCGCCGGGGACCTGATCGGGCTGGATTTCGTGACCGGTGACAGGCTGGTCCAGACGATGCAGCAGGTCGTGCAGGACGTGCAGAAGCAATTGATCCTGTCAGAGCGTATCGCCAAGAACCTTGATACGCTGCGGTGGCTGAACATCGACATCCAGGATGAGATTGAGCCGATCCTGCGGGACTTCGACTACAACATCGCCTCGCGGATGCTGGAGCTGAGGCGGGCGGAAGGAGCCGAAAACCGCGATGCGCTGGCGACAGCGATTACCGGAGAGAGACAGGAGCGCGACCGTTTCGCCGAGATCGGCGCGGATGCGGCGACAGCCATGACCCTGATCGTGCAGGGCGCTGTTGCGGACGATGCCGCGCGGATCGGCCAGCTTACGATGCTTTTGCAGGATTTTTCTTCGCGCATGGCGGAACGGATGGCTGTGGTGCCGCCGGAGCCGGAGTATCTGACCTTGCGCCAGTCGCTGCAGCACCTCTTCGATCTGGTCGAAGGCGACCAGTCTATTTTCGCACAGCGCCTCGCCTGGCTGCAGGCGCGGACCGGGTCGTACGAGGCAATCGGCGAGACGATCAGGAACATCAAAGCCCTGCAATCCCGCCTGCAGCGGGTCTCGGAACAGGAAAAGACCGAAGTGCTTGCCAGTATCGAGGATTCGGCGGCCGGGGTCAGACGCATGGCGATCTGGCTGATGGGCGGCACCTTTCTGGTGATGGCCGTCGGCGCGACGACAATGGATCGGCTGATCCGAACGCGGATCGTGGTGCCGCTCAGGCGGCTGATCGAAGATTTGCAGGCGACTGCGGAGGGACAGGCTGCGACGCCGCCAGAGGCGCAGGGCGATGACATCGCGCGGTTGACATTTGCCGTGGGTGAGTTCCGCCGCGCCATCGCTGCGCGGGATCGGGCGATCGAAAAACTGCGACTTACGCAGGACGAACTGGTGCAGGCCGGCAAGATGGCGGCCCTTGGAACGCTGTCGGCCGGTATCGGCCACGAATTGAACCAGCCGCTCGGCGCGATGATCTATCGCCTTACGCTCCTGCAGGATGCCGGCCGGGGCGGCAACGCCGCCGAAGTCGAGCGCCAGACGCAGCTTGCGATGGCGCTGGCAACTCGGATGCAGGGCATTATCCAGCATCTCAAGCGCTTTGCGCGCCGGGGGCGGTTTGAAAGCGAGGCGCTTTGTCTTGGCGCTGTCGTGGACGACGCGGTGGCTCTTCTGGAAACCCGGATCGCCGAAACCGGTGTGACGGTCTGCATCGCGCCCGCCGCCCGCCGCGCCCGGGTCATGGGCGATCCGATCCTGACCGAACAGGTGGTGCTGAACCTGCTCAGCAACGCCGTGGATGCGATCGAGGAGCTTGCCCCCGCCGCGCCCCGGGATCGCCGGCGCATTGACGTGGATGCCGAAGCGCTTGCGGGCGACTGGCTGCTCAGCGTTGCCGACAGGGGGGTCGGGCTTGGCGATCTTGATCCGGATGTCGCCATGATGCCCTTCGTTACGACCAAGCAGGCGGGGCGTGGCCTCGGGCTGGGGCTTTCGATTTCTTACAACATCGTCCGCGACATGAAGGGCGATCTGCGCATATCACCGCGCAATGGCGGCCAGGGCGCGGTCGCCACGCTGCGGTTGCCACGGGCAGAGGGGGACGTGCCGGATGGCGCATGATGTCTATGTCGTCGATGACGATCCGGATTTCCGCAGTGCCACGCTGGAACTCCTGCAGGGCGCGGGGTTCTCAACTCGGGGCTTCTCTGGCGGCGCCGATTTGCTTCCGGTGCTGGAACCGGAGTTCAACGGCATCGTGCTTTCCGACCTGCGCATGCCGGGAATGTCGGGGCTCGAGGTGCTTGCCGCCGTGCGCAAGGCGACCCCGTCGGTGCCCTTCGTCCTCATTACCGCGCATGGCGACATCCGGGCGGCGGTAGGGGCGATCCGGGGCGGCGCTTTCGACTTTCTTGAGAAACCCGCGCCGCCGGAGCTGCTGATCGCCACGGTTCGCCGCGCGGTCGGCGCGCGCAGGCTGATGTTGGAAAACCAGCGTCTGAAGGCACGCATCGCGACCGGCACCGACATGCGGGCCCGCGTCCTTGGCCGGTCAGAGCCGGTCAAATCGCTGCGGCGGGAGATCGGCGCGGTCACCGGGCACGATGTCGATGTGCTGCTCGTCGGCGAAACCGGGACAGAGAAGGACAGGATCGCACGGGTGATCCACGATTTTTCGGGCGCTGCGGGCGAATACACCGTGCTGAACGGCGGCTTGCTGACCGATGCGAACTTTGACGAGACAGTCCTTGGCGACCGCGATGGCCGTCCCGGGGTGCTGGATCTTGCCGCGCACGGCACCCTTTTCATCGACCGCCTGTCGACCATCGACGAAGCCCTGCTTCATCGCCTGACGACCATTTTTGCGAAACGGACGCCCGACCACCCCTGCCGTGTCATCGCGGCCATCTCACCCGACGAGGTCGCTGGCCTTCCGACTGACGTGATCTTCCGCCTGAACCTGGCGGAAATCGAGGTGCCGCCGCTCCGTGACCGGGGCGATGATTTCTTCTTTCTCTTCGAACATTTCCTGCGCGAGGCAGTGGCCCGTCACAAGCGGCCATTCCCGGAAGTATCGGCGGCCGAGATACGCCGCCTTCGCAGGCACAACTGGCCGGGCAATCTGCGCGAGTTGCGCGGCGTCTGCGAACGGCTGGTGATCGGTTTGCGGGTTGCCTTGCGCGCAGATGCAGAAACCGACGACGGGAGCCAGACCTATGATGCAGCGATGCGCGAGTTCGAGGCTTCGCTGCTTTCGAATGCGCTGCGCCGCTCGGGTGGGCGCAAGGCCGAGGCCGCCGATTCGCTCGGCATGCCGCGCAAGCGTCTCTACCTCAGGATGCGGGCCTGCGGGCTTTGAGCCTGTGTCAGTTCCGACCCACAGGGCGTGTCGGAACTGACACGAATCTTTCAATATTTTCGTTATAAAGCAATAATTTGCTTCGCATGACTTCGCCCCCTAACGCTTCGGCAATGCCAACGAAACGTGCAAGGGAGGATACCATGCGCAACACATTCCGCGGGGCCGTCGCGACGGCGGCGCTCGCAACTCTCGCAACGGCGACCTATGCGGCCGACCCGGTCGTCGTGGTCACGTCGTTTCCCGAAGAGATGACGGCCGTTATCGAAAAGGCCTTCGAGGCCAAATACCCGGAGTATGACCTTGAGGTCCTGAACAAGAGCACCTCGTCGGGCGTCAAATACATCAAGGAGATCGCCTCGAACAACACGGCCGATCTATTCTGGGCCTCGGCCCCGGACGCCTTCGAAGTGCTGAAGAAGGACGGGCTACTGCTGAAGGCGGCGCTGTCGACGGCGGGCATCGCGGACGCGGTGGGCGGTTATCCGGTCAACGATCCCGATGGGTTCTATTACGGCTTTGCCGCATCCGGCTACGGGATCATGTGGAATACCCGCTACCTCGAGGCCAACAAGCTTGCCCCCGCCAAGGAATGGTCTGACCTGAGAAAGCCCGAGTACTTCGGCCATGTAGGCATGTCTTCGCCCTCGCGGTCCGGCACGACTCATCTCACGGTCGAAACCGTGTTGCAGGGGGAAGGCTGGGACAAGGGCTGGGCGGAGTGGAAGTGGATCGCCGGCAACTTCGCCAGCGTGACGGAACGCTCCTTCGGCGTGCCCGACGGGGTCAACACCGGCAACTTCGGCCTTGGCATCGTCATCGACTTTTTCGCCTACTCTTCCAAGGCCGCAGGGTTCCCGGTCGAGTTCGCCTATCCGACCGTCACGGCGCTTGTCCCGGCGAACGTCGGCATCGTCGCCAAGGCCCCGAACGAGGCCGGCGCCAAGGCCTTCGTTTCCTACCTTCTGTCGGAGGAAGGACAGGAGACCTTGTTCGACCCGGCGATCATGCGTCTGCCGGTCAATCCGGCGACCTATGCCAAGGCGCCCGAGGGCCTGCCCAATCCCTTCACCGACAATTCGATCGGCTCGGCGGTAAAGTTCGACGTCGATGTTTCGGGCGCGCGCTACTACGTCGTCAGCGCGCTCTTCGATGTGATGATCACCTATCGGCTGGACGATCTGCGCGCCGCGGTGAAAGCCGTTCAGGCCGCCGAAGCCAAGCACGCCGCAGGCGACAATGCCGAAGCCAAGGCTCTGATCGCCGAGGCCCGCGCGCTGATCGAAGCGATGCCCGTGACCGAGGCCGAAAGCATGGACCCGCAGTTCACGGCGGTCTTCACCAAGGTCCGCAAGGAGCAGGGCGACGAGATCGAGGCGCGCCAGGCCGAACTTGAGCAGAAGTGGGACGCGATGGTCGTGGCCAACTATGCCAAGGCGCGCGAACTGGCGGACAAAGCCGCCGGCATGTGACGCGCTCGCAGGTGTCGTCATCGGTGGGATGGACGACACCACTTGCGCGGGGCTGCCCTCATCCGCGACCCCGCGCACTTTTCATCCAGGACTGACATCATGAGCCAACAACCCGACGTGGCCGCGCGCCGGCCGACTCTTGCCAACCGCTTGCCGGCCTTTCTTTTTCCCCGGCTGAACCCGGTTGCGCTGACCGGCGTTATCATCGCTATCTTCCTGATCGGCTTCCTGATCTTTCCGGTGCTCCAGGTCATTCACGTCGCCTTCCAGAACCCGTCAAGCGGCACGCTGACCCTGCAGAACTTCGGCGACTTCTTCGCGACGAGCCTGTTTCGCGAAAGCTTCGTGAATTCGTTCTACGTATCGGCGGTGTCGGTCGTGGTCGCCACCATCATCGCGCTGCCCCTGGCCTACATCACCACCCGCTTCAACTTCGGCGGCTCGATGCTGATCCAGAGCCTGGGCTTCATCCCGCTCATCATGCCGCCCTTCGTTGGAGCGGTGGCGATGCAGCTGATCTTTGGCCGGAACGGGACAATCAACCTTCTCCTGCGCGATCGCTTCGGCATCTCCATCCCTTTCATGGAGGGGCTGAACGGCGTGATCCTTGTGCAGTCGATCCACTATTTTCCGTTCATCCTCATCAACCTGTCGGCCAGTCTTCGCAACATCGACCGGTCGATGGAAGAAGCGGCCCAGAACCTTGGCGCGCACGGGCTGCGGCTTTTCCGCCGCATCGTCTTTCCGCTGGCAACGCCGGGCTATGTCGCCGGGGCGGCGCTGGTCTTCATCAAGGTTTTCGACGATCTCGGCACGCCGCTTCTTCTCAACGTCAACAACATGCTGGCGCCGCAGGCCTACCTGCGCATCACCTCGGTCGGGATCAGTGACCCGATGGGCTATGTGATCTCGGTGATCCTCGTCGCCTTTTCTATCCTGTCGCTCTGGGCCTCGTTCCTCGTCATGCGCGGCAAGGACTATGCCACGGTGCAGAAGGGCGGCGGTGGCCTGGCCAAGCGCGACCTCGCGCCGCGCGAGAAGGTGATGGCCTATGCGGTGGTGTTCTTCATCCTGTCGCTGGTGCTGTCGCCGCATCTGGGGCTTCTCCTCCTGTCGCTCAGCACGATCTGGTCCTTCGCGCCGCTGCCGGATGGCTACACCTTGGCCAACTACGCGCGGATGTGGGAAAGCTCGCAAGGCTATGTGGCCAATACGCTGCTCTACGCCGGCATCGCCGCCACGCTGGACGTGATCCTTGGCACGGCGATCGCCTATATCGTGCTCAGGACCGGGATCGCCGGGCGGAAGTGGCTCGACTATCTGGCGACGGCGGCGCTTGCGGTGCCGGGTGTCGTGCTCGGGATCGGCTATCTGCGCACATTCCAGAGCGTTGACGTGCCCTTCATCGACAAGCCCCTGGCAAGCTGGTGGGTCATCATCGCCATCGCCCTGACGATCCGCCGTCTGCCCTATGCGCTTCGGGCCTGCATGGCGGCACTCCAGCAGGTCAGCCTGGCGCTCGAGGAAGCCGCCGAAAGCCTTGGCGCCACCAAGATGCGCACCATCCGCAAGATCGTGGTGCCGCTGATGTCTGGCGGCATCCTCGCCGGCTTTGTCACCAGCTTTGCCACCGCCTCGGTCGAGCTTTCGGCAACGATCATGCTGGTCTCGGCCGAACGCGACAGTCCGCTTGCCTATGGCATCTACCTGTTCATGCAGACGCCATCGGGGCGTGGGGCGGGGGCGGCGCTCGGGATACTTGCGGTCGTGATCGTGGCCATCGGCACGATCCTGTCGCAGATCATAATCGAGCGGGACAAGAAAATGCGCACCTCGGGGCGCGAGCACTGACATGCTTGAAGGAGTTCATCACATGCAAAACGACATGGTGCAATCCGGGCTGGCGGGCATCGAGATCCGCGACCTCCACCTGTCCTTCGGGCCGACGAAGGTGCTGACCGGGGTTAACCTCACCATCCGTCCGGGCGAGTTCTTCGCTTTCCTCGGGCCGTCCGGTTCCGGAAAATCCACGCTCCTGCGCGCCATCGCCGGGTTCGGCCCGCGCCCGCAGGGCGAGATTTCGATCGGCGGTCGCGACGTGGCGGGTCTGCCGCCCTGGCAGCGCGACGTCGGCATGGTGTTCCAGTCCTACGCGCTCTGGCCGCATATGTCGGTGCGAGAAAATGTCGCTTTCGGCCTGCGCGAACGCAAGGCCGCCCCGGCCGAGATCCGCCGACGGGTGGGCGACGCACTTGACCTCGTCGGCCTGTCCCATCTGGCCGACCGCATGCCCAACCAGCTTTCGGGCGGTCAGCAGCAAAGGATCGCGCTCGCGCGGACCGTGGTGATCGAGCCGAAGGTGCTTTTGCTGGACGAGCCGCTGTCGAACCTCGATGCCGGGCTTCGGGTGCAGATGCGGAGGGAACTCCTGGCCTTGCAGCGCAAGCTTGGCCTGACGACGATCTTCGTCACCCATGATCAGGAAGAGGCCAACACCACCTCGGACCGCATGGCGGTGTTGGACGGCGGCGTGATCCAGCAGGTCGGCACGCCACAGGAGCTTTACGACAATCCGGTCAACCTTTTCGTCGCGCGGTTCCTCGGCACCGCCAACATCCTTGAAGGCCGGGTCGAACGGGCAGGGGACGGTGTCCGCTTCGTGTCTCTTTCGGGCGAGGCGATCCAGTTGAGCAGCGCCGCGACAGGGACCGGGGCCATCGTTCTCAGGCCGCAGAACATATCCCTCACCGCAAGGTCGACGCCGACCACTCTGCCCGGCACCGTGCGTCACTGCGAGTTCCTCGGCAGCCAGATGCGCTATCTGGTAGAATGTGCCGGGACGGAAATGGTGGTCGACAAGCCGCACCGTTCCGGGGATCAGGTTTTCCTGCCGGAAACGCAGGTGAAGCTCGACATCAATGCAGCCGACGCGGTGTTTCTCGCGGATGGGCGGTAGCTCATCCGCGCGGATCGGCATGGGTGACTATCGCGCTCCGGTCGCGGCTGGATGAAAGTCCCGCGGCCGGAGGCTCCGAGCCTCATCCGGGCAGATGGGCGGTTTGGTTCCCGGGGATGAGTCAGTGTCAGGAGGTGGCACACCTGATACTGCGCGCAATTCAGGAACAATTCCTGTTCGGTCAGGGCTTTTGATCCACTATTGCCATCGTTCGGCCGGCCATTCGCGCGCAGCGACGCCGCAAGGACTTTGCTTCACGCGGGGTTATCTGTCATTCTCGGGTCGCGAGTCCAGGACGGTTGTCCGCCGCAACCATGGCTGAAGGTCGGAGCAAATCGTTTCATGCAGAGAAGCTTCATTCCCCTCCTTGTCGCGGCGGCCATTCTTGCGATGCAGCCCTCAGACGCGGTGGCCTATATCGGCCCGGGGGTCGGCGCCGGCGCGGTCGCGTCAGTTCTCGGCGTGATCAGCGCAATCTTTCTCGCCATCGTCGCGGTGGTCTATTATCCGATCAAGCGGATGCTGAAGGGCAAGGGCAAACCCGCCAAGCCTGCCTCGGGCGAAAAAGCCGCCAAGTAAGATGATCCTCTGGCTCTATGTCGTGATCGCGGGTGTGCTGGCCAGCGAGGCGTTCCTGCGCCTGCCGCTGATCCCGACGATCACGCGGGTGACGGCGACCGCGCGGAAGTCGGGCAAGGTCCTGACCAGCAGGCGGATTTCCGACCATTGGAAAGAAGCCGTGCTGCCGCGCTACAGCCTTATCATCGGCAAGGGCTCCGTTATCTTCTTCCTGATGTTGTGCTTCGCACTTCTGCCGGTGGCGCTTCTGGGCTTCATCTATCCCGGCGGCTTCGGTGCCTGGACGGAAGAGCTTCTGCGCCCGCTCGTCATCCTTGTCCTCTGTGTGGTGTCGATCGGCTATGTCATGTTCCGTATCCGCAAGCCCGCCGCAAAGGGGGCAGGGTCGTCGGCGGAGTATTCCGCGACCGACCGCTTTCTCCACCGTCTCGCCCTTGGCCCCCTGGCCGAGATGCTGCATGACATCGAAAAGGCGCGCTTCCTGAAATCCGCGCCGGAAGACAGCGGGCGGCATGTCTTCGTCACCGGGCTGGCGCGGGCTGGCAGCACTATCCTGATGCGGGAGATTCACCGGACCGGCGCCTTCGGGTCGCTGACTTATGCCGACATGCCCTTTGTCCTTGCGCCGAATACCTGGGCGCAGATCAGCAGGAAGGGCCATGAGGCGGGCGAGAAGGCCGAGCGCGCCCATGGCGACGGCATCCTCGTCGATACCCAAAGCCCCGAGGCGCTGGACGAGGTCTACTGGCGGGTCTTCGCGGGTGGCGACTACATCGCTCCCGACGGGCTTTCGCCGCATGAGCCGGACGCGGACCAGATCGGCGGCTACCGCGACCTGATGCGGCTGGTGTTGAAGAAGACCGGCACCGGGCGCTATGTCTCGAAGAACAACAACAACATCCTGCGGCTGCCGTCCCTCGCGGCGGCGATGCCGAAGGCGATTTTCCTCGTGCCGCTTCGAAAGCCGCTCGATCATGCGCAGAGCCTTCTGGCGCAGCATCAGCGGTTTCTGGGTGCCGATGCCTTCACCCGCGACTACATGACCTGGCTTGGCCATCACGAATTCGGCGCAACGCACCGGCCCTTCCGCTTCGGGTCCGAGGTTACGGGCGATCCGATGACGATCGACTACTGGCTGAGGCTCTGGGCCGACACCTATGCGGCGCTCGACAAGGCCGAGGCGGGGGCAGCGAACGTGATCTTCGTCCCGTATGAGGCGCTGAGCGCCGATCCCGCTGTCTGGCGCGCCGTGGCCGAGCGGATTGGCGTGCCGCCCGAGGCTGCCGCCGAACTGAAGCCGGTCCGGGAAAAGCCGGCCGGGTCGCATGACGACGGGCTTACCGCGACAGCCGAGGCACTGCATGCGCGGCTCGCGGCGCGGGGGTTTGCCAAGCTCGGTCTTGCCGCGAGGTGACGCGGACCCTTGCGGGCGGGCGGGTGTTCTGACACTTTCGCGCATGACAGTGACCCTTCCCGATTTCCGGTTTGATCTCAGCGGATACGCCGCCACCCGCGGCGCTCTGCTTTCGTCATGCCGGTCCCACGGAGCGATGAATGACCGGCCCTGAGCAGCTTGCCGTCCTGATGCCGCCGATGCCGGCACCCGAACCCTTCATGGACGCCGAGGCGGCAGTAAGCCGGCTAGAGGCGCTTTATGCCCAGGCGACGAGCTTTCTCGTCGGCTGCTTCTCGCGGACGCTGCGCGGCCAGAGGCCGACGACGCGGGTGAGGGCCTTCTACCCGGAAGTGCGCATCACCACGACCTCCCATGCCAAGGCCGACAGCCGGCTGAGCTTCGGCCACCTGGCGATTCCGGGAACCTATTCCGCCACGATCACCCGGCCCGATCTTTTCCGCCACTACCTCGTCCAGCAGCTTGACCTTCTCATCAGGAACCACGGCGTGCCGGTCGTCGTCGGCCCCAGCGATACGCCGATCCCGGTGCATTTCGCGGTTTCAGGGAGCAGCATGGCGGTACCGCAGGAAGGCGTGCTCGACTTTCCTTTGCGCGACATCTTCGACGTGCCGGATCTGGCGACGACCAGCGACGACATCGTCAACGGCACCGCGAAATCAAATCCTGACGGGTCGGGGCATCTCGCGCCCTTCACGGCGCAAAGGGTGGATTATTCGCTGGCTCGGCTTGCCCATTACACCGCAACCGACCCGGCGCATTTCCAGAACCACGTGCTTTTCACCAACTACCAGTTCTACGTCGATGAGTTCGAGGCCTTCGCCCGCGCCGCGCTGGGTGATCCGACCTCTGGCTATACGGCCTTCGTCGGTCCGGGGAATACCGAAATCACGACGCCCGACGGCCAGTTCGGTCATCTGGCGCGTCTGCCGCAGATGCCGAGCTATCACCTGAAGCGCCGCGGCGGGCAGGGAATCACGCTGGTCAACATCGGCGTCGGCCCATCCAACGCCAAGACGGCGACGGACCATATCGCGGTCCTGCGCCCCCATGCCTGGCTGATGGTCGGCCATTGCGCCGGCCTTCGGAACAGCCAGAGCCTTGGCGACTTCGTGCTCGCCCATGCCTATCTGCGCGAGGACAAGGTGCTCGATGATGACCTGCCGGTCTGGGTGCCAATTCCAGCACTGGCCGAGGTGCAGATCGCGCTTCAGGAAGCGGTGGCGGAGATCACCCAGCTTGACGGTTTTGAACTGAAGCACATCATGCGGACGGGGACGGTGGCCACCGTCGACAACCGCAACTGGGAACTGCGCGACCAGACCGGCCCGGTGCAGCGGCTGAGCCAGAGCCGCGCCATCGCGCTTGACATGGAAAGCGCCACCATCGCGGCGAACGGGTTCCGGTTCCGGGTTCCTTACGGCACGCTTCTGTGTGTTTCCGACAAGCCGCTGCACGGCGAGTTGAAGCTTCCCGGCATGGCGACGGAGTTCTACCGCACCCAGGTGGAACGGCATCTTTTGATCGGCGTGAGGGCGATGGAGCGGATCCGCGAGATGCCGCTTGAGCGCATCCACAGCCGCAAGCTGCGCAGTTTCGAGGAAACAGCCTTCCTCTGATGGGCAAAAATCCCCGAAAATGGGCAAAACTGCTTGCCTTGAAGCCCAAAAGATTGTGTAGCAGCACCATATGACGCCAACTGGCGCAGAATGCCCCCCATTAAGTGGGGCACAGCGAGGAGACAGACATGTCCAAACCGATGACCAAGACCCAGCTCGTTGCGGCCCTGGCCGAGGAAATGGGCGCCGACAAGAAGACCGCTTCTTCGGCCCTCGACGCAATCGCGTCCGTCGTGACCCGCGAGGTTGCTTCCGGTGGCGCGGTGACGCTGCCTGGGATCGGCAAAGTCCAGTGCCGCGCCCGCCCGGAGCGCCAGGTGCGCAACCCGGCGACTGGTGAGTCGATGACGAAGCCCGCCGACAAGGTGGTGAAGGTCGCCATCGCCAAGGCGCTGAAGGAAAGCGTGAACGGCTGATCGGTCGGAAATGCTGACGAGGGCCGCCTTCGGGCGGCCTTTTCTTTTGGGCCGGTCGGAATCCGCCAGAAATGCGGGAAATCGCTGTGGCCCAGCCCGAAAAGCTTCGCTAGGTTCGCCGCCGCATCAGGAGGAAACGCCATGCCCGCTTACCGTTCCCGCACCACCACGCACGGACGCAACATGGCCGGGGCGCGCGGCCTCTGGCGCGCGACCGGCATGAAGGACAGCGATTTCGGCAAGCCGATCATCGCCATCGTCAACTCCTTCACCCAGTTCGTACCGGGCCACGTGCACCTGAAAGACCTCGGCCAGATGGTCGCGCGTGAAGTTGAGGCGGCGGGCGGCGTGGCGAAGGAGTTCAACACCATCGCCGTCGATGACGGTATCGCCATGGGCCATGACGGGATGCTCTATTCGCTGCCCTCACGCGAACTGATCGCCGACTCTGTCGAATATATGGTCAATGCGCATTGCGCCGATGCGATGGTCTGCATTTCGAACTGCGACAAGATCACGCCCGGCATGCTGATGGCGGCGCTTCGTCTGAACATCCCTTGCGTCTTCGTCTCGGGCGGACCGATGGAAGCCGGCAAGGTCGTTTGGGAGGGCAAGGAACATGCGCTCGACCTCGTCGATGCGATGGTGGCGGCGGCCGATGACAAGATCAGCGACGCCCAGGTCGATGTGATCGAGCGGTCGGCCTGCCCGACCTGCGGGTCATGCTCGGGCATGTTCACCGCCAATTCGATGAACTGCCTGACCGAGGCGCTGGGCCTGTCGCTTCCCGGCAACGGCTCGACCCTTGCCACCCATGCCGACCGCAAGCGGCTTTTCGTCGAGGCGGGGCATCTCGTCGTCGATCTGGCGAAGCGGTACTACGAGGGCGAGGATGCCTCCGTCCTGCCGCGGTCGATCGCGAGCTTTGCCGCCTTCGAGAACGCAATGACGCTTGATATCGCGATGGGCGGTTCGACCAACACCGTGCTTCACCTTCTTGCCGCCGCGCAGGAGGCCGAGGTTGATTTCACGATGTCCGATATCGACCGCCTGTCGCGCCGGGTGCCGGTGCTTTGCAAGGTCGCGCCGGCGAAATCCGACGTACATATGGAGGATGTCCACCGCGCCGGCGGGATCATGGCGATTCTGGGTGAGCTGGACCGCGCCGGGCTTCTCAACACCTCCGTCGGCAGTGTACACGCCGGTTCCCTCGGCGAGGCGCTGGAGCGCTGGGATGTGAAGCGCACCACGTCGAACTCAGTCCATGAATTCTTCGCCGCCGCCCCCGGTGGCGTGCCGACGCAGGTCGCCTTCAGCCAGAGCCGCCGCTATCCCAATGTCGATCTGGACCGCGAAGCCGGGGTGATCCGCAGTGCGGACCATGCTTTTTCCAAGGACGGCGGGCTGGCGGTGCTTTACGGCAACCTTGCCGAAGATGGTTGCATCGTGAAGACGGCGGGGGTGGACGAGTCGATCCTGAAGTTCAACGGCACCGCGCATATCTTCGAAAGCCAGGACGATTCCGTCTCGGCGATCCTGACCGGCAAGGTGAAGCCGGGCGAGGTGGTGCTGATCCGCTACGAAGGGCCGCGCGGCGGGCCGGGGATGCAGGAGATGCTGTATCCGACGAGCTATCTGAAGTCGAAAGGCCTCGGCAAGGATTGCGCGCTGGTGACCGATGGCCGCTTTTCCGGCGGCTCTTCGGGGCTTTCCATCGGCCATGTCTCGCCCGAGGCGGCCGAAGGCGGCACCATCGGCCTTGTCGAAACCGGGGACCGGATCGAGATCGACATCCCGAACCGGCGTATTCACCTTGCCGTCGATGACGCGGTTCTGACTGAGCGCCGCAAGGCGCGCGACGCAAAGGGCTGGCAGCCGGACCAACCGCGCCAGCGGAAGGTCAGCGCAGCGCTTCGGGCCTATGCGGCGCTGACGACCAGCGCCTCCAAGGGCGCAGTCAGGAACATCTGACGGACGGTTGTGGTCATGCCGGTACGTAACGAGCTTCTTGCCGGAGCGAAGGACATCACGCCCTTGGCCATCGGCGTCGGCATCTATGGCCTCGCCTTCGGCGTGCTGGCGGCACAGGCCGGGATGGACGGGCTCCATACCGGGATGATGAGCGCCATCGTCTTTGCCGGCTCGTCGCAGATCGTCGCCATCGAGCGGATCGTGGCGGGGGCAGGCGCCGGGGCGGCGGTGATCGCGGGCATCGCGCTCAACCTCAGGCTACTTCTCATCACCGCCTCGCTGCGCGACCAGTTCAGGGGCCGGCCCGCGTGGCAGGTGGCGCTGGGCGCGCATATGGCGGCGGATGAGAACTGGGCGATGATGCATGCGGCGCAGAATGCCGGGCGGCCTGCGGGCTACTGGTATTTCGTCGGCGGCGGCCTTGTGCAGTTCGTCCTCTGGATCGCGGCGACGGCGACCGGGGCGGTCCTCGCCTCCGCCATTCCCGAACCCCGCGCGCTCGGCATCGACTTCGCCTTTGCGGCGGCCTTCATCGCAATCCTGCGCGGCCTCTGGCGCGGAGCCGCGATTGACCTTCTGCCTTGGGGCGTGTCGGTGGCTGTCGCGGCGGCGATGGTCGGGCTGACGCCGCTCGACCCGTCCTGGTCGCTGATCGCGGCGGGGCTTTCGGGGGCCGTTGCGGCAGGGCTGCGTGGCCGTGGCTGATTTCTGGTTCATCACCCTCTCGCTTGCTGCAGCGACCTTCTCGCTGCGGCTCGGCGGCTATCTTCTCGGTCGGCGGTTGCCGGCGCATGGCGGCTGGGCGGCGGCGTTCCGGGCGCTGCCGGGGACGATCATCGTGGCGCTGGTCACGGTCATCCTGATGCGCGGCGGGCCGGCGGAATGGGCGGCGGCGCTGGTCTCGGCCGCGGTGGCTGGGGTAAGCCGCAGCCTGCCGCTGACAATGATCGCCGGGATCGGCGCGGTGGTGCTGTTCCGGCATCTGGCCTAAGGCCCCTTGCAACCGACGTCCCGGCGGGCCACGAAGCACGGGCGCGGCAAGGAGCAGGCAGATGGACTTCCGATCGGTACTGATGGGCCTCGCCTTCGCGCTGATGTGGTCGTCGGCCTTCACCTCGGCGCGGATGATCGTTGCTGATGCGCCGCCGATGACGGCGCTTGCGGCGCGGTTCTTCATTTCGGGCCTGATCGGCGTCGCCATCGCCAAGGCAGCGGGGCAAAGCTGGCACCTGACACGGGCGCAGTGGCGGTCGGTGGTGATCTTTGGTCTTTGCCAAAACGCGCTCTATCTGGGCCTCAACTTCGTGGCGATGCAGTGGGTGGAGGCCTCGCTCGCCGCGATCATCGCCTCGACCATGCCGCTTCTGGTGGCGGTTCTCGGCTGGGTCTTCCTTGGCCAGAAGGTGCGGCCCCTCGGCATCGCCGGCCTTGTCGCCGGGGTGGTCGGCGTCACGATCATCATGGGCGCGCGGCTTTCGGGCGGGGTCAGCATGGCGGGCATCGTCCTTTGCGGCTTGGGCGCGCTGGCGCTGGCGGTGGCGACGCTGACGGCACGCGGGGCGTCGTCGGGCGGCAATGTCCTGATGATCGTCGGCTTGCAGATGTTCGTCGGCGCGGCGGTGCTGGCGGTGGTGGCGCTCATCTTCGAACGCGGCCAGCCGGTTCACTGGACGCCGCGCCTTATGTGGGCCTTTCTTTACACCACGGCGGTGCCGGGCCTGTTCGCGACCTGGGTCTGGTTCCGTCTGGTGGCGCGGATCGGCGCGGTCAGGGCCGCGACCTACCATTTCCTCAATCCGTTCTTCGGTGTTGCCGTCGCGGCGGTCCTGCTTGGCGAAAGCCTCGGCCCGTTCGACCTGATCGGCGTCGCCATCGTCGCCGCCGGTATCCTCGCGGTGCAGCTTTCGAAACAGGTGGCGACGGCAAGCGCCACCACGGCGGATTGACCCTACCAGCCCGGCGGCGGTGAGTTCAGCTCAACCGCCAGATCGGCAAGGTAACGGCGCATCCGTTCGGCGCGCTCCTCGGCCAGCTTGCGGCCCGTGGGGGTCAGGAAGGTATCGGGAAGCTTCAGGAGCTTTACCGCGAAATGATCGAGCGCATAGGCGGTGTCATCGAGAGGCCGGTCGCGGGCGAAAGGGTCTTCCGGGTGAAAGAGCGTTCGATTGAGCGCGCCCGACACTGCGAAACAGCGCGCGACACCAATGGCGCCCAGCGCCTCAAGCCGGTCGGCGTCGCGCAGCACCCGCGCCTCGGCAGAGCTTGGCGGCGTGCCGCCGGAATAGGAATGCGCCTCGATCGCGTGGCGGGCGCGGGCGATCTCGGTCGGAGACAGGCCAAGCGCCTGCATCACCGGCCCGGCAGCCGAGGCCGACATCATCGCCGCGCGGTCGCGTTTCGGATGGTCCTTCGGCAGCGACACAATGTCATGAAGATAGGCCGCGCAAAGAAGGACCGGGGCGAGATCGACGCCCTCACCCATCGCGATGGTGCGCGCCTGGGACCAGACCCTATCGGCGTGGGCGAGATCATGCGCCGCATCGGTGCCGTCGGACATCTTCGTCACCACGTCGCGAAGGGCGCTGCGAAGGCTTTGAAGGTTCATCGTCTGATCCCGGAAACTGGCCGGCGCGCCGCCGCGCCGCCGCCATATGAAGCAGGGCGGCCCCGAGGGTCCAGTGATTTTCAGGGCAGGCGGCGGAAGGCGCGCCACGCAGCGTCGCCCTTGTTTTCGGCGGCTGGCTTCAACTAGACCAGATAGGGGGCAATCCCGGATCATCGGGGGAAGGCCCCGGCAGACGGAAAGCAGAGCGGGCGAGATCGTGAAGCCGACGTTTCAGATGATTGCCGAACGCGCCGGTGTCGGGCGGGCGACTGCCGAACGGGTGCTGAACGGTCGTGGCGGCGTCCGGCCGGAAAAGGTGATGAAGGTTGTCGCGGCGGCGCGCGCGCTCGACTGGCCGGGGCGGTTGCCGGAATTGCACCGTGGCATCCTGCGCATCGAGATCCTGCTGGTTCGCCCGGATTCAGCCTTCTACACCCGGCTTACGCGGTCGTTTCAGCGCATCGCGGCCACGCTTGACCGTTCGGTGCAGCTTATCATCACGCATCTCGACGAATCCGATCCCGAGGCGATCGCCCGGCACATCACCGAGGCGAAGCTGCCCCGCGCGGGGCTGGTCGTCGCCGCCCCGGATGCCGGTCCGGTGCGCGATGCGCTGAAGGCGGCGGTCGCCGCCGGGCTGCCGGTCGTGCAGGTGGTCGAGCGGATCGCCGACGAGGCCGATTTCGTCGGAATCGAGAATTACTCGGTCGGACGGACGGCGGGGCTGATGCTGTCGCGGATGTGCGCGGCAGGCGGCCCCGTGCTGGCGCTCTGCCACAGCGGAACCTATGAGGGCCACCGCGCGCGGATGCGCGGCTTTTCCGACTATCTGACCGCGCTTGAGGCGCCGCGTCATCACCTGATCTTCACCGCGTTTGGCCAGGATTCCCGCGCGCTGAACGCAAGGCGGCTGAATGAGGCGCTGCGCGAATGGCCCGATCTTGTCGCGGTCTACAACGCGGGCGGTGGGAATGCGGAGCTCTTCGACATCCTGTCCCGGCAGAAGCGACATATCTTCTTTGTCGGTCACGAGCTGACAGATACCAGCGCCAGTGCGCTGCGGTCTGGCGTTGCAGATGTGATCTTCGACCAGTTGCCCGAAGCGCAGGCGCGGCGCGCGGTCAATATTGTGCTGGCGCGACTGGGCCTGACCGACCTCAGGATCGACAACCCGCCGATCCGGTTCACGACCGTGACCGCCGAGAACATTTGATCCGATCTGCTCAAGCGAGCGCATGTCGCGCATGGGCGGCTCTGGTAAGACTCACCTCCGAAAAGGGGAGGGGAGCAATGAAGCGCCGGGTGTCAGTCCACGATCTCATCGCCGCCAAGGGGCAAAGGAAGTGGCTTCAGGTTCATGTCGACAGCGGGGCCGAGGCTGCCGCGGCCGTTGCAGCCGGCATCCTGATCCTGTCCTGCGAACCCGATCATACGCTTGAGCCGATCCGTGCGGCGGCACCCCTGGCCTTTGTCTCGGCCGGGATGCCGCACGGGATGGTCAGTTCTCCGGACGAGGCGATTCGCGAAGGGTTCAGGATCCTGAAGCGCGGCGCCGATGCGGTCTATTGTTCCCACTCGCCCCGCTTCATCGAGGCAATGGCGCGAGAGGGGATTCCGGTGACCGGGCATGTCGGGCTGGTGCCCAACCTCGCCGCATGGACCGGGTTCCGCGCGATCGGCAAGACGGCGGAAGAGGCGCTCGCCGTCCTGCGCAAGGTCAAGGACCTTGAGAATGCCGGCGCGGCTTGCATCGAGGTCGAGGTGGTGCCGGTGGAGCTGGCCGATCACATCACCCGGACCACACCGATGGTCACGATGGGCATGGGCTGCGGCGATGTCTGCGACACGCAGTATCTCTTCTCCTCGGACGTGCTTGGCACCAACACCGGCCACTATCCCCGGCATTCGAAGAAGTACGCCGATTTTGCAGCACTTGAGGCCGAGATGCAGGCCAAACGTGTGGCCGCCTTCAGGGCCTTCGCCGAGGATGTCGGCGCCGGCCATTACCCGGAGCCCCGGCACGAGGTGCGGATGGACCCGGGCCAGCATGATGAGTTCCAGAAACGCGCGCGGTCGGTCTGAGGAGAAGAAGCATGGATGATCTCAAATTCGGCAGGCGCGACAAGCGCGGCGACTATCACCCCGGCGAAGCTGCGGGGACGGCGCCGCTTTTCGTCTTTCCGCCGCAGCCGCGCGCGCTTCTGAAATGGCTGCCGCACTACTTCTTTCCCTACAACGCCCTCTTCTTCGTCTCGGCGCTGGTCTGGTGGAACTGGATCGTCCCGCCAGTCGAGGTGATGCGGACGCTGGCCTGGGGCTGGGTGCTTTGGCTTCTGGCGGTGAATGCGGTGGCGGTGTTTCTCTGGTATTCCGCCTTCGAGTTGCAGCTTTACATCCGGCGCACACAAGGCAACCGTTTCAAGTACAACGGCAAGTTTCCCGCCGACACGCCTTCGGACGTGTTCTGGTTCAAGAGCCAGAACCTCGACAACTTCCTGCGGGGGCTGCTGTCAGGCGTGCCGATCTGGACCGGGCTTGAGGTGCTGGTGCTATGGGCTTTCGCCAATGGCTATGTGCCCTGGCTTAGCTTTGCCGCAAATCCGGTCTACCTCGCGCTCCTGTGCCTCGTGGTGCCGGTGATCCATGAGTTCCATTTCTTCTGCATCCACCGGCTGATCCACACGCCCTTCCTCTACAAATGGGTGCATTCAGTCCATCACAACTCGATCAACCCTTCGCCCTGGTCGTCGCTGTCGATGCACCCGGTCGAGCATCTCCTTTATTTCTCGACGATCTTCTATCACCTCATCATTCCGTCAAACCCGCTGGTCGCGCTTTACCAGTTGCATTTCGCGGGGTTCGGCGCGGTGCCGGGGCATGTCGGTTTCGACAAGGTCGAGGTCGGCGAGGATCAGGCGGTCGATACCCATGCCTACATCCACTACCTCCATCACAAGTACTTCGAGGTGAATTACGGCGACGGTCTGATCCCGATCGACCGCTGGGTCGGCACGTTCCATGACGGTTCGAAGGCGGCGGAAGAGCAGATGAATGCGCGCTACCGCAAGAAGAAGGAACGCCTGAACGCCAGCAAGACGCCCCCGGCTCAGTGACCTGACTACAGGCTCTGAAAACGAAGGTTGGAAATGTTTGTTTTGGCCCAAGTTTAGCGGTAACATCGGGCGGAGGGGCTCTGATACGATTACCTCAAATATCCAGTACCTTGCCGGTTAGCACCACGCTATCGTCGGAGAAGAGGGGGCTGATTCCGTAGGGTAAGGGGGGCCTGCCAACACCGAAAGAACCACGGAAAATGACCGGGGAGGTTCGTCTGAACCACGGGACCCCGGCGCGACGGAAAGGGGAGGAATATGTCAGACAAGGGCGAGCCGAATGCGCGGCGGGCGGTGGTCGAGATGCTGGGGATCGAGAAATCCTTTCCCGGCGTGCGGGCGCTCAACGGTGTGCGCTTCGACCTTTATCCCGGCGAGGTTCATGCGCTGATGGGCGAGAACGGCGCCGGCAAGTCGACGCTGATGAAGATCCTGACCGGCGTCTACCAGCCCGATGCCGGAGAGATTCGCGTTGATGGCGCGCCGGTCGCCCTGCCCGGTCCGAATGCCGCGCAGGCGCTGGGCATAAGCATCATCCATCAGGAGCTTTTCCTGATGAACCACCTCAGCGCCGCCCAGAACATCTTCATCGGTCGCGAGCCGCGCAAGGGCTTTGGCATCTTCGTTGACGAAGACCAGATGAAGCGCGATGCGGCGGCGATCTTCCAGCGGATGAAGGTCAACATCCCGCCTGCCGCCGAAGTTGGTCACATGACGGTGGCCCGCCAGCAGCTGGTCGAGATCGCCAAGGCGCTTTCCTACAACGCCCGCGTCCTCATCATGGACGAACCGACCTCGGCCTTGAACGAGACCGAGGTGGAGCATCTCTTTTCGGTGATCGACGACCTGAAGGCGCACGGCGTCGGGATCGTCTACATCACCCACAAGATGGACGAGGTGAAGCGCATCGCCGACCGCGTCACCGTGATGCGGGATGGCCAGTACATCGACACACTGCCCGCCGCCACGACTCCGATGGCGACGATCATCCAGCTGATGGTGGGGCGCGAGCTTGCCGACCAGCACCGGGCTACCGGACACGGGACCGACGAAGAGATGCTGCGTGTCACCGGGCTGAACCGCGGTACCATGATCCGCGATGTCAGCTTCACCCTTCGCAAGGGCGAGATTCTTGGCTTTGCCGGGCTGATGGGTGCGGGGCGGACCGAGGTGGCCCGCGCGGTCTTCGGCGCTGATCCGATCGACAGCGGCACCATCCACATACACGGACGCGAACGCCGTATCGCCACCCCGGCCGACGCTGTCGCCGAAGGGATTGCCTACCTCTCCGAGGACCGCAAGCATTTCGGCCTCGTGACCGGCATGTCGGTGCGCGACAACATCACCATGGCCAGCTGGTATCGCTTCATCTCCGGCCGCCTCTTCATGCGCGACACGGCGATGGACGGTGTGGCGAAGGAATATGTCGAGAAGCTCAGGGTCAAGACGCCCTCGGTCAGCCAGATCACCCGGCTCTTGTCGGGGGGTAACCAGCAGAAGGTCGTCATCGGCAAATGGCTCTTGCGCGACTGCGACATCCTGATTTTCGACGAACCGACGCGCGGGATCGACGTTGGTGCCAAGGCGGAAATCTACCGCCTGCTGGAAGAGCTGGCCTCGCAGGGCAAGGGGATCATCGTGATCTCCTCCGAACTGCCCGAGGTGCTGCGCCTGTCGCACCGGATCGCGGTCATGTGCGAAGGCCGGATCACTGGCGAGCTCGACGGGCGCACCGCCACCCAGGAAGAAATCATGACGCTGGCGACCCAGCGCAACGCCGCAGCGGCCTGAACGGGAGATACGGGGAATGTCCGATACCACCATGGGTAAGACGGGGACTGGAAAATCCGCTCTCCTTTCCGCAGAGACGATGCAGAAGGCGGTGGCCTTCGTCGTGCTGATTGCGCTGATCGCGTTCTTCAGCGCCTTCGCCGCGAACTTCGCCACCGGAGCGAACATGGTCGGCATCATGCAGGCCACCGCCGTCAACGGGGTCCTTGGGGTGGCCGTGACCTTCGTCATCATCTCGGGCGGGATCGACCTTTCGGTCGGCACGATGATGACCCTGACCGCCGTGATGGCCGGGATCATCCTCACGAACATGGGGATGCCCTTGCCGATCGGCATCATCGGCGCAATCCTCTCCGGTGCGATCATGGGGGCGATCTCGGGCGCCATCATCGCCAAGCTGAAGATCCCACCCTTCATCGCGACGCTCGGCATGATGCAGATCGCGCGGGGTCTGGCGCTGGTCTTTTCGGGCGCCAAGCCGATCTATTTCAACGACACGCCGAACTATGGGCTCCTCTCGCCGGAAAGCAGCATTTCGAAGCTGATCCCCGGCGTGGAGATTCCGAACGGCGTGATGATCATGTTCATCGTTGCGATCATCGCCTCCATCGTGCTGAACCGCACCATCATCGGCCGGATGATCTTTGCGCTGGGGTCCAACGAAGAGGCGGCGCGGCTTTCCGGCATCAACGTCGACCGCTGGAAGATCCTGACCTATGCAATCTGCGGCGGCATCTGCGGCATCGCCGGGCTGATAGTCTCCTCGCGCCTGAACTCAGCCCAACCGGCGCTTGGCCTTGGCTACGAGCTTGATGCCATCGCCGCCGCCGTGATCGGGGGAACCTCGCTCGCCGGCGGGCGCGGCACGGTGATCGGCACGATCATCGGCGCCTTCATCATGTCGGTCCTCACGAACGGGCTGAGGGTGATGGGCGTTCTGGAAGAATGGAAGATCGTCGTGACCGGGGTGATCATCATCGTCGCCGTGTTCATCGACATCGTCCTGCGGAAGCGGACCTGACAGGGAAAAGGAAGAAGCCCGGACCAATTCGCTTCGGACGACCCCGGCGGCAAGGAATGCCCCGGGCAATGAAACCAGGGAGGACTACATGAAGAAGACCATTCTGACCTCGGCACTGGCCCTTGGCCTTGCCATGGGCGCCGCGCCCTCGTTCGCGGAAACCTATTTCCCGATCATCGCCAAGGGCTTCAGCCACCAGTTCTGGCAGGCGGTGAAGGCGGGGGCCGAAGAGGCCGCCGGGCGCAACGGCGTGACCATCACCTTCGAAGGCCCGAACACCGAGGCCGAGATCGACAAGCAGACCGACATCCTGAACGCCGCCATCGCCAAGAACCCGCAGGGCCTCGGCTTTGCTGCGCTCGACAGTCAGGCGCAGGTTCCGGCGCTGCAGAAGGCTGCCGATGCGGGCATCCCGATCGTCGCCTTCGACTCGGGCGTCGACAGCGACCTGCCGCTGACCACCTGCACCACCGACAACATGGCGGCGGCTGCGGCGGCTGCTGACGGTCTGGCCAAGGCCATCGGCGAGGAAGGCAAGATTGCCGCGGTGATCCATGACCAGACCTCTGCCACCGGCATCGGCCGTCGCGACGGCTTCCTCAACCGTATCAAGGAAGCTTATCCGAAGATCGAGGTCGTGGACGTCCAGTATGCCAATGACGCGCTGAAGGCCGCCGACAACGTCAAGGCGATGCTGCAGGCGAACCCGGACATCAAGGGCATCTTCGCCTCCAACGAAGGCGCGGCCGTCGGTCTGGCGGTTGCGATCAAGGAAACCGGTGCGAAGATCGTCGGCGTCGGCTTTGACTCGGGCAAGAGCCAGAAGGATGCCATCAACGAAGGCACCCTGATCGGCTCGGTGACGCAGAACCCGGTCGGCATCGGCCAGTGCGTGGTCGATAGCCTTGCCAAGGCACTGAAGGGCGAGACGCTGCCCAAGGTGATCGACACCGGCTTCTACTGGTACGACAAGTCCAACATGGCCGATCCGAAGGTCGCGGCGGTTCTCTACGACTGATCCTTGCGGTCCTCTAGGGCGCTCCTGACCCCTCGGGCGGGCGGGCTCCGTTCTTCATCACCCGGCCCGGTCTTTCGACCGGGTCGGTTTTTCAGGATTGATCCATGCTGATAGGACTGGACCCTGTTCTGGGGCCTGATTTGCTGGCCTTGCTGCGGAGCATGGGTCATGGCGACGAAATCGCCATCGTCGACGGCAATTATCCGGCGCTGACCGATGCGCGGCGTCTGGTCCGGGCCGATGGCCTTGGTCTGATCCCGGTGCTGCGCGCCGTGCTTTCGGTGCTGCCCATCGACACATCGGTGCCGCAGGCGGTGTTTCGGGCGGTGAATGCTGCGCAACCCGACCGGCCGGACCCGGTGCATGAAGAGATCATCGCCCTTTGCGCCGGGATGGTGCCGGCGCATCCGGTTGCGCCGCTTGATCCGGCAGCCTTCTACAATCGCGTCAAGGCGGCGCATGCTATCGTCGCCACCAGTGAGCCCCGGTTCTACGCCAACGTGATCCTGCGCAAGGGCGTCATCGGCGGCTGAGGCGCGTCTCTAAAGATAGGTTCGCGCGGCGTGGCGATCCGGGCGGTCGAGATGCGGCGTGGCGCCGAACTGGGTCAGGAACACACTGTCGCCGATCAGTTCGAACCTGTGGACCGAGGTATTGCGGACACGCAGGAACATCTGCGCCTTGGCGTCAGTGGCTAGGCCAAGGGCCACAGCGGTCAGCATGGCGATGACGCCGGTCGAGGTGACGAGCGCTGCGCCCGGCCCGCCTGCGGCAGCGGCGGCAAGCGCACCGAGAACCCGGTCGCGAAAAGCCTCATAGCTTTCGACATGCGGCCCGACCTCGCCACGCCGCCAGATGTCGAGCACTTGCGGCACATGGGCGGCAAACTCCTCCGGCCCGGTCGGAAAGGGCACGCCCCGGGCCTCTTTCAGCGCGTCGGCGAGGCTGAAATAGTCAAGCTCGTTCAGCCGCGGGTCGAGACGGTGGTCGAGTTCGTCGCCCGCGATGGCACGCGCGGTATCGACTTGGCGGCTGAGTGTTCCCGAAACCACGCGCGCCACCTCGCCGGTCTGGAGGAGATGATCGGCGAGCCAGAGCGCCTGCTGACGGCCAAGCGCCGACAGGCGGTCATATTCGGCCTCGGTTCTGGCCCCGGCATTGGCCTGTGCGTGGCGGATCAGGATAATCTCGGTCATGTCAGCCCCAGCTTACGTCGCCCAGAAAGATATATCCCGCCCCGTAGATCGTCTTGATGAGGCGCGGGTTCTTCGGGTCCTCGCCCAGCTTGGTCCTGAGCCGAGAGATCCGCACATCCATCGCCCGGTCAAAGCTTTCGCCCGCCGCGCCGCCCAGCATCTCCTGCATCTGGGCGCGAGAGATGAGGCGCTTGGGGCTGTCGAGGAAAAGCTTCAGCACCTCGCCTTCGGCATGGCTGAAGGGCACTTCGTCGCCCTTGTCGCTGAGAAGGATGTAGCGGTCGAAACTGGCGGTCCAGCCGGCGAAATGCGCGATGGTCGCGGCGCGGTCCTGATCGGGTCGCCCTTTCCGCAGCCGGGCGCGGATGCGGGCGACGACCTCGGCCGGATCGAAGGGCTTGATGATGTAGTCGTCGGCGCCAAGCTCAAGCCCCGTGACCCGGTCCTGCACCTGCGCGCGGCCGGAGATGATGATGATCGCCGCGCCGCTTTCCAGCGCCAGCCGGTGGACAAGCGCCAGCCCGTCGCGGTCGGGAAGGCCAAGGTCGACAAGGCAGACATCCGGCGCCGTGCGCTTCAGCGAGGCTTCGAACTCTGTCGCGCGGGAGAATGAGGAGGTGCGAAACCCCGCCTCTTCCAGCGCGTCCGACAGCATGCGGCGGATCTCCGGCTCATCGTCGAGGATCGCCACGTGGCTGCGCGTGTCGGGGGTCTTGGTCATGCCACTTCAGTCTCGTTCAGGAAGGCGGAAAGCTCCGCCGCCGTGAAGGGTTTGGTCAGGATCGGCAGCCTGCCCGCCTCGGCGCGGACCGGATCGCCGGGTGGCAGCGCGGTCATCAGGCGGACATCTGCCCCGGTCCCCTGATCGAGAAGCGTGCGGGCGAGGTCAAGCCCCGACATCGGGCCGGGCAGGCCGATATCGCTCAGCACGATGTCGATGCCTTGCAGCTTTGCAAGCTCAAGCGCCTCGTCGGCGCTGCCGGTTTCGATCACGTTGTGGCCAAGGGCGCGCAGCATCTCGCGCACTTCGGCGCGGATCTCCTCGGTATCCTCGACCAGTAGGACCAGGCGCGGTTCGCTGCGGCTTTCCGGCGCGCGGCGGAGCGGCAGGCGCAGGGTGATGCGGGCGCCGCCCTCGGGCCGATTGGCAAGCTTGACCGTGCCGCCAGCAAGCTTGATGTGGTCGTAGATCATCGAGAGACCAAGGCCGGAGCCCTCGCCGCCCTTGGTCGTGAAGAAGGGCTCAAGCCCGCGCCTCAGCGCCTCGTCGGAAAAGCCGGGTCCGGTATCGGTGACGACGATCTCAAGCCAGGTTTCCTGCACCGGGCGGGCGGTGACGACGATGCGGCCCGCGTGCTGCCCGATCGCGTCCCGGGCGTTCAGGATCAGGTTCAGAAGGGCATCCTGCACCGAACCTGCGTCAATCAGAACCCGCCCGGCCAGCCCGGCAACGATGATGTCGAGCCCCATGCCTTCGGGTAGCGAGGGCACGGCCATCAGCCGGAGTTCCTCAAGAAGGACGGCGATGTCCGCAGGCTTCGGCCGCACTTCGCGCGGACCGGAGATGGCGGCGATGCGGTTCAGGAGCGTGCCACCCCGGCGGGCAGCCGCGAGCGTCGCGCGGGCAAGGTCGGCGGCGACGGGCGGCAGGTCCTCTGTCCGTTCAATCCGGCCCTGTAACCCCATGATGATGGTCAGGAGGTTCGCGAAATCATGCGCGAGGCCGGAGGTGAGCTGTGCGGCCAGCTCGCGCTTCGCGGCCTGGCCAAGGGCCGCCCGCGCCTGCGCTTCCTCGGTGACATCGGTGGACAGGGCATAGACCCCCCGGACGGTGCCATCGCTGCCGTGGTCGGGCGCAAGCGCGATGCGGATGCGCCGGCCGGAACTGTCATGGGTGATCTCGAAGACATTGGCCTCACCGGCGCGGGCCCGGTGCAGACCGGGCTCGATCCGTGCGAAGTTGCGGGCGCCGAGCGCCTCCTCGACATGGCGGCCCACGATCTCCGAGAGGCTGCCGGGCATCACCGAGGAAAGGCGGCGGTTCGAATAGGTGTAGCGCAGGTCCGGCCCGACATGGGCGATATGCGCCGGCATCATCTCTGTCACAAGGCGGGTGCGCGCCTCCATCTCGGTCAGCTCGCGCTTGGTTTCCTCAAGGGCTGCGTTGGCGGCGGCAAGCTCCCGGTTGGCGGCGGAGAGGCGTTCGGCATGGCTGAGGACCTGCCCCGACAGCTCCGCCGACCGCGCGCGCAATAGCCCTTCCTGACGCTTGATGTCGGTAATGTCGGTATAGACCGTCACCCATCCGCCCTGCTGGAGCGGCGAGCCTTCGACCGAGATGGTGCGCCCGTTCGACCGGGTCCGTTCCATGTAATGCGGCTGGAAGGCGCGGGCCTGTTCGACGCGGCTTTGCACCGCTTCCTCGATGTCGTCGACCTCGCCATATTCGCCGCGCTGGACGAGAAAGCGGATCGTGTCCTCGAAAGTGGTGCCCGGCTGGGTCAGTTGCTGGGGAAGATCGAACATCTGCCGGTACTGCCGGTTCGAGACCGCGAGCCTGAGGTCGCGGTCAAAGATCGACAGCGCCTGCTGGATCAGGTTCAGCCCGGCCTGAATCAGGCGGGCGCGCGGGTCCTCCCGTTCCATCAGGCCTCCTTTCGTCCCATCGCTACCATCCTTCCCGGCACCGGCAAAAGAGGATTGGCGCCCTGTTACAATTCGTAAGGATTGCGACAAAGTCGGGCAAAGGTTCGCCGTCCTTATTCTGGCACGTCGCTGGGGCAGAGCGAACCGCGACAGCCGTCGAGGCAAGGGGAGGATACACTTGGCAGTGACCGCGACCTCCGCGAATCCCCAGTCCGTTCCCGCGCTTCTGGCGCGCAATGCGGCGCTCTGGGGTGATCGGCCTGCCTATCGTGAAAAGGAATTCGGCATCTGGCAAAGCTGGAGCTGGGCCGAAACCGCCGCCGAGGTGCGCGCGATTGCGCTGGGCCTGATGACCCTCGGGATCGAACGGGGCGATCATGTCGCCATCATCGGACGGAACCGGCCCGCACTTTACTGGTCGATGGTCGCGGCAGAGATGTGCGGCGCTGTGCCGGTGCCGCTCTATCAGGACGCGGTGGCTGAAGAGATGGTTTACGTCCTTGACCATTGCGGCGCGCGCTTCGTCATCGCCGGCGATCAGGAACAGGTCGACAAGGTGCTTGAGGTGCAGGACCGTCTGCCCGGCATCCACCACATCGTCTATCTCGACAAACGCGGGATGCGGAAATACGACCATTCCCGCATGAATGCCCTTGCCGATGTCGCCGCCGAGGGCCGCGCCGGCCATTCCCGCGTCGAGGCCGAGCTTGACCGGCGCATCGCCGAACTGGGCTACGACCATACCTGCGTCATGCTCTACACCTCGGGGACCACGGGCAAGCCGAAGGGCGTGGTCCTGTCGAACCGCAACATCATCGAGACCTCGAAGAATTCGGCGGAGTTCGACCGGCTGACCGAGCGCGACTCGGTTCTGGCCTACCTTCCGATGGCCTGGGTCGGCGACTTCATCTTCTCGGTCGGGCAGGCCTTGTGGACCGGTTTCACCGTCAATTGCCCCGAGAACGCCGCCACGATGATGACCGACCTGCGCGAGATCGGCCCGACCTATTATTTCGCCCCGCCGCGGGTGTTCGAGAACCTGCTCACCCAGGTGATGATCCGCATGGAGGACGCGGGCTGGCTCAAGCGCACCCTCTTTCACAAGTACCTCGAAGTGGCGCGGCGCTGCGGCGCGGACATTCTCGACGGCAAGTCCGTGTCGGCTGGCGATCGCCTGCAGTACTGGCTTGGCAACCTGCTGGTGTACGGGCCGCTCAAGAACGTGCTCGGCATGAGCCGCATCCG
>DJUV01000330.1 GCA_002440625.1 Rhodobacteraceae bacterium UBA6273 | reverse complement strand
CCGCCATCGGAAAGCCCATCACCCCAAGACCGAGAAACGCCACCTTCGCCATCCGTCGCCCCCATTCGCATTGCGGAACCCGCTCAACTGTCCTAGTTAACCGCCCTGTCGGGGCCGTCAACCGCCGCCGGGCGGCGCGGGCCCTTCCTTTCATGCCACGAACGGGTTTCGCGGAACATCATGCTTACGACCTTTCGCTGGCTCCTGCGCATTTTCACGGTGATGGCGGTGCTCTCCATCCTGGCGGTGGGTCTCGCCTATTACTTCGCCTCGCGCTCCTTGCCGGACTACAACGGCAGCTTCGAGGTGGCGGGCATTTCGGCGCCGCTCGAGATCGTGCGCGATACGGCGGATGTGCCGCATATCTTCGGCAAGACCGACGAGGACACCTATTTCGCGCTCGGCTTTGCCCATGCGCAGGACCGGCTCTGGCAGATGACCGTGCTGCGCCGCACCGTCGAGGGGCGGCTGTCGGAGGTCTTCGGCGCCCGCACGGTCAAGACCGACGAGCTGATGCGGCGGCTCGACCTCGCCGGCCTTGCCGCGCGGTCCTTCACGGCGCAGGACCCCGACGTGCAAAGGGCGCTTGAAGCCTACGCGCGCGGGGTGAACGCCTGGATCGGAGTCATCAATTCGCAGGCGCGCGGCCGCGGCGCACCGGAGTTCTTTCTCTTCGACAACAAGATTGCCTACTGGCAGCCTGCGGACAGCCTCGCGATCCTCAAGCTGATGGCCTTCCGTTCGGCCAGCCAGATCGGGACCGAGGTGCTGCGCGCCCGGCTGTCGCTTCTCGGCAGCGGCTGGGCCGAGGATCTGATGCCCGAGGTGCCGGGACCGGGTACCGCCGCGCTGCCGCCCTTCGCAAACCTCGTGCCCGGCGTCAGGCCAAGCTATGCGGCGCTCACGCCGGAAGCCCTGCCCTTCCTGCCCCAGACCGAAGCACCGTTCGGCGGCGCCTCCAACGCCTGGGCGGCGGCGCCGTCGCGGTCGGCGGCAGGCGGATCGCTTCTGGCCAATGACCCGCATGTCGACTTCTCGGCGCCATCGCTCTGGTATCTCGCCCGGATCGACCTCACTTCCGGCGGGATCATCGGCGCGACCATCCCCGGCATCCCGGCGATCCTTGCGGGACGCAACGCCGAATTCGGCTGGGGCATCACCGCCGCCTGGGCCGACGACCAGGACATCAAGCTTGAGGAGTTGAACCCCGCCGACCCGGAGCGTTACCGGACCCCCGAAGGCTGGAAGCCCTTCGTCAACCGCCGCACCATCATCGACGTCAAAGATGCCCAGCCGATCACCATCACGCTGCGCTGGACCGAGAACGGGCCGGTCCTGCCCGGCTCGCACTACAATCTCGCCTCGATCACGCCGCCGAAACATGTCGCGGCGCTGAGCTGGACCGCTCTTGACCCTGCCGACCGCTCGATGACCTCGGCCTTCAAGCTGATGCGGTCAAAGACCATCGACGAGGGCATCGCGGCGGGCGAGGATTTCGTCGCCCCGGCGCAGAACGTGGTGATGGCGGACCAGAGCGGCATCGCCATGGCGATGTTCGGCGCGATGCCGGGGCGCGATCCGAAGATGCAGGGCCAGGGGCGGCTCCCGTCGCTTGGATGGATGGCCGGGAACCGCTGGGGGCCGCGCCTGCCCTATGCCGACAACCCGCGCTTCCTGAAGCCTCAGGGCGGCATCGTCGGCAACACCAACAACAAGACCACCGATGCCCCCTTCCCGCGCCATGTCAGCTTCGACTGGGGCGACACCCAGCGTATCCAGCGCTGGACCCGCCTGATGCAGGAACGCGAGGTTCACAGCCGCGAAAGCTTCATTGCCGCGCAGCTTGATACCACTTCACCCACGGCGCGGACGCTTCTGCCGCTGGTTGCCGCCGATCTGTGGTTCACCGGCGAGGCCGCGCCCGACGGCACGCCGGAACGGCTCAGGCAACGCGCGCTCGCCATTCTCGCCGAATGGGACGGCGACATGAACGAACACCTGCCGGAGCCGCTGATCTACGCCGCCTGGATGCGGGCGCTGCAGAACCGGCTCGTGCGCGACGAGCTTGGCCCATTGGCCGACAGCATCACCTCGGTCCAGCCCCTGTTCGTCGAGCGGGTCTACCGCGACATCGACGGCGCCGCGCGCTGGTGTGACATCATGCAATCCGCGCCTGTGGAAACCTGCACCGACATCGCGCGCATGGCGCTTGACGATGCGCTTCTGGAACTCTCCGAGAAATACGGCCGCAATGTCGAAAGCTGGCGCTGGGGCGATGCCCATGAGGCGCGGCAGGACCATGAGGTTCTGGGCAATACCCCGGTCCTGAAATGGGTGGTCAACATCCGGCAATCGACCAGCGGCGGCGACGATACGCTCGATCGCGGGCTGATGGCCGGCACCGGGCCTGACCCCTATCTCAACGTCAATGGCGCCGGCTATCGCGGCGTCTATGACTTCGCCGACCCCGACTCTTCGGTCTTCATCATTTCGACTGGCCAGTCCGGCCACCCGCTCAGCCGCTATTACGACGACATGAGCGAGCTGTGGCGGCGCGGCGAGTATGTGCCGATGTCGCTTGACCCCGCGCTGGCGCGGGCGGCGGCGACCGGGATCATCCGGCTAACACCTGCCCCGGCGGCTTCGGGCGGCTAGGGCGCCGCCCAGGCTCCGACGGTCGGCAGCAATGGCCGGAAATAGGCGACGATCCGGCCCTCGGGCGGCGCTTCCGTGCCTTCGATCCACGGGCTGATGCCGTGGAGCGCGTGGCGGTGAAGAAGAACCGCCTCGCCGGGACGGCTGTGAAGGACGATGCGCTCGCAGCTGGCAAAGACCTCGCGCCGCGCCGCCTGATAGGCTTCGGTGATGTCGGTGAAGGGCCGGTCCCCTTCGGCAACCGGGCCAAGTGCGGCGGCAAAGGCGCGGCCCATGATGCGGTGGCTGCCATCCCAGACCACAAGCGGGCTCGCGCCTGCGCCGCAATCTGTCAACGGCAGGCCAAGGAGCCAGGCATGAGGTTCGCGCACGATCCGCCGCCGCTCAGGCCCGATCGGCAGGATGCCGTCGACATGGGCGGAATCGCGGTCGCGCCGGAAGGCGAAGGCGGCGGCGCTTTCATCGGGCGATGGCTGCGGATAGCCGGGCAACACGGTCGAGACCTGCGCCCGGTGCAGCGGAATATCGCCCGCCAGCGCCCGGGCGGCTTCTGCGGCGCGGCCAGCAAGCGGCACACCGCCGACTGCTCCCGCCGCGTCGTTCGGCAATGCCTCAAGCCCCACATCCCAGGTGCCGCCGAGCCTCAGGTCAGTGAGCGGGCGGCCCTTCAGGCAGGCGAGTGCCGCCGCCGCCCAACCGGCGACCGCCGCCTCAGGCCCGAACCTGAGCCAGCCCTGTCGGGCGAGGTCTCCTACCATCCCGCCGCCTTGCCCAGCATGTTGATCGCAACCACCGTCAGGAACACCGCGAAGATGCGGCGCAGGGGCTTGGGGTCCATCGAATGGGCAAGCTTCACGCCATAGGGCGTCGTCAGATAGGTCGTGCCGATGACGATCATGAAGGCCGGGAGGTTGACCGCGCCGAAGGTATAGGGCGGCGCGCCCTCCACCTTCGTCATCACGAAGCCGATCACGGACGGCACCGCGATCACCATGCCAAAGCCCGAGGCTGTCGCCACGGCGCGGTGGATGGGCATGCCGTACAGCGTCATCAGCGGCACCCCGAACGAGCCGCCGCCGATCCCCATCAGCACCGAGAAGAAACCGACGACAGGCGACAGGATCGCCCGCATGATGCCGACCGGCATTTCATTACCCAGCCGCCACTCGGCCCGGCCAAGGCCAAGGTAGAAGGCGACCAGCAAAGCGAGGCTGCCGAAGATCACCTGCAACGTCGGGGTCCGGAGCTGCGCCACAACGAAGACGCCCACGGCCGCGCCGATGGCGATGCCGATGGCCCAGGTCCTGAGGATGTCCCAGTCCACGGCGCCCTTGCGATTGTGCGAGATGACCGAGCGGACGGAGGTGACGATGATCGTCGCGAGCGAGGTCGCAAGGCAGACCTGCATCAGGTCCGGCCCGCCGTAGCCGAGGCCGGAAAAGGCATAGTAGAAGGCCGGGACAAGGATGATGCCGCCACCAACGCCGAGAAGGCCGGCGATCACCCCCGCGATACCGCCGATGGCGAAGAGCAGGAGAGCCATCGGCAAAAGGTCGGCTACGGCAGGCATCGGCGGCATCCTTTCTGGGGCAAGCCCATCGCTAGCAAGTGTCGCCCGGCTTTACCAGCCGGGCGGTCGCGCGCCGCTTGTGGTCCGCGTGATCTGGCACGTTGCCATTCCCGCAGGACGGGCGCAGGCTGGTTCCGGGATTCGACCCCGCGCTCGAAGTCGCCGGACGGCGAGACCAAACCCCGCCCGAGGGCAAGCGCGCTGCCTTTGGCGGCAGTCAATGGCCAGGAAATTATCGGCCGGGGCAGCAGCGCACGACGTTTTTCGCAAGTCGCAAGATTGGAGGACCAAAATGAAAAGACACTCGATTGCCGCGTCGTTGACGGCACTGATTACACCCTTAGCCCTTTCCCCCGCCTTCGCAGGACCGGAATACACCTCGGCAAGCGGCGGCACCTTCACCTTCTACGGCAACGTCAACCCGGCCATTGTCGGCTTTGACGACGGAGTGCAAAGCGACACCGACATTGCGGACAGCTCCAAGTCATCGACGAAGTTCGGCTTCTGGCTCAAACAGCCCGTCGGTGAGAACGAGTTCCGCTTCCAGTTTGAGACCCGCCTCGGCTTCCGTCCGTCGAGCGCCATCAGCCAGACCTTTCTTCCAGACGCGTGGGAATGGGACAAGACCAACCTCCGCCGCATCGACTTCAGCTACAAGACCGCCCGCTACGGCACGTTCTACATCGGCCAGGGCAGCCTTGCCTCGGACGGCGCTGGCAGCACCGACATTTCCGGCACCGGCATCATCTCCGATGTCGGCATCGGCGATTTCGTCGGCTCGCGCTTTCTCAGGGATTCGGCGGGGGCGCTGACGACCGTCTCGATGGGGTCGGCGTTCAACAACTTCGACGGCGCGCGTTTTGGCCGGGTCCGCTACGACTCGCCCAGCTTCAACAACTTCACGGTCGGGTTTTCCTACGGCAAGAACGTCCTCAATTCGAGCGACAAGAACAGGTATTACGACGTCGCCATCAACTACAGCAACAAGCTCCCGAACGGCATGACCATCGCCGGCGGCCTCGGCTATCTAGTCGCCAATACCGATGTCGGGCCGAACCGGAAGGACCTTTTCGGATCGGTTTCCGCACTTTGGGACGCTGGCTGGAACGTCACACTGACCGCCGGCAACCGCGACCCGGATGGCAGTTTCTACATGACGAAGTTCGGCTATATCGCCAAGGACTGGCTGCCCTGGGGCACGACGGCGGTGTCGGTCGACTATTACCGGAGTTCCGACATGGTGTCGGCCGGCGACAATGCCGATTCCTGGGGGCTCGCCGTCGTACAGAAGGTCGACGACTACAACCTTCAGGTCTACTTCGGGTATCGCGGCTATTCGTACGAGGACAACATCACCACCTACCGCGACGCCAATACCTACGTCGCCGGGGTGAACTGGACGTTCTGAGGTTCAGGCCGCCTCGGCCCTGACCGGCTCAAGCGCCGCCTCGATTACCTCAAGACCGGCGCCGGGACGGTTGGCGCGTTCCGAGAGGATGCGGCGCCAATGCCGGGCACCGGGCTGGCCGTGGAAGAGGCCGAGCATGTGGCGGGGGATCTGGTGAAGCCGCCCGCCTGTCGCGATATGGCGGGCGATATAGGGCCGCATCCTGTCGATCACCTCGAACCGGTCCGGGCCTTCCGGGCCGCCGAAGATCACCGCATCGGCGCGGCCGAGAACCTCATAGGGTTCATGATAGGCGGCGCGGCCGACCATGACCCCGTCAAGCCCGTCGGCAAGGAACCCCTCGGCCTGCTTGAGCCCGGTGATGCCGCCATTGACGGATATGTGGAGATGCGGGAAGGCCGCCTTCATCCGCTGAACAAGCGGATAGTCGAGCGGCGGGATATCCCGGTTCTCCTTCGGGCTGAGGCCCTTGAGCCAGGCCTTGCGGGCATGGATCGCCACGCGGGTCACGCCGGCTGACGAGACGCGCGCCAGAAAGTCGGGCAGCACCTCCTCCGGCACCTGATCGTCGATGCCGATCCTGCATTTGACCGTCACCTCGACCGGGCTTGCCGCGATCATCGCCGCCACGCAATCGGCGACGAGCCCCGGACGCTCCATCAGCACTGCGCCGAAACAGCCCGACTGCACCCGGTCGGAGGGGCAGCCGACATTGAGGTTGATCTCGTCATAACCAAAGTCCGCCGCCACCCTTGTCGCCTCGGCCAGTTCCGCCGGCTCCGATCCGCCAAGCTGCAAGGCCACCGGATGTTCGGCGGCGTCAAAACCCAGAAGTCGCTCGCGGTCGCCGTGGATCACGGCGGGGGCCGTCACCATCTCGGTGTATAGGAGCGCATCGCGGCTGATCTGGCGGTGGAAGAAGCGGCAATGCCGGTCGGTCCAGTCCATCATCGGGGCAACGGACAGGCGGGCTGCCGCAGAAATGTTTGAACGTGTTGTTTTCATTACACTTCTTCCAGCCGTGCACGATGCCGATTTCGGTCGATGGCGGGCGATTTGCGCCGATTGTGACAGTCGGGACTACAAATGCAGGCCCGCCGAGGGCAAATGCAATCCCGAATTCCCGCGCATAACACGGCCTGCTGGGGCGCGCAAACCGGGTCTCCCGACAGCCGTCCGAGGTGGCCACTTGCGCAGGCACACGCGCCAGTCGCTTTGACCTGCTGCCGGATTTGTGGACACCGAGATAAGGTGTTTCAACGGAATCGGAGTTCTGCATGGAGAGACGGAAGTTCAGCCGCGAGTTCAAGC
>DJUV01000244.1 GCA_002440625.1 Rhodobacteraceae bacterium UBA6273 | reverse complement strand
CCGAATTTCTACCTGATGCTGGCGATCATCGTGGTCCTTGCCGGAACCATGTTCACCAACCTCAAGTTCGTCCATCCGGTCAGGACCGAGCGTTGGCGCTGGCTGTCCCTGCCGATGGCGCTGGCTTGGGTCGGCTTTGCCGGGCGCGCCGCCTGGGTGGATTTCGCACCGGGCGAGATTGCGCACTGGGGCCTCGTCATCACCTCGCTTTACCTTCTGCTGGCCGGCGTGGTGCAGGAGCTGTTCCCTGAGAGGCGCTAGGCCGCGAGTCGCATCAAGAGAACACCGCAGGCGATCATGACCGCCGACAGCGCCTTGGTCGGGGTCATCTTCTCCTTGAACACAAGCCAGCCGATCAGCACCGCAAACAGGATCGAGCTTTCCCGCAGCGCCGCGACCATCGCGATCGGCGCCTGCGTCATCGCCCAGACGACGACGGCATAGGCACCGTAGGAGGCCACGGCGGCAAGACTGCCGAGAGCCCAGACGCGCGGGGCGGTGGGGATCGAGGATTTGCCACGAAGGCCGAACATGAGGATGGCGAAGATAGTGCCCGACATCAGCATGACCCAGCCGAGAAACGTCACCGGATCGCCCGACACCCGCGCGCCGAAACCGTCGGCCAGCGTATAGCCCGCCGTGGCGCAGGCGGAGCCGAAGGCATAGGGCAGCATCCGCCGCGACTCGCCGCTGGTCCAGACGCCGCTTGCCAAGAGCAGGATGCCGCCACCAAGGACCAGAACCCCCGCTGTCGCTGCCGGGCTGATCGCCTCCGAAAACCAGAGCCAGCCGACGATGAGGGTGATGAGGGGGGCGCCGCCTCGCGCCAGCGGATAGACACGGCTCAGGTCGCCATGCTCATAGGCGAGGCTCAGGAAGGTCTGGTAGCCGACATGGATCAGCCCGGAAGCGATGATCCAGGGCCAGGCTGCCGACACCGGCCAGTCATGCATCAGGACGATGACAAGGCCGATGACGCCCTGCCCCACCGACAGCACCATCATCGCCGCGATCCGGCTGGTGCCGACACGCAGAAGCGCGTTCCAGACGGCGTGCAGGAACGCCGCCGCAAGAACCGCAAGGAAGACCGTTACTGTCATGATTCCGTTACACGCCGCCTCGGGGCTGGCCTAGACCTGCGGTGCCGGAACGGCAAGGTGTTGCGGATCAGATGAGAAGCGAGGCCGCGCCTTCGTGTTTCAGAAGCGCCACCTTGGTTTCCACCCCGCCCGGCGCGGAAAAGCCGCCAAGGCCGGATGCGCCAAGGATGCGGTGGCAGGGCACGATCACCGGCACCGGATTGGCGCCGCAGGCCTGGCCAACGGCCTGGGCCGGCACGCCGAGTTCCCTGGCGAGATCGCCGTAGGTCCGCGTCTCGCCAAAGGGGATGGCGCACATCGCCCGCATCACCTCGCCCTGAAAGCCATCGCGGAAGGCGACGGGCAGGTCGAACTCCCGCCGGCGCCCCGCGAAATAGTCGCCGATCTGCCGGCAAGCCTCGTCGAGAAGCGGCGTGGCCTCTTGCCCATGCCCGCCCCAGCGCAGCGCAACGATCTGGCCATCCTCATCACGGATGGTCAGGGGGCCGATCGGGGTCTGGCATGTCAGTTCGGGCATGGCGCGATGTTCCACCGACTGGCCGCCCGCCGCAACCCGTATCCTGCGCCTTCAGCCGCGGGCGCCCTCTTCCGCTCTGACGGCCACGGCAGGGCGGAAGGCGTCCCGCAGCACCACCGCCATCGCGCTGATCGCAGCGCTGGCCCGGCGCGGATTGGTCAGAAGGAACACGTCGTTGTTGTCGATCTGCAGGAAGCCGTCACCCGACCCAAGGATGCGGCACCCCGCCGGCACCGTGGAGCGGGCGCGCGGCACGATGGCAAGGCCGGAGAGGAGCGCCTTTTCCAGCGCCGCCGAATTGTCGGCCTCGAACGCCAGCCGCCACGGCAGGCCCGCGCGGTCCAAGGAACGCGCGGCATAGTCGCGGCTCCAGTCCGAGTTTATGAAAAGCCCCACCGGGAGCGGGCGGATTTCATGGGTCCGGTGCGCCAGTGACGTGACCCAGACCGTCGGATCGTGGCAGATCGCCTCGCCCGTCCCGGTGCCGTCCCAGTTGTGGATCACGGCGAGGTCGATCCGGTCTTCGGCCAGCGCCGCAATCTGACGGTGCGAAAAGTCGCAATAGACGCTGACGTCGACCTCCGGATGGGCGGCGTTGAATTCGGCCAGCACGGTCGGCACCGTGCTTTCGACATATTCATCGACGATGCCAACCCGCACGGTGCCCGAGATGCGCGGGCTGGTCAGATGCTCCCCCGCCTCGCGCAGAAGCGACTGGATACGCTCGGCATAGGGCAGAAGCTCGCGGCCCAGCGGCGTCAGCACCACGCCGCGCGGCAGGCGTTCGAAGACCGGGCCGCCCAGCACCTCCTCCAGCCGCCGGATCTGCATGCTGACCGCCGATTGCGTCCGCCCGACCATCTCGCCCGCCCGCGTCACGCTGCCGGTTTTCGCCACGGCGAGGAAGTGGCGCAAGAGGTCGCTGTCGAGCGGGGCCGGCATGGCTATCCATCAGAAATTCAGATGTCAGACATGATTTCTATTCGTTTGATTTCTGTCAAGCGAAAGCGCATCTCATGGATCAGGAGGTGTGCCATGACCATTCTTGCCGGAAAAAACTGGATCGAGCGTCTCATCAACCGTTACCGCGCCCGTCAGGCGCTGGGGGCCGAGCTTCTGCGTCAGGATGACCGGATGCTTGAGGATATCGGGCTGACGCGCAGCGATCTTACCCGCGAGATCGGGACATGGCAGGAGCGCGCCGAACGTGCGGCTGCCCCATTTCGCCGTACGCTGGCCCCGATCAGCCCGGCGCCTTCCGCCGGCGGTCTTGCCAGCCTGAGCCTGCCGATGGCGGCAATCCGCGAAGCACTTCTGCTGCGCCGCGCCGCCTGAACGCTGTCCCCTACTCCCTGCCTGACGCCCGGATCGACGATGCGATCCGGGCGTTTTTTTGTCAGCCCAGCGCCTCGTCGCAACGGGCGCAGGTACCGGGGTGCTTGTGCGTCCCGACATCGGGCAGGATCTTCCAGCAGCGCTGGCACTTTTCGCCATCGGCGAGTTCGAAGACCACGCCCACGCCCGGCACATCGGCAAGGCGGAACGCCTCCCCCGGCGCCGGATCGGCGGTGACCTGAATGCCGGAGGTGATGCAGAGGTCGGCGAAATCGACCGACTTCAGCGCCTTCAGCGTCGCCGCATCCTCGACATGGACGACCGGTGCGGCCTCAAGCGATGCGCCGATGACCTTGGCGGTGCGCTGGATTTCCAGCGCAGCCGTCACCACCCGGCGGACGCGACGGATCGCGTCCCACTTCTGCGCGAGCGGCTCGTCAAGCCAGTCGGCGGGCGTCTCGGGGATATCCTGCAGGTGGACCGAGGAACCCTCTCCGGGGAAGCGGCAAAGCCAGACCTCCTCCATCGTGAAGACGAGGATCGGGGCGAGCCAGGTAACGAGGCGGTGGAAGACGATATCCAGCACCGTCCGCGCCGAGCGGCGGCGGAGGCTGCCGGGCGCGTCGCAGTAAAGGCTGTCCTTGCGGATATCGAAGTAGATCGCCGAAAGGTCCACGGTGCAGAAGGTGAAGAGGGTCTGGAACACGCCCTGGAAGTCGTAGGCCGCGTAGCCCTTCCGGACGACATGGTCGAGTTCCGCAAGCCGGTGCAGCACCCAGCGCTCCAGCTCCGGCATCTCCGCCGGGGCGACCTTTTCGGCATCGGTGAAGCCGTCAAGGTTGCCAAGGACGAAGCGAAGCGTGTTGCGCAGGCGCCGGTAGCTGTCGGCTGTGCCCTTCAGGATTTCCTTCCCGATGCGCAGGTCCTGCGTGTAATCCGACTGCGCCACCCAAAGGCGCAGGATATCCGCACCATACTCGTCGATCACCGCCTGCGGGGCCACGGTATTGCCGAGCGATTTGGACATCTTCATGCCCTTCTCGTCGAGCGTGAAGCCATGGGTCAGCACGCCACGATAGGGCGCCCGGCCGATGGTGCCGCAGGCTTGCAGCATCGAGGAATGGAACCAGCCGCGATGCTGGTCGGTGCCCTCAAGGTATAGGTCGGCGATGCCGTCCTTGGCCCCGTCTTCGCGGTCTCGGAGCACGAAGGCATGGGTCGAGCCGCTATCGAACCAGACGTCGAGCACGTCGAAGACCTGTTCATAATCCTGCGGATCGACGATCCCGCCCAGCACCTTTTCCTTGAAGCCTTGCACATACCAGACATCCGCGCCGTCCTTCTCGAAGGCAGCGCTGATCCGGGCGTTGACCTCGGCGTTCCTCAGAAGGAAACCGACATCGGTCGGCTTCGCCCCCTTCTTGACGAAACAGGTGAGCGGCACGCCCCAGGCACGCTGCCGCGACAGCACCCAGTCGGGCCGCGCCTCGATCATCGAATGCAGGCGGTTGCGCCCCGTTTGCGGCGTCCACTGCACGAGATCATTGATCGAGGTCAGGGCGCGGGCGCGGATCGTGTCGCCGTAATTGCCCATGCCGTCATCGAGCTTGGCGTCGATGGCCACGAACCACTGCGGCGTGTTGCGGTAGATGAGCGGGGCCTTCGAGCGCCAGCTATGCGGGTAGGAATGCTTCATCTTGCCCTTGGCCAGAAGCGCGCCCGAATAGGCAAGCTGCTTGATGACCGAGACATTGGCCGGCCCTTCCTTGCCATCGGGCAGGATGATGTGCTGGCCGCCGAACAAGGGCAGATCGGCGCGGTAGGAGCCGTCTTCCGTCACGTTGTAGGTCATCGGCAGGCCGAACTTCAGGCCAAGCTGGTAGTCGTCATCACCATGGCTCGGCGCGGTATGGACAAAGCCCGTACCGGCGTCATCGGTGACATGATCGCCGGGGAGCATCGGGACATCGTAGTCCCATTCGCCGTTGCCGCCTTCGACGCCGCGGAAGGGGTGACGAAGCATCAGCCCCCCGATTTGCTCAGACGGAACATCGCGAACCAGCGAGAACTGATCGACTTTAGCTGCGCTCATTGCAGCGTCGGCCAAATTCTTGGCGAGCAGGATCGTCTCCCCGACAATAGCGGTGCTGTTTTCCGCCGCCGACTGCACCTGATAAAGGGCATAAGCAACGTCAGGATTGTAGGCCACGGCTCGGTTTTGAGGGATCGTCCAAGGCGTGGTCGTCCAGATCACCACAGACGCGCCAAGCAGGTCATTGCTTTGCGACAGGTCGAGGTTGTCGCTTTGCGAAAACGCCCATGGCTTGAACCGCACCCAGACCTGATGGCTGGTATGGTCGTGATACTCGACCTCGGCCTCGGCCAGCGCCGTCTTCTCCACCGGCGACCACATCACCGGCTTCGAGCCCTGATACAAAGACCCGTTCATCAGGAACTGCATGAACTCCGCCGCGATCACCGCCTCGGCGTGGTAGTCCATCGTCAGGTAGGGATCGGCCCACATGCCGGTGACGCCGAGGCGCTTGAACTCCTCGCGCTGGACGTCGATCCAGCCCTCGGCGAACTTGCGGCATTCCTGGCGGAAGGCCACCACGTCCACGTCGTCCTTGTTCAGCCCCTTGGCGCGGTATTGCTCTTCGATCTTCCATTCGATCGGCAGGCCGTGGCAATCCCAGCCCGGCACATAGCGCGCGTCGCGGCCCATCATCTGCTGGGACCGCACCACCATGTCCTTCAGGACCTTGTTCAGCGCATGGCCGATATGGAGGTGGCCGTTGGCGTAGGGCGGACCGTCATGGAGGATGAAGGGCTTGCGGCCCTGCTTTTCCCTGAGCCGGTCATAGACGCCGATCCGCGCCCAGCGGGCCAGCCAGTCAGGCTCGCGCTGCGGCAGGCCTGCGCGCATCGGGAAATCGGTTTCGGGCAGGAATACGGTGTTGCGGTAGTCGGGGGCTTCGGGCGTATCGGCGCACATCTCGGGCGGTCCTTCGGAAATCGAATTGGATCAGGGGGCGGCGCGACGGATCAGACGCCTTCATCCCGGCGTCTGATGGATCAGGACGCCGGGCAGGTAATTCGAATGATGATCGCGAAGATGCGCTTCATGTTCCGGGCTTATAAGAAGGCGGTTTCCAGAGGTAAAGGGCCGCGGCACCCTGCCCGCTTGCATCCCGCCCGTTTGCCGCGCAAGGATCGCCGCGAAAGGACCGCCATGCCCCCCTTGCCGCCTCGTATCGACGTTACCGCCGACGACATCACCCGCGTCGTGACCGAATTCTACGCCGCGATCCGGCAGCATCCCGGCCTCGGCCCGGTCTTTGCCGCCCATGTCAGCGACTGGCCCGCGCATGAGGAAAAGATCGCCGGCTTCTGGCGCAATGCGATCCTTTATGAGCGGAGTTATGACGGCAACCCGCTGGAGGTTCACCGCAAGGCCGGCGATGTCCGCCCCGGTATGTTCGAACCCTGGCTTGGCCTTTTCGATTCCGTACTGAAGCGGACCCTCGCGCCAGAGCCTGCCGCAGCGTGGTCCGCCCTCGCCCATCGCATCGGCAGGAGCCTGCGCGCGGGCGTCGTGGATCGGGAGACGCATGCCGGCGGCGTGCCGAAGCTGCGTTAAGGGCGGAGCGCCAGCGTCCGTTCCCTGAGCCACAAGAGAAGGCCGCGCGGATCGTCGCCCCGCGCCTTCACTTCCGCAGGCGTGATCGGCGTCCCGATCACCGGCGACTGCGCCCGGTTCAGCGCCCGGTAGATCTCGTGCAGCAGAAGCCCCTGCCGGAAAGTGGCGGAGATCTTGTCGGCGATGTGGTAAAGCCGGGTGTTGGTCCCGGGGAAGTAGATCGGCAGCACTGTCGCCCCCGACCGCAGGACCATCTTCGCCGTGAAGGGGTTCCATTCGGACTCGACGGCCTTGTCGAAAAAGCCGCGGCTGGTCGCCACCCTGCCAGCCGGAAACAGGATGATGACGCCGCCGGCCTTCAGGTGGGCCATGCAGATGTTGCGCATCTCAAGGCTCTGTTCGCGGGCGTTCTCCTCATGCGGGAAGGGCACGGGGAGCATATGATCCTCGATCTCGGGGATGCCGGTGAGGAGCGACCGCGTGAGGATCTTGTAATCGGTGCGGACGCGGCCGATGAGTTCGCCCATCACCAGCCCATCGACAAGGCCATGCGGATGGTTGGCGACGACGACCAAAGGGCCCTTCGCCGGGATGTTGGCAACCTGCGCATCGGGGGTGCGGACGGCGATTCCCATCGTGCGGAGCGCCTTGGTGAAGAACTCCTGCCCGGTCGGAACGCCGGTGCGTTCGAACTGGCGGATCAGCTTCATCAGGGGATACTTCCCCGTCAGCCACTCGATAGTGCGGATCGCGCTGGCCTTGACCGGATTGGTGAAGGTTCCCGCGTAGGACAGCCGGCGCATGCGGTATGGCTTGTAGCCGGGCGCCTCTGCGGCGCCGTTCTGTTCGTCCTGCAAGATCGGGCGCCCCCTAAGCGACGATTGGCCCGGCTCAGTACTCTTCGCCAAAGCGGTTGGCAACCAATGCCTCCAGCGCGTCGGCGAGTTTCGCCGCTTCGGCGCCGCGGGTGCTGACATGGATCGAGGTGCCTTTCGAGGCGCCAAGCATCAGCAGGCCCATGATGGAATCGCCCGAAACATCCATGCCGTCGCGGCTGACATCGGCCCGTGCGTCATGTGCCTCGACCACCTCGACGAACTTGGCCGAAGCGCGGGCGTGCAGCCCTTTTTCGTTGACAATCTTCAGGACGCGGGTGACCGCGGCAGCATCGCTCATTGCGCGGCCTGTTCACTTCCGATGTAACTGTTGATGTACTTGCGCGCCGCATCAAGCGCAGCTTCGGAGGCCTCATCGACGCCAAGGTGGCGCGACTTCGCCAGCTTGATGAGCATCGGAAGGTTGGCGCCGTAAAGAATCCGCCGGTCGGTGTCGGAACAGGCATAAAGACTGAGATTGGAGGGCGATCCGCCGAACATGTCGGTCACGACCACGACACCGTCGCCGGTATCGACAGCATCGGCGGCGGCACGAATCTCGGCCTGCTTCGCAGCGCGGTCATGGTCTTCCTCGATGGCAATCGTGCGGATGCCTTCCTGCTTGCCCACTACATGTTCGACCGCGGAGAGATATTCCCGCGCCAATCCCCCATGTGCGACGATCACGATTCCGATCACGCCTTGTCACCCTGTATCTTGTCGGCGGTTCCGCCCACCCGCCGTTCCAGTTCCCGGTGCCTCTTAGACACCTGCCAACCGGCGTCCGCAAGGGATTTGACCATCTTTTCCGTCACGGCGACCGAGCGGTGTTGCCCTCCGGTACAGCCAAAGCCGATGGCAAGGTGGCTCTTGCCTTCCGAGACATGGGCAGGCAGCACGAAGAGAAGAAGATCGCGGACCTTGGCCAGAAACGGCGCGAAATGCGGATCGGCGTCGAGATAGGCGCCGATTTCGGGCGCGCGTCCGTCCAGCGGGCGCAGGGCTGCGTCCCAATGCGGATTTCGCAGGAAACGACAATCAAACATCATGTCGAGCCCGCGCGGAACCCCGCGCTTGTAGGAAAATGAATGGATCGACACCGCGAGCGGGCTGGTCCCCGTGGTCGCGAAGAAACGGCCGATCTCGGCCTTGAGGTCATGCGGCGACTGGTCTGTGGTGTCGATCAACACCTCGGCCCGGGCGCGGATCGGTGCCAGAAGGTCGATCTCGGCCGCGATGCCGGCGGCGGGGCTGTCATCGGGGGCCAGCGGGTGGCGGCGCCGGGTTTCGTTGTAGCGGCGGAGAAGCTCCTCGGGACGGCAATCGAGATAGAGAACCTCCGGCGCAACCTCCGGCAGCCGCGTCAGGCGGTCGATCAATTCGATCAGACCAGCGGCGGAAAAGTCGCGGTTGCGGACGTCGATGCCCAGCGCCACGGGGCGCGAAATCGGCGGGCCGTCGAGAAGCCGGGGGATGAGGCTGAACGGCAGGTTGTCGATGATCTCATACCCCAGATCTTCAAGCGCGTGGAGCGTGGTCGACCGCCCGGCGCCCGAAGGCCCGGTGACCAGCACCACCCGCTGCACATCCTGACCGGGTTGCACCCCGTTCTCCGTCACGCGCTTCTTCCCCCTTTCAGATACTGCAGGATTGCGGCGGGAAAATGGGGGCTCTCGACTCTGTGAAGAAGAGGCAGTTCCACGCCGAGAAGCGTATAGGTCCGCATCGGTGGCAGCCGCGCGCCTTCGGTCTCATTCATGTCGACGACAAGTGCCACCCTTGCGGCGGCGCGCGTGCGGGCGTTGAGGATGCCGACGCCCCGCGCCTCGATCTTTCCGCGGATGGGCAGCGGTGCCGCCGCGACCACGATGCCGCCGCGGGTGGCGAGTGCCGTGCGGTCATCGCTGACCAGTTCGCAGCCGAAAGCCATGAGTTGCAGCGCGAGCGCCGACTTTCCCGTGCCCGAGGAGCCGAGGATCAGCACACCCCGATTGCCGAGCGCCACGCAGCCCGCATGGATGATGCGGCCACGCGGATCGGTCTCGGTCACACCGGAAGGCCCACGACAAAGCGCGCGCCGAGCGGGTTCGTGGTCAGGTCAGCATCCGACGGGCGGATGTTCTCGGCCCAGATCACACCGCCATGCGCCTCGACGATCTGCTTGGAGATGGCGAGGCCCAGGCCCGAATGCTCACCGAACTGGACCACCGGCCGTTCGGAATAGAAGCGCTTGAAGATCTTCTGGAGAGCCTGGTCAGGGATGCCGGGGCCGGTATCCTCGACCACGACAAGGATGCGGTTCTCTCGTTTGCGGGCCCAGACGCGGACCGCATCGCCATCCTGGCAGAATGAGATGGCGTTGGTGATGAGGTTGACGAAAACCTGCGCCAGACGGCCTTCGAGACCGGTAATGGTGATCGGCTCCGGCGGCAGGTCGGAGATGAAATCGACACCCTTCGATTTCGCTTCCGCGCCGAGATACTCGGTCAGATTGGCGAGCATCTTCACGAGGTTGAAGCTTTCCTCTTCCTCTTTCACCAACTCGCTGTCGAGCCGCGAGGCGTTCGAGATGTCGCTGACAAGGCGGTCGAGGCGGCGCACGTCATGGTCGATCACGTCAAGAAGCTTTTCGCGGTGTTCTTCCTTCTTGACCATGCGCAGGGACCCCACCGCCGAACGCAGCGAAGCAAGCGGGTTCTTGATCTCATGCGCGACGTCGGCGGCGAATTGTTCGTTCGACTCGATCCGCTCGTAAAGCGCCGAGACCATGCCGCGCATGGCGCCGGACAGCCGCCCGATCTCATCGGGCCGCGCCGTCAGGTCTGGGATGCGGACGCGATTGGGCGACATCTTGCGGGCGTTCTTGTCGCGGCCAAGCTCGGCCGCCGCCGCAAGGTCCGAGAGCGGGTTGGCGATGGTCGAGGCGAGGACAAGGCTGAGCCCGATCGACACGATGATCGCGATGACGAACATCTGCAGGACCTGCTCCCGTTCCACCCGCACAAGCTGGTCGATCTCGCCCGCGACCGAGGTGACAGCGGCGACGCCCACTACCTGACCGCCCTGACGGATCGGCGTGGCGACGGTGAATATGGCCTCGCCGGTCGCATCGCGCCCCGTGCGCACCTGGGTTTCACCCCTGAGCGCCGCGGCAACAAGATCGCGCGCCATTTCCTCGGTCGCATGCAACGGGTCGGTTGCGCCCTTCGGCGCCAGAAGGCCGGCGATCGCCTCCCAGATCTTGGCAAGGATGTCGGTGATAAGGGTCGAGCGGCGGTCGCGCTGAAGGCCGATCACCGATTCCGGGTCGGGCCGATCCATGCCGACGGTAGAGACGACAAGGCTTTCCGTCGTGTCGAAGAGGAAAAGCTCCGCCCCTTCGGGCAGCTGGATCGACATCGCCGCCTTGATCGGATCGATGCCATCCGCCGCCGCGAGGTCGACCGGGCCATCGTCGGGCAGCTGCGCCTCGAAGACATTGGCGATCAGCCGCGCCTCGGCAACGAGACCGCTCTCGCGCTGAAGGACAAGGCTGTCGCGGAACGGGTTGAG
>DJUV01000079.1 GCA_002440625.1 Rhodobacteraceae bacterium UBA6273 | reverse complement strand
GGTAAAGCCCGGTCGTGTCGCCAAGGCCCACGGTGTTCGAGGTGGCGAAGAGCCGGAAGGACGGGTGCGGGGTGATGATCTCGTTCTGGTCGAGAAGCGTCAGCTTGCCGTCATGCTCCAGAACGCGCTGGATAACGAACATCACGTCCGCCCGGCCGGCGTCGTATTCGTCGAAGACGATGGCGACGGGGTTCCTGAGCGCCCAGGGCAGGATGCCCTCGTGGAACTCCGTCACCTGCTTGCCGTCGCGGAGCTTGATCGCATCCTTGCCGATCAGGTCGATCCGGCTGATGTGGCTGTCGAGGTTCACCCGCACGCAGGGCCAGTTGAGATGGGCGGCGACCTGTTCGATATGGGTCGACTTGCCGGTGCCGTGATAGCCCTGGATCATCACGCGGCGGTTGTAGGCAAAGCCCGCGAGGATGGCGAGCGTGGTGTCCGGGTCGAACTTGTAGGTCGGGTCGATCTCCGGCACCCGGTCGGTGCGGTCGGCGAACCCCTTCACCTTCATCTCGGTGTCGATGCCGAACATCTCCCGCACGGAGATTTCTTCGGTGGGTTTCACATGTTGATCGAGCATCTCAGTCACCGTTCATCGGGGAGGACGTGCCATTCCTGCACCTCCGCTTGATGGAACATATCGGCGGGGGGTTCAAGGGGGCGGGGCGGGGGATCGACCACGCAGGTTTTACCCCGCGTGATGCGCCGCTCTGGCATTCTGATGGGGATCGGCAGGGGAGGCGCCGCGATGATGACCCGCAGGACGACCATTGGCCTTGGCGTGACGCTGGCCGCCCTTGGCCTTTCCCGGCGCTGGGCGGGGGCCGCGGAGGCTTTCGAGGTGACGAAGACCGAGGCCGAATGGCGGAAGCTCCTGACGCCGGCGCAATACGCGGTTCTCCGCGAAGAGGATACCGAGCGCGCCTTCACGAGCCCGCTCAACGACGAACACCGCACCGGGACCTATGCCTGCGCTGGTTGCGACCTGCCGCTTTATTCGTCGAAGGCAAAGTACGACAGCGGCACCGGCTGGCCGTCGTTCTGGGAGCCCTTGCCGAATGCGGTGGCGACCAAGGCCGACTGGGGCTTGCTCGGACGGCGGACCGAGGTCCACTGCCGGCGCTGCGGCGGGCATCTTGGCCATGTCTTCGACGATGGGCCGAAACCCACCGGCAAGCGCTACTGCATGAACGGGGTGGCGCTGGTGTTCCGCCCGGCCTGAGGGGCGATGCGCCGCATGGACGGGGGCTATCGCGGCTGGCTGCTGCCCGATGACGGAAGCCCAGGTCCGGGATGGCGGGCCACGAGTCGTTTGCCGCGAGGTTCAGCTACGGCGAAGTCTTGCCAGACAGGGCGTCCGGCATGCTCGATGGGAGCAACGCCCCTTTACTCACCTTTATTGTGTCGGAGATGGAAACGTCCGGAACAAGCCGCCTCGGGCTGTCACTCCCGCAGCAACAGACCGCCCTAAAGGGCGTTGATTCATAGTTGACAAAATCTATCGGGTTCTGTTTTCTCGCGAAAACCATAATGTCGGTAGGGGGACATTCATGAAGCTTGCAGCCGCATCATTTGCAGCGGTTCTTGCCGCGTCGGCGACCGTAGCGGCCGAGCTCGACCCGGTCGAGTCGCTGGGCAAGAGCCTGTTCTTCGACGCGGACCTGTCGGTCAACGGCAACCAGTCCTGTTCCTCCTGCCATGAGCCGGCGCAGGGCTTTTCCAGCCCGATGTCGGAGATCAACGCGGCGGGTTCGGTGATCGAAGGCTCGGTGCCGGGCCGCTTCGGCAACCGCAAGCCGCCGACCATGGCCTATGCGTCGTTCTCGCCGGTGCTGAGCCATATCATCGACGACGGCGACGTGACCTTCGTCGGCGGCGCCTTCCTTGACGGACGCGCGACGGGCGGCAAGCTCGGGATGCCGATCGCCGATCAGGCGCAGGGGCCGTTCCTCAATCCGGCAGAGATGGCGATGCCCTCGTCGGCCTGCGTCGTCTACCGCGTCCTGCATCCAGAGGATCCTTCGAAATTTCCGGTCACGCTGGCCGATGTCTGGGGCAAGGACGTTGCCGACGTGACCTTCCCCGAAGGGATCGACGAGGCTTGCAAGAACCCGGATGCCAAGATCGAAATTCCGGAAGGCGAGATGGCTGACAGGATCGAAACGGCCTTCGGACGCATTGCCCTGTCGATTGCCGCCTTCGAGCAGTCGCAGGAGGTCAACCGCTTCAGTTCGCGCTACGACAAGTGGACGCGCGGCGAAGCTACACTTACGGAAGAGGAACTGGCCGGTCTCAAGGTCTTCGAGGCGGAGGACAAGGGCAACTGTGCCGCATGCCATGTCCTGACCCCCAACACCCAGGGCGGTCCGGCTGTCCTGACCGATTGGACTTTCGACAATCTCGGCGTGCCGAAGAACCGCGACAATCCCTTCTACCAGCAGGCCGCCAACACGGCGGGCAAGGACTGGTTCGACCCGGGCCTTGGCGGCTATCTTGAAACCGACCCCGTCTTTGCCCCCTACGCCAAGGCAAACATGGCCCGTCAACAGGTGCCTACCCTGCGCAACCTGACCAAGCGGACCTCGGCGGATACTGCCAAGGGCTTCATGCACAACGGTTACTTCAAGACGCTGGAGGGTATTGTCAGCTTCTACAATACGCGCGACGTACGGCCCGCCTGCGCCGATCCCATCGCAAGCGAGGCCGAAGCGATGGCGCAGAAATGCTGGCCTGCGCCGGAGTACGCGGAAACCATGAACAAGGACGAGCTTGGCAACCTCAAGATGACCGCCGAGGAAGAGGCCGATCTGGTGGCTTTCCTGAAGACCTTCGACGACGAATAGAAAACCGCGCTCGTTCCGGCCAGGCCGGAATCGGGAAGCGCGCATGAAACCCGGGGGGAACTCCCCAGGTTTTTTTTTGATCGCATCCGCAAGCTGTGTTGGCCGGCTTGCGGACGAATCTGCCGTAGGACGATACGCCGTTCCGACCTACAAAGATCATTCACCTGGAGCCGACTTGCTGCCGCAGCTTGGGCGTTCCTGCCATTCGGGGGGCCGCGCGAAGTATCGGCTGAGGTTATGGTCTGTGCGTGGAAGCCAGCGCACGCGCATGTTTGACAATCGGCTTCACGCGGCGGCTTGTCGCTGCATCCAGCGAAGCAGGGCCTCCAGGGCCCCGCGCCTCGGGTGCTCGGCCCGATAGACAAAGTAGAAGCCGTAGCCGGGCAGAACGATATCGCTGAGGCACAGGAGACGGCCATCGCGAAGCTCCCGCGCAACGAGCACGTCACTACACAGCCCAAGGCCCTGTCCGGCGACGATCGCTTCGATCCCGTGGTGCTCTTCGTGGAATTTCAGTTGCGGTGGCCGGACAGTGCCGCTGATCCGGTGGCCTGCGGCTCGGGCCGCAGTCTCCCAGTGACGCCAGGTGGGGGCACCGAGGTCGGTGAGGGGCCAGCCGACCTCGACGCGTGGCAGATCGAGGATCGCCCGAGGCGCGATCATCGCGACACTTCCCTGAAGCATCGACGGCGCCGCAACGACGTGGAAGGTATCGCGCAGGAGCTCCACCGCGACTCCGTCTGTCGGCGGCTTTCGGGTATAGCGGATCGCAACGTCAACTTCGCCCGTGCGCAGGTTCAGCACCGTATCCGTTCCCACAAGGTCGAGCGTCGATCCCGGTGCTTCCGCTCGCCAGCTTTCCAGGCGCGGCAGTAGCCAGCGCGCGGCGAAGGCGCTGGTTGTCGTCACCCGAAGATGGCCGATCCGGCTGCCGGGGGTCAGGCGGGCAAGCTCGTCCGAGATCGACAGGAAAGCGTCCCGGACAACCGGCAGAAGCTGTGCGCCCACAGGGGTGAGATGCAAGGGCCTCGGCTGGCGCTGAAAAAGCGGCTGGCCGCAATAGCGTTCCAAGAGCCGTATCTGGTGGCTGATGGCCGTGGGTGTGACAGACAGTTCCTCGGCCGCCTTCCTGAAGCTCAGAAGGCGGGCCGCGGATTCGAACGCCTGAAGTTCACGAAGAGGCGGAAGGCGGTGCATGGGGCAATTCTAGATGAACTGTAATCACCTTGCCCCGAATTCTTTGCTGTTGCCCGGCATGTTTTCGGGGCCGATCATTCCGGCAGTCTGGAGGGAGATCATCATGCTGGACGGACAATCGGCATCGGCCGCCGCAACCATGATCGAACGGTTCGAACAGATCCGCCCTCTGCTGGCAGAGCACTCCGGGCGCTTTGACACGGATCGAAGGCTGTCGGACGAGGCGTTTGGCGCCTTGAGCGACGCGGGGTTCTTCCGCCTTCTGCTGCCAGTACCACTCGGCGGATGCGGGCTTTCGCCCCTCGACTTCATGGCTGTGGTCGAGCATGCCGCAGCACTCGACGGGACAATTGGCTGGCTCGTCGGAAACGGCGGCGGCATGTCCCGCGCTGGCGGCTATCTGCCGCTCGAAGCCGCGCAGAAGGTGTTCGGGAACCCGTCGGCCTTCGTCGCCTCAAGCACAGGCGCGATTGGCAAGGCAGTTCCTGCCAAGTCTGGATACCGCATCATCGGTCGGTGGCCTTTTGCCAGCGGCGCGCCCCACGCGACGACTTTTGCCGCGCTGTGTGAGGTGGACGAAGGGCAGGTGCCGGGGAACGGGCGGATCGTTCTGGCGTTCCTGCCGCGTGAGGCCGTCAATCTGATCGATAACTGGCATGTGTCAGGGATGAGAGGCACCGGAAGCTGGGATTTCGAGGCAGACAACGCGTTCCTGCCAGCCGAGTTCGTGTGCGACTTTCAGCCAAATCCTACCCAAGCCGGTGTCGTCTATCGTCTTCCGGGCGTTTCCGCCTTTGTCTGGACGGTTGCCACCGTGCCGCTGGGGATCGCCAAGGGCGCAATCGACGCGCTCATCTCGGTCAGCTCCGGCCATCGTCGTCTCGGCATCACAGTCCCCATTGCCGCAAGGGAACTGGTTCAAGCCGAGATCGGGCGCTGCCTTGCGAAGTGCAGGGCGGCTGGCGCCTACATGCGGTCAGCCATGTCGGCCTTGTGCGCGTCCGTCGAAAGCGAAGGCTCTGATCTGGTTGCGGCCCGGATCAACTACCGGCTTGCCTGTTCTCACGCCGCCGAAGTCGCAGTGCGCGTCGTGCTGCGCGTGAACGATCTGATCGGGGCCCGGGCCCTTGCCGAGTCCCAGCCCTTCGAGAGGCGCGAACGCGACGTTCGCGCAGCGGCCAAGCACATCGCCATGAGTGCCGAGCAGTTCGTGATCGGTGGCCGCTACGCTCTTGGCGGCGATATCAGCGGCGCAAGCTTCTGACGATCAGCGCGCTGGCCCCGACGCAGTCCCGCTGGGTCGGTCCGCTGTAGAGCCGCCGGGGTCGGCCGGCCCACGGCGTCGGGTCCGCGATCATCTATTTCTACTGGCTGATCCAGTCCGCCGTCCGTCTGATCGCGAGGATCGCCGTGGGCAATCCCATCGCCTCGGGCGCTGCGAAGCCATCGGAGGTCAGAGCAGAAAGCGCAAATTGTGCTCAAAGCCGACCAACACGGTCGCGAAACGCGGCACTTCTCATGCGTCCTTGAAGTTGCGGCTGTCCTTGATCTGGTCCCAGGCCCAGACCACTTCCTGCAAGCGGTCCTCGTCCGATCGGTCGCCGCCGTTCATGTCGGGGTGCAGATCCTTCACAAGCGATTTGTACTGCTTGCGGATCTCGATCTTGGTCCAGCTGTCCTTGGCCTCGAGGATGTCGAGCGCCTTGCGTTCGGTCGGCGGCAGCTTGCGGCCGAGCGAGCGTCCGGGGTTCTGCGTGGCGTTTCCGCCAAGGATTTCCATCGGATCGGCGACGCCAAGCCGCGCCCAGGCGCGATCTTCTGCATCGCGCTTGAAGGGTTTCGTCTCGCGGCCCCAGACGCGGTCCTTGTCGAGGAACTTCTGGAAATCGTCCTCGCTCGTCCCCTGGAAGAAGTTCCATTTGAGGTTGTATTCGCGCACGTGGTCCTTGCAGAACCAGAAATACTCATCGAGGTGGTCGGGCGATTTCGGCGCGCGGTACTGGCCGGCATTCTCGCAGCCGGGATGGTCGCAGGCGCGCGTCGAGGTTTCGAACGCACCCGACATGCCGCGGCGGCCCTTCGTCCGCTTCTTCTTGTCGGTCGCGGCGGAAATGTCGAATCCGAAGGGGTCGGGTCGGGTCATGCGAGGTCCTCGGCGTTCGGTTCCAGACTCGGGGCTTGGCAGTTTACGCAAATCTGTGGCGCTTTGAAGGGGCGACAGACGAAAAGATCGTGACTGGCGAAAAACCGTGTGCTCCGGGGCGCACGGTTGGCCGATGCGGGGCGGCGGGAACGGCTTCGGAACCGGCGTCGGAGTCCAGGAAACGGTCGGGGCAGATGGCAAATGTTTGTTCCAATGCGGGCGCAATCGGCGCGAAACTGCCTTGGTTTTTCCACGTTCTCTTGACCCTCGGGGCGCAGACAGGTAGCTGCAAAAAGATAAGGGTAATAGGTGCCCGGTTCAAATTCGGTGGATTAATGTTGAATATCAGGTCGATAGCCGTCGCGATGACGGTCGCTGCCTCACTCGCCCCGGCTCAGGTGGCGGCGGGGTCCGTCGTGAACGGCTCGTTCGAGGATATCGTTCCCGGCAGCTTTCTTGGGCGCAACGGGTCGTCCTACGGGAACATGCCGACTTCCGGCAATAGCTGGGATGTGTGGCAGTCCGTGAACGGCTGGAGCACTGTCAGCGGATCGGGGATCGAGATCCAGACTCAGCGGACGCTCGGCCTGGCGCCTGCCGACGGCGACTACTATGTCGAGCTGGACAGCTACAGCAACTCTTCCATGTCGCAAACGCTGAACCTCGGTGTCGGGCGCTACATGCTGAGCTTCTGGTACAGCCCCCGGGTCGGCAACGCCCTGACCGATGGCATCGAGTATGCGCTGGGCAATCTGGTCAGCGGCCTGGCCAATGACGGCGTCAATGGTGCAACGCGCGGCGGCTGGACCCAGATCCTGTCGAGCTTCACCGTCACGACGGCGGGCGCCTACAACCTTCTGTTCTCGGCAAGCGGGCAGAGCGACAGCTACGGCGGGCTGGTCGACGATATTCAGATCGCGCCGGTGCCGCTGCCGGCGGCAGGACTCGCGCTCATGGCGGGGCTGGGCGCGCTCGGCGCGGTGCGCCGT
>DJUV01000250.1 GCA_002440625.1 Rhodobacteraceae bacterium UBA6273 | reverse complement strand
GTCCTGACCAAGTGGCGCTTCAAGGGTGACGGGATCGTCTTCGGCATGATGCTTCTGTCGTGCTTCATCCCGTTCCAGATCGTCCTCATCCCGATGGCCCGCGTCCTTGGCCTTCTCGGAATCGCCGGGACACTCCCCGGTCTGATCCTCGTCCATGTCGTCTATGGCCTTGGTTTCACCACGCTCTTCTTCCGCAACTACTACGCAGCCTTCCCGACCGAGCTGGTCCGGGCGGCGCAGATCGACGGCGCGGGTTTCTTCCGCATCTTCTGGCGCATCCTGCTGCCGACCTCGGCGCCGATCATCGTGGTGTCGGTCATCTGGCAGTTCACCAACATCTGGAACGACTTCCTGTTCGGCGCCTCCTTCTCGGATGTCGACTCGGTTCCGATGACGGTTGCGCTCAACAACCTCGTCAACTCCTCGACGGGCGTGAAGGAATACAACGTCCACTTCGCGGGCGCGATCCTCGCCGCCCTGCCCACCCTCATCGTCTATGTCGTCTCGGGCCGCTACTTCGTGCGCGGTCTGATGGCGGGCGCGGTCAAAGGATAAGAGACATGGCATCACTGACCATTCGCGACCTGAAGAAAAGCTACGGCGCGGTCGAGATCCTGAAAGGGATCAACATCGAGATCGAGGACGGCGGTTTCCTCGTCCTCGTCGGGCCGTCCGGCTGCGGCAAGTCCACGCTTCTCAACACCATCGCCGGGCTTGAGGACATCACCTCGGGCGACATCAGGATCGGCGAAACCTCGGTCGCGGGGCTGCACCCGTCGAAGCGCGACATTGCCATGGTGTTCCAGAGCTATGCGCTTTACCCCAACATGTCGGTGGCGCAGAACATCGCCTTCGGCATGGAGATGCGCGGTGTGGCGAAGCCCGAGCGTGACAAGGCCGTCAGCGACGTGGCCGACCTTCTGCAGATCTCGAAGCTCCTTGACAGGAAGCCAAGCCAGCTTTCCGGCGGCCAGCGCCAGCGCGTTGCCATGGGCCGGGCCTTGGTGCGCGATCCGCAGGTGTTCCTCTTCGACGAGCCGCTGTCGAACCTAGACGCAAAGCTCCGCGTAGACATGCGGACCGAGATCAAGCGCATGCACCAGCGCATGGCCACGACCACGGTTTATGTGACCCATGATCAGATCGAGGCGCTGACGCTGGCGACGAAGATCGCGGTCCTGAAGGACGGCTCGCTCCAGCAGTTCGGCACGCCCGACGAGATCTACAACGATCCGGCCAATGTCTTCGTCGCCGAGTTCATGGGCTCGCCGTCGATGAACATGCTGACCATGCCGGTCGAAGCGGATGCGGGCGGGCTTTTCATGACGCTGAAGCGCGAGGATGGCAGCGCCATCCGCGTGCCGTTGCCGGACAGTTCCGCCCTTCGCGGCAAGGTCGGCAAGCCGGTGATCTTCGGCATCAGGCCCGAGGCGCTCACCGATCCGGCGAGTGCCGACCGCACGGCAACGGGCGAGCTTCTGGAAGCGGACTTCCTGATCGATGTGACTGAACCCGCCGGTGCGGATGTCTATGCCGTCACCACGCTCAACGGTCGCCATGTCACCGCACGCGTGAAGCCGAGCGCTGCCGTGCATGATGGCCAGAATGCCCGGCTGGCGCTGAACCTTGCCCGCGCGGTCTTCTTCGATCCGGCGACGCAAGACAGGCTGCGCTAGGCGCGATGCGGGCCGATGCCGTCCTCTGCCGCCTCGAAAGCGCCTCCGTCTCGGCGGGGGTGCGTAGCCTCTCGGGGGCGCTTGTCGATCTGGAGTTCGACCTCGGCGGGCGGACCTTCCGGCCGCTCGCCGCGCCGCCCTGGGACGGGGTGCCGCAGTTTGCGGACGCTCCCCCCGCCGCGCATCTGACCGTCATCGGCGGTGAATGGCCCTGCGTTCCCTTTGGCCTGAGCGCCCATGATCCGGTCAAGCACGGGCATGGCACCGACAGCTTCTGGCAGCTTGTCGGCTCCGATCGGCGCTCCGTACATCTGGCCATCGACTATCCCGAGGGGCATGCCGTTGCCCGGCTGGAACGGACGATCGCCCTCTCCGAGACCCTGCCCCGCGTTGATCTGACGCTGACCATCCATGCGCGCCGCGCCGTCCGCATGCCGGTCGGGCTGCACCCGATTCTCGCGTTTCCCGCCAGTCCGGGCGGCCTCAGGATCACGCCTGCGCCGCATGGCGAGGCGACAACCGCCCGCGCCGCCCGCGCGCCTGCGGCCAGCGCGCTGGCGCCCGACCAGACGATCGCGGCAGATGGCATCACAATGCTGAAGAACGGCGGCACAACCTGCGTCTGGGACCAGCCGGGACCGGCGGGCGAGGATCTCGTTTTCCTCCGCGACTGCGCCGGCTGGGTCGAGGCGGCGGACACCGACCGGGGCATCGCTACCCGGATCGAATGGGACGCCGCCACCCTGCCCCATCTCCTGATGTGGATCGCCAATCCCGGCCTCAGCGGCGAACCGCGCCTCAAGGGCTTCCGGGGCATCGGCCTTGAACCCGTCGCCTCCTATTACGACGAGACGCATGAGGGGGCCGAAGGCGTGAACATTGCGCCGGAGGCACCCGTCACCATCCGCCATGCCATCGAATGCCGCCGCGTCAGCGCGAAAGTCGCCACGCGATGATCCGTTCCGAGATCAGAGAGGACGCCGCGCCGGTGCATCCGCAGGTGTCCGGCGATCCGAAATACCTCGGCGCCTGACCGCAATCGAGGGAGCCGGAGAAAGGACGTGCCGAAACAGTGCGGATAGGGTAGAATTTCCCCTGTGAGCAAGAGCTTTTCCATGCGTTTTGCGGTTCCCGCCATTGTAGTCTCGGCGCTTCTTGCGCTTCCGCTGCCCGTTGCCGCCGATCCGGCGAGCCAGGAGGCGGCCTGCATCAGTGAGGCGTCGCGGCAGCTCGGCATCGCGACCGTCGCGATCAAGGCGATCGACGTTTCACCGACAATCGGCAGTGCGATCGTCACCCTCAGCCTGCCGAGCCAGCTTGCGACCTGCATCGTCACGGACGCGAACGAAGTGCTTGAGATCACCTCCGGCGACGGGCGCGTCACAGCGTTCGATCAGGGCTGGCAACGGGAATGCATCGCCATCGCCGCGACGATGCAGGGTGTACCGCAGGACAGCGTGGCGGTCGGCGACAACATCGGCGGGCAGGCCGATCTACTTGTGCTGGATGGCCAGCCAATGGTCTGCACCGTCGCCGCGGATGGCAGCGTCCAGAGCGTCAGCTACCGCTGAGGCTCAGGCCTTTCCGGCAATGTAGTCCGCCATCACGGCCCGCGATCCCCGCGCCCAGACATCCTTGAGCGCCGCCGCGAAACGCGCGGCGAAATCGGCGTTACCGGCAAGGTCGCCGTAGACCGTGCTGATCGCCAGCCACTCAGACGGATCATCCTTCGCCGCCTTGGCGCGTTCGGTGAGCATGTCCCAATTGGGATCGTTCGGCGCGATGGTGCTGCCCTTCTCGTCGGTGCCGCAGCAGTAGCGGCACCAGAGCGCGGACAACAGCACCAGCCCATCCGATGGCGTGCCCTTCTGATAGGAATCCCGGATCGTCGGGATGATGAACTTCGGCTGCCGGTTCGACCCGTCAAGGCAGAGGCGGCGAACGGTGTCGGCGACCTCGGGGTTGGAGAACCGCTCGATGATGAGGCGTTTGTAGTCGCCTAGGTCCATCCCCGGCACCGGCGGCACGATGGGCAGCACCTCGCGCGTCAGGATCGCGTCGAGGAAGGCGCGGATCTGGTCGTCGGCCATCGCCTCGCCCACCAGCTCGATCCCGGCCAGACCGCCGGGATAGGCGATGATCGCATGACCGCCGTTCAGGATGCGGATCTTCATCGTCTCGAAGAGATCGACCCGGTCGGTGAAGGTCACGCCGACCTTTTCCAAGGCCGGACGGCCGGTCGGGAACTTGTCCTCCATCACCCATTGCCGGAAGGGTTCGCAGGTCACGGGCGCGGCATCGTCAAGGCCGAAGGACTTCGCCAGCGCCAGTTCGCGGGGGCCGGTGGCGGGGGTGATCCGGTCGACCATGGCGTTCGGGAAGCTGACATTGGCGGCGATCCAGTCGGCAAGCTCGGGGTCCGACTGCCGCGCAACACCGATCACCGCGTCATGGGTGACATGGCCGTTGTGCGGAAGGTTGTCGCAGCACATCACGGTGAAGGGCGCGACCCCGGCCTTGCGGCGGTTGGCAAGGGCGCGGGCGATGGCGCCGAAGGCGGTGCGCGGCGCATCGGGGTGCCTGGCGTCATGGCGGATGTCGTCATGGTCGGGGCTGAAGGTGCCGGTATCGGGATCGGTGAAATACCCGCCTTCGGTCACGGTGAGCGAGACGATGCGGATCGCCGGGTCGCTCATCGCCTTGATGAGCGACCCGTTCCCCTCTTCTACCGGCACGAAATCAACCATTGCACCAATGACGCGGGCCGACAGATTGCCGGGGGAAAGCTCGATCACACTCGACATCCAGTCCTGCGCGGCCACCGCATCGCGCATCTTCGCATCGCCAGCGCGGACTCCTGCCCCGACTATGGCCCAGTCCTGCGACTGGCCAAGCGCGAAAAGGTCGTCGAGATAGACGGCCATATGAGCGCGGTGGAAGTTGCCGCAGCCGATATGGACGATGCCGGGCTTCAGCTTTGACCGGTCATAGCCGGGTGCGGCCACCGTGGCAGGAAGGTCTTTCAGGGTTGCATTCGTCGGTTTCATCGTCACGCCTTCCTTGTCTTCTGCCACGCCCGGACCGCCCCGCCTCAGCCGAGGCGGAGTCCCTTGGCGTCGAAACGGTGGATCTTGTCGGCCTGCGGCGCGAACTGGATCTTGTCCCCGGAATGGACATTGACCTCACCCGATCCCCGGACGGTCATCGTGCCGAACTCGCCCGCATCCACCTTCAGGAACGTGTCCGACCCGAGATGTTCGGAGAGGACCACGGTGCCGGTCCAGGGACCGCTGCCGACGTCGATATGCTCGGGCCGGATGCCGATGGTGGCAGCGCCATGCTTGGCAGCCTCGGCGCCGCCGATCAGGTTCATCTTGGGAGAGCCGATGAAACCGGCGACAAAGAGGTTCTGCGGACGGCGGTAAAGCTCAAGCGGGCTCCCCACCTGCTCGATGTTGCCTGCGTTCAGCACCACAATCTTGTCGGCCATGGTCATGGCTTCGACCTGGTCATGGGTGACATAGATCATCGTCGTCTTCAGGTTCTGGTGAAGCTCGGTGATCTCCTGCCGCATGCCGACGCGAAGCGCTGCGTCGAGGTTCGACAAGGGTTCATCGAAGAGGAAGGCCGAGGGGCTGCGGACGATGGCGCGGCCGATGGCGACCCGCTGGCGCTGGCCACCGGAAAGCTGGCCGGGGCGACGGTCGAGATAGTTGGCGAGATTGAGGACGCGGGCCGCGTATTCGACCTTCTTGTCGATCTCGCCCTGATCCATCCCCGCCATCTTCAGCGGGAAGGCGATGTTCTTCCTGACCGTCATATGCGGATAAAGCGC
>DJUV01000047.1 GCA_002440625.1 Rhodobacteraceae bacterium UBA6273 | reverse complement strand
CCTGCGGCCATGACGGCCATACGGCGATGCTTCTCGGCGCCGCGAAATACCTCGCCGAAACGCGCCGCTTCCGGGGCCGCGTCGCGCTGATCTTCCAGCCGGCGGAAGAGGATGGCGGCGGCGGCCAGGTCATGGTGCAGGAGGGTATCCTCGACCGCTTTGGCATCGGCGAGGTCTATGCGCTTCACAACACGCCGCAGGTGCCTTTGGGGCGTTTCGTGACGACGCCGGGGCCGATCATGGCAGCCGTCGACACGGCCTGGGTGACGCTGACGGGGAAGGGCGGCCACGGCGCCTACCCGCATGAGTGCATTGACCCGGTTCCCGCCGCCGTGGCCATCGCCGCCGCGCTTCAGACCATCGTCAGCCGCAACGTGAACCCCTTGCGGGAAGCCGTTGTTTCGGTGACGGAAATTCATGCCGGTACCGCGTCCAACATCATCCCCGAGACGGCGCGCCTGACCGCCACCATCCGCTCCTTCGACCCCGATGTGCGGAACCTTCTGAAGCGCCGGTTCCATGAGATCGTGGAGGGTATCGCCGCGGCCCATAACTTGGCCGCGAAGGTAGACTACGACTGGGGCTATCCCGCGACCGTGAACGATGCCGACAAGACCCGCTTCGCCGCCGACATCGCCGCCGAGGTTGCCGGCGCGGCGGGCGTCGTCGCCAATGCCGGGCGCGAGATGGGGGCCGAGGATTTCTCCTACCTCCTCGAAGAACGGCCCGGCTGCTATCTCTTCCTCGGTCAGGGCGAGGGCGCGGGGCTGCATCATTCCGCTTACAATTTCAACGATGAAGCGGCCCCCTTCGGCGCCAGCTTCTTCGCCCGGATCGTCGAGCGCGCCCAGCCGCTCGCATGATTTGATCAAATTATCTTGACAAGCCGGTCCGGCGTGGCATTTTCCTTGGTGCCCGGATCGGCGGCGTCTCCGGCTTGAATGACGTCAGAACCCATCACGGAGCCTTTCCCATGGCTTTGGAAAACGCGAAAAGCGAGGTTGACCTCGCTTTTACCCGCAAGGACCGGCGCGGCCTTGCTTTCGAAAATGCCTTCGGCGGTGCGACGAGCTTTCTCCGCCGCCGCTATTCGAAGGACCTGACCGGCGTCGATCTTGCGATCACCGGCGTGCCCTTCGATCAGGCGGTGACACACCGCACCGGCACCCGCTTCGGCCCCCGCGCGATCCGCGAGGCGTCGGCGCTGCAACCCTTCGATCCGCCCTACGGCTGGTCCTATTCGCCGCTCGACGAGATGGAGATCGTCGACTACGGCGATGTGGCCTTCGACTATGCCAAGGTCGCGGATTTTCCCGATACGCTGACGGCGCATATCCGCAGCATCCTTGCGTCGGGCGCCGGGTCAATCACCCTCGGTGGCGACCACTACATCACCTTCCCGATCCTCAAGGCCTATGCCGAAAAGTTCGGCCCGATCAGCCTTCTGCACTTCGATGCGCATTCGGACACCTGGCCTGATGACGACTTCACCCGCATCGACCACGGCACCATGTTCTACAAGGCGATCAAGTCCGGCATCGTTGATCCTGCGACCTCCGTTCAGGTCGGCATCCGCACCCATAACGACGATTTCATGGGCGTGAACGTGATCGACGCCCGCGAGGTGCATGAGACCGGCCCGGCGGCGGTGGTGAAGAAAATCCGCGCTATAACCGGCAACCGCCCGACCTATGTCACCTTCGACATCGACTGCCTCGACCCCGCCTTTGCGCCCGGCACCGGCACCCCGGTCTGGGGCGGGCTGGCCTCATGGCAGGCGGCAGCGATCCTGCGCGACCTTGCCGGGATCAACATGGTCGGCGGCGATGTGGTCGAGGTTTCGCCGGCCTATGACACCACCGGCGCCACCGCCATCGCCGGCGCCCATGTCGCGCATGAGTTGATCTGCCTTTACGGCTGGACCCGGCGCAAAGGGTGAGGCTGGCGCTTTTCCTCATCGTTCTCATCATCGCCGGGGGCATGGCATATATCCGCCTTGCCCCCTCCGACCCCGCGCGCTGGAACGTCGATCCGCCGCCCTACGCCGATGCGATTGCCCCCGGCCCGGAGGGCGTCACCACGGTCCCCCTCGGTGCGCGCGCCCGCCTTGCCATGCCGGATGCATCCCCCGAAGACCTGCTCGCCCGGCTCGACGCCATCGCCCTCGCCACACCGCGCACCACAAGACTTGCCGGATCGCCGGAATCAGGCCGGATCACCTGGATCACCCGCTCGCTCATCTTCGGCTTTCCCGACTACACCACCGCGCAAGTCTCCGACGCGGCGATCGACCTCTACGCCCGCGAACGCTTCGGCCGCTACGACTTCGGCGTCAACGCCGCCCGGCTCCGCGACTGGACCGGTCAACTCGGCCCTTGAGCTTCTTCGTTGTCTAAATACCCCACGGGGGTCCGGGGGTGTGAAACCCCCGGCCTCTCCCCCTTGACCGCGGCCCGGGAAAAAGGCGAAACCCCGGCCATGGTGCCCTTGGACAAGCTCGACCAGATCACGCGCCGCTTTGAGTTTCTCGAAGCGAAGCTTTCCGTCGGCGCCAGCCCCACCGAAATCGCCAGCCTCTCCCGCGAATATTCCGACCTGAAGCCCGTGGTGGCTGAAATCGCCGCCTACCGGCAGGCGCTCGCCGACCTGACCGAGGCCGAGGTGATGCTTGCTGACCCCGAGATGAAGGCGCTGGCCGAGGATGAGATCCCCGGCCTCAAGGCCCGCATCCCAGAGATGGAGGCGCGGCTCAGGATCGCGCTTCTGCCGAGGGATGCCGCCGACGCGCGGCCCGCGATCCTCGAAATCCGTCCCGGCACCGGGGGCGAGGAGGCGGCACTTTTCGCCGGTGATCTCCTCCGAATGTACCAGAAATTTGCCGAGGCCCAGGGCTGGCGCTTCGACCTGATGGAGCTTTCCGAAACCGAGCTTGGCGGCGTCAAGGAAGCCATGGCGCGGATCGAGGGCGAGGGGGTCTTTGCCCGCCTCAAGTTTGAATCCGGCGTCCACCGCGTTCAGCGGGTGCCCGAGACCGAGGCGGGGGGCCGCATCCACACCTCCGCCGCCACCGTCGCCGTCCTCCCCGAGGCTGAGGATGTGGAGATCGACATTCCCGCGACGGACATCCGCATCGACACGATGCGGTCATCGGGCGCCGGCGGCCAGCACGT
>DJUV01000045.1 GCA_002440625.1 Rhodobacteraceae bacterium UBA6273 | reverse complement strand
CGCGCAGCAGGCTGAAGCCTTCTTCGGTCGATCCCGATGGCTCCTCCGCGAGCGCCGGAGCGGCAAGAAGAACGACCAAGGGACCGATGAACCATTTCCTGGACATGGAGCGATCTTAGCAAATCTGCGCCGTCGGTGACAGTCCGGCGTCAGAGCGGGATGTCTATGCTGACCGGAAAGTGATCCGAGGCGGTCAGAAGCGCCTCGCGGAGTTCCGGCGTGCTGTAGCAGGACGGGTCGTCGAACGGGTGCCAGATCCGCCATTTCGGCCCCAGCGCGCGCAGATCGGGCGAGACCATCACATAGTCCAGAAGCGCGTTGAAGAAGCGGCCATGTTCGGCAAGGTAGAAGCGCGCAGAGTAAGGCATCACCGCCAGCTTCTTGCCAAAAGCCAGCCGCGCGTTCTGGTCGTAAAGCCGGGTCTCGCGCGGCTCATCCCAGCCAAGGACGATCTCGATTCCCGAACGACCGAAGAGCTTTTCGTATTCATCAAGGCCGGGGCCGTCATTGAAATCGCCCAGCACGATCAGGCCGTCACCAGCCTTAAGATGCTCAAGCACCCTTTCACGCAGCCAGATCGCCTGCGCAAGCTGCTTGCGCCGGTTCTCGATGGCGATGCGTCTTTCCTGCTCGGGGCCGGTGGCGCCATGCGGCGCCTTTGACTTCATGTGAACGCCGATCATGCGGAAGACCCGGCCCGAGGCGGCATGTGCGGCAATCTCCAGCGGCGGCTTGTTGAACTGGACAGTATCCATCGTGCCGTCGATGTTCAGGTCGATCCGGTAGGTGCTGTCAAAGCGCGGCGACGGCTGGCCCGGCAGCGGCTGGGCGCCATCGCCCTTCGGATCGTGCCGGACAGTCAGCTTGTCGGGGTCGTAGAGCAGCGCGATTTCCTGCTGCGTCTCATTCTCGAACCCCAGAAGCGCCTTTCGCGTGCGCAGCTTGTAGCGTGCCGCAAAGCGCTCAAGCTGCGCCTTTGTCGTGTGGCGCGGGCTGTTGTCCGGCGCCTCGACGATCATCACGGCGTCGGCGTCCATCGCAGTAAAGACGATGCCCAGAGCGGCAAGCTGGTCGCCGCGCGTGACGTCATGGCGGGACGACCATTCGCGGTCCTCCAGCAGCCGCCCGTCGCGGCCAAAAAGGCTTGAGAACCACTCGACGTTATAGGTCGCAATGCGCATGGATCAGGCCGCCTTCTTCCCGTTGATCTCCTCCCAGGCGCGGTTGATCGCGGCCATGCGTTCCTCGGCAAGCCGCATCGCTTCCTGCGGCAGCCCGTGCGAGATCAGCCGGTCGGGGTGGTTTTCCTTTACCGCCTGGCGCCAGGCCGCGCGCACCGCCGCAATCGGCGCGTCGGGCGGCACATCGAGAACGTCATAGGGATCAGGCACCGCGCCCGGCACCAGCCGCCCGACGAGCGAGCGGAAGCAGCGGTCGCCTATGCCGAATATCCGCGCGACTTCGCGCAGGAAGGCATCCTCATGCGGGTGATATTCGCCATCGGCAAGGGCGATGTGGAAAAGCCCCTCCATCAGATCGGCCAGGACCGCGTGATCGGGGCCGAACATCGCAGCGATCTTGCGGGCGTAAAGGTCAAATCCCGCCACATCCTGCCGCGCCAGATTGAAGACCCGCGCGGCGTTCTGCTCTTCATCCTTGGGAATGGAGAAGATGCTGCGGAAGGCCATCACCTCGTTGCGCGTCACTTCGCCATCCGCCTTCGCCATCTTGGCGCCAAGCGCGATGACGGCGATGGTAAAGCCGATCGACTTCTCCGGCGGCGTCCTCAGATGGTCGAAGACAGCCGACAGCGGCTCGCCCTTGGCGAGGGCGGCGATGGCGGCGGTAATTCGGGTCCAGAGCGACATGGCCACACCATAGAGGCGGCGCGGCGAAACGCCAGCCGGTCACAGCAACTTCATCATCAGCACAAGGTCGAGCCAGCGGCCGAACTTGCGCCCTGCCTCGGGGAGGCGCGCAAGCGTCCGGAAACCGAGCCGTTCGTGAAAGGCGACGCCGGGCGCATTCTCACCCGAAACGCCGGCGAAAAGCGTATGCGCGCCGCCAGCACGGGCATGGCCTTCAAGATGCGTCATAAGCGCGCGGCCGATGCCCTGCCCCGAGGCGTCGGGGCCAAGGATCACCGTATGCTCCATCGCATGGGCATAGCCGTTGCCGGCGCGGAACTGCGCATAGGTGGCAAAGCCGAGGATGCCGCCATCGTCGGCCACGAAGAACTCCCGCCCGTCGGCGCGGCGGGTGGCGATCATCGCGGCGAGGCTTTCGGGGGTCTTTTCCTCGGAGGAGAAGGTGACGGTCGTGTCGCGGATGATCGGGTTCCAGATGGCCAGAATGGCGGAGAAGTCTTCGGCGACGGCGAGGCGGATCAGCATGGGCGCACCCCTTCGGTTGCGGGGCAAGGGCGGGAACGGGCGGTGACTATCTCTGCCCCCGTACGGGCTGCCACAGGAAGGACCGAAACGCCAGCCATGGAGCCGGCAACGCGCACCGCGCCGCACCGTTCATGGTTTGTAGGCCACGAGAACGGCACCGGCAGCGATCAGCGTGACGCCAAGCCAATTCACCACCGCGAGCCGCTCCCCCAGAAACGCCACGCCGAAGACCGCAACCAGAACCACGCTCATCTTGTCAAGCGGAGCAACCATTGAAGCCTCGCCAATCTTGAGCGCGCGGAAGTAGCAGAGCCACGAGGCCCCGGTCGCAAGCCCCGACAGCAGGATGAACGTATAGCTCTTGGCGGAAACCGAGCCCAGGGGCTGCCATTGCCCGGTTGCGAGGACGATGAAGCACAGGGTTGTCAGGATGACGATGGTTCGCAGCAGCGTAGCAAAGTCCGACCCCACACCCGCGATTCCGACCTTCGCGAAGATGGCAGTCAGCGCGGCGAAGCAGGCAGAGAGCAGCGCCCACACATGCCAATGGCTGAAGATGTTTGACATGATATGCCTCCTGTTGAGTTCTCCAGCACCTGACCATGAAACACCGTCGCAGGACAGGTTTATGGTCGCACAGGCCAGCCGCCGCTATTCCAGCGTCCGCGCTCCGTGCGGTGTGCGGATCGTCGCACGGAGCGCCTTGGGGCCGGTCACGAAGACGATGCGTCGGTCAGCGAGACGGACGGCCTGCCGCAGCCGATCAGCGTCCGGGTGCGCGATTTCCAAGCGCTCCAGCCGGCAGCCGGCATCGGGAAGCCGGTCCTGCGGCTTCAGTCCCTGCCATTCGATCAACGCCGGGTAGGCCCCGCCAAAGGGCAGGCATCCGTCGTCCGGCACCGCCATCCGCCAGCGGAAATCGCCGCGCGCGAGGTCGGTCGCCCGCCCGATGCCGGGTTCAGCATCTGCCAGCGCCGTGTCAAGGTCATCGACCCGCGCCACCCAGTTGGCCAGCCGGGGCAGCCCGCGAAACTCGTCGAGCCGGAACCAGCGCGGGCGACCCGGCGCCGGCGCATCGGGGTCGATGGCGATGACTTCGAGGTACTCCTCCGGCCCCAGCGACAGAGGCCGGTTGTGGGTCCCCATCGTCGGATGTTGCCCGCCCGGTTCCAACCGGACGCCGAGCGCATCGGCAACCGCCTCAGCGCCTTCGGCAAGCTTAAGACACGAGATTGCAAGATGATCGACTGTCCACATCCCCCTGCCCCATCTGACCAAACGGAAGGTGACGGTGCGTCATCGCGCCCGAAATGTCCATTTCACGGGACGAAATCGCCCTCCCTTCGGTTGACCCATGGCGCGAAAGGCCCATCTTCGAAAGGCAAAGAAAATTGAACTGGGACGGTTGGATGAGCCTTTCACGCGCGATGCAGAGATTTTTCGGTCATGAGGCAGCGGGCGGCATCGTCCTTGTCGGCGCCACGCTTCTTGCCCTGGTGGTGGCGAATTCGGGCCTGTCGGACGGGTATCACCAGCTTCTCCAGACCAAGTTTTCGATCCTGCTCGGCGAGGAAGGTCTATCGAAACCTTTGATCCTCTGGATCAATGACGGGCTGATGGCGATCTTCTTCTTCCTGATCGGGCTGGAGTTGAAGCGCGAGATGGTCGAGGGCAAGCTCAAGAATCCGCGCGACATCCTCTTGCCCGGCATGGCGGCAGTGGGCGGGATGCTGGTCCCGGCGGCCGTCTACCTCGCCTTCAACTGGAACATGCCCGAAACGGTGAATGGCTGGGCGATCCCCGCCGCGACCGATATCGCCTTCGCGGTCGGCATCCTTGCGCTTCTCGGCAAGCGCGTCCCGGCGGCGCTGTCGATCTTTCTTCTGACGCTCGCCATTCTCGACGACATGGGCGCAATCCTCATCATCGCGCTCTTCTACACAAGCGAACTTCAGCTCGACTACCTCCTGCTCTCGATCATCCCGGTTGTCGGCCTCTGGTGGCTGAACCGGCGCGGCACGCACCGCACCGCGCCCATCGTGCTTCTGGGCGTGATCCTCTGGGTGCTGGTGCTGAAATCGGGCGTCCATGCCACCGTCGCCGGCGTCGTCACCGCCTTCTTCGTGCCCTTGAAGGACCGCTTCGGCAAGTCGCCGCTGCATTCGATCGAGGACAACCTGTCGCCCTATGTCATGTTCGGGATCGTGCCGATCTTCGCTTTCGCCAATGCCGGCGTCGTGCTGAAGGGGCTGACGCTGGCCGATTTCGCCCAGCCCCTGACGCTTGGCATCGCGCTCGGCCTCCTGATCGGCAAGCAGGTCGGGGTCCTTGGCATCACCTGGGCAATGGTCAGACTGGGGGTCGCCCGACTGCCGCACGGCGTCAACTGGACGCATATCTATGGCCTCGCCTGCCTCGCCGGCATCGGTTTCACCATGTCGCTCTTCATCGGCGGGCTGACCTTTACCGACAATGCGCTTATGAACAATGTGCGGCTTGGCGTGCTGACGGGGTCGCTGGTGTCGGCGGTGCTGGGTTACTTCGTCCTGCGGTTTGCGCCGGCGACCGAGAGCGCCAAAGGTCCGGTCAGCAAGGCGGTGGTGACCGCCGAGTAGTCGAGGGAGGGGGCTGTAGCGGCCCCCTTTGCCCTTGGGCGGCCGCTCGCCAGCGTACTAAAGTGCCGGGATTACCCCCTTTCAGGAATTGATCCCGCAATGCGACTTGCCCTCTATACCTTCGGACAGTTCGCCCAACCGGCAGAAGACAAGTCCAATGACGGCTTCCACGCCCTGAACGACCTGATCTTCGCCCTTGCCGACAAGACGGAAGGCTTGATCGCGCGGTCTGGCTATGCCTCGGACGAAGGGACGACGCCCTGGGGCGATGAGGTCTATCCGCGGTTTTACGAGGAACGCGGCGATGGCTGGTCGCCCGCCACCCTGTCGCTCTGGCAGGATCTGGAATCGCTCTTCGCCTTCACTTACTCAGGTCTTCACGCCGAGGCGGTCAAACGCGGGCGCGAGTGGTTCCGGAAACCCGAATGGCCCCCGCTCGTCTTGTGGTGGCATGGTGAAGCAGCGCTTCCGAATTGGGCCGATGGCGTCCGGCGCCACGAATACCTTCACGATCATGGCCCGACGCCTTACGCATTCACCTTCAAGGCGCCTTTCGACAGCGCCGGAGCGCCGACGCGTGTGGACGGCCAGCGGGTTCGCGAGTTTCGCGCCCGCTCCGCCACAGCCTCGTAAGGGGGGCAGAACGGGCGCGCGATGTCATCGCCTTGGAGGCTACGCCGCCCGCGCCGCCCGGATCAGGCCAAGGATATCCTTCGCCGCCGCCGGGATGTTGGTGCCCGGCCCGAAGATCGCCTTGAC
>DJUV01000158.1 GCA_002440625.1 Rhodobacteraceae bacterium UBA6273 | reverse complement strand
CGATCGAGGAAAAGCGCCCCACGGTTCAGGTCGGCGACCCCTTCACCGAAAAGCGCCTCTTGGAAGCCTGCCTTGAGCTGATGGGTTCGGATTCCGTCATCTCCATCCAGGACATGGGTGCTGCCGGCCTCACCTGCTCCGCCGTCGAGATGGGCGACAAGGGCGGCCTCGGCATCAAGCTGCAACTCGATCAGGTGCCGCAGCGCGAACGCAACATGACGGCCTATGAGATGATGCTTTCGGAAAGCCAGGAGCGGATGCTCATGGTCCTGAAGCCCGAGAAAGAGGCCGTCGCCCGCGCGATCTTCGAGAAATGGGACCTCGACTTCGCCATCGTCGGCGAAACCATCGTGGAAGACCGTTTCCTGATCCTGCACGGGAATGAGATCAAGGCCGACCTGCCGCTGTCGAAACTGTCCTCCTCGGCGCCAGAATATGACCGCCCCTGGGTGCCGACACCCGCCGCCGCGCCTTTGAAGGACGTGCCCGAGATCGACCCGATCAAGGGTCTGAAGGCTCTCATCAGCTCGCCCAACCACGCCCACAAGTCCTGGGTCTGGGAACAATATGACACGCAGGTGATGGCCGATACGCTCCGCACCCCCGGCCTCGGCGCCGGTGTGGTCCGCGTCCACGGCTCGGGCAAGGCGCTCGCCTTCACCTCGGATGTGACCCCGCGCTATGTGAAGGCGAACCCATTCGAGGGCGGCAAGCAGGCGGTGGCGGAAGCCTACCGCAACCTCACCGCCGTCGGCGCCCTGCCCCTCGCCGCGACCGACAACCTCAACTTCGGCAACCCTGAAAAGCCCGAGATCATGGGCCAGTTCGTCGGCGCCATCAAAGGCATCGGCGAGGCCTGCCGCGCGCTCGACTTCCCGATCGTCTCGGGCAACGTGTCGCTTTACAATGAAACCGACGGCAAGGGCATCCTGCCGACGCCGACCATCGCCGCCGTGGGCCTTCTGGCCTCGCTCGATGATGTGATCGCCGGGCTGCCCACTGAGGGCGACATCGCCGTGGTCATTGGCGAGACCAAAGGCCATCTCGGCCAGTCCGCCCTTCTCGCCGAAGCCTTCGGGCGCGAGGATGGCGATGCGCCGCATGTCGACCTTGCCGCCGAGCGGAAGAACGGCGAGTTCCTCCGCGCCAGCCGCAAACTCCTCCGCGCCGCAACCGACCTTTCCGACGGCGGCCTCGCCCTCGCCGCTTTCGAGATGGCCGAAGGTGCGGGCCTTGGCGTCACGCTCGACAGCGGCGACACCGGGCAATTGTTCGGCGAGGATCAGGCGCGGTATTTGGTCGCAGCGACGGCGGAGAATGCCGCAGCGCTGATCGCCGCGGCTGCGAAAGCCGGCGTCCCTGCGGCGCGGGTCGGCAGTTTCGGCGGCAAGGCAGTCGTCTTTGGCAGCGCCTCGGCCTCCTTGGCGGAGCTTTCGACCCTTTACCGCAGCGCCTTCGCCAAAGCTGTCGCATAAGCGAAGCCGACGGCAGCCATAAGCACATCGGCATTGTTCAGGGCCGCCCGGCATCTAGACTCCGCCCCGCATACCACGGGAGAGCCAAATGAACGCACCGGTCTACATGTTCGACGCCAAGGAAAAGCCGAGCCTGCCCCTGCATCAGGTGCCGCTGATCGTCGCCACCGACGAGACGGTGAAGGGCTACGGCCGGCTCGTCGATGACCGCGACTTCGCCATCGAGATCACCCGCTGGCCGGCGCAGGGATGGCGCCCGATCGACGAGGGCACCGGCGACGAGGGCGGCCATGTCGAAGGCACCTTCCGCTGCGACTGGAAGGGCGATGTTCTCTACGGTGAGAACGAGGCGGTAAAGGGCCACTACGTGCTCGGCTGGTCCACCGATCCGCAGGAGGCCAGCGCCACCAAAGCGACGACGCTGCGCGAGAAGGTCCTGCTCTGGCACATGAACTACCACCCCGATGGGGGCCAGTTCTTCTATCCGCTCGACCGCAAGCCCTTCGTCGTACCGCTTGCCCTGCCGGGCGACGATCTTACCCCGGAGAAGGTCATCGCCTTCTGGTGCGACGGCAGCCGTGGTCTTTATATCCACGCCAACATCTGGCACGAAGGCGTCTTCCCGGTCGAGGACCGGCAGCGGTTCCTTGACCGTCAGGGCCGGGTCCACGCGCGTGTCAGCGCCGATATCGGCACGGAATTCGGCGTCTACCTCTCGGTTCCGCTGCACCGGTAACGGCAGCATCCAAGGTTCCGCTGCTCCGCTTTGCCGCGCCGCGCGACCTTGCGGCGGGTTGCGGCGCAGCTTACATTTGGCGCCAGACAGGAGAACCTCATGCCGATCAGCGCCGAAGAACTCGAAATCCTCATCCGCACCGCCTTCCCGAAGGCGCGGATCGAGGTTCAGGGCGATGACGGCCAGCATTTCGCGGCCTTCGTGGAAGACGAAAGCTTCCGCGGGATGAACCGCGTCCAGCAGCAGCGCGCGGTCTATGCCGCGCTCAAGGGAAAGATGGACGGCGCGCATGGCGAGGTTCACGCCCTCGCGCTGACGACAAAAGCACCGGAGTAATGCCATGACCACAGCAACCGACCAGATCCGCGACACCGTGACCACGAACGATGTGGTGCTTTTCATGAAGGGCACCAAGGCCATGCCGCAATGCGGCTTTTCCAGCCGCGTCGCCGGTGTCCTCAATTTCATGGGCATCGAATATGCCGATGTGAACGTCCTTGCCGACGCGGAAATTCGCCAGGGCATCAAGGACTACTCCGACTGGCCGACGATCCCGCAGCT
>DJUV01000054.1 GCA_002440625.1 Rhodobacteraceae bacterium UBA6273 | reverse complement strand
CCCCGATCTCGTTGATCTTGTGCGCCACATCCTGCTGCTGCGCGGTTTTCAGCGATTTGGTCAGCGCGTCATAAAGCACCACCCGCTGCCTTGTGTCGGTCTGGAGCTTGTTGATGAGAACCATCTGCGTCGCCGCCTGGTTCTGCAAGCTATCGACCCAGGTCTTGCCCGCTTCGATATAGCGCTCCAACGTCTGCGACTTCGCAAGCTTCACCTGTTCGTCCTGCACCAGCGCGTTGTGCTGCTTGTTCAGTTCCGCAAGGTCGCTTTCAAGCTTGGTCCGCGCCGCCGCGTCCTGCTCCATCGAAATCTTGTTCTCCAGCTCGATGATCTTCGGGTCGAGCGCCTGTACCGAAGCCCGCACCGATTCCAGCTCGCCCACCGTCACCTCGCGGTCGGTCAGCGTGCCGGTCAGGTTGGCCTCGACCTTGGCCTTGTGCTCGTTCAGCACCGCCAACTGGCCTTCCAGAAGCTTCACGATGGTATCGGACTTGGCGATCAGGTCCTGCAGCTTGTCGTCGATGGTGGCGCCGCGCAGGCGTTCCTGCCGCATCGATTCCGACTTGCCCTCGGAGAACCAGCCGACGACGCTTTCCCAGCCGGTCTTCGACCGCATCTCGGCGAAGTCCTTGGAAAAACCCGCCGTCACATCGTCGAGCCCCATGATAAGCTCGGCGATATTGGCGTTCATCAACTCGGTATGCTTGTGGACATCGGCCAGCGTCGCATTCTCGATGTCGATGGAAATGTCCTGCCCGGCGTTCAGCTTCACCTTCGCGGAATCGATCTTAGCCGTCAGTTCTGAGATCTTCGCCTGAGCCGCAGCGACCTGCTTCTGGCTTTCGATGATCTGGCTGTCAAAGTCGGACATTTCGCCCCTCGATGTTAATGTCTTTTACACCATGTTGTGACCCGGCAGGGCTTTGTCGAGACCCCGCCGCCGAAAAAACTTAGAACATCCCGAAGGATGCGTCATCCGGTTTCGCGCGGATTGCCCCTGCCCGGCACCCGCGCTACCGTCCGGGCCATGACGCACACTCTCGAAGACCGGATCAAGGCGGGGATCGACGCGCGGCGCGGCGAGCTTGTCCAGCTCACGCAGGATCTGATCCGCATCCCGACGCTGAACCCGCCCGGCCGCAACTATCTGGAAATCTGCGAATATCTTGGCGACCGCCTTGGCCGGCAGGGCTTTGCCATCGAACTGATCCGCGCCGAGGGCGCGCCGGGCGACAGTGCCGCCCATCCGCGCTGGAACCTTGTGGCGCGGAAGGAAGGCGCCCGCCCCGGCGACTGCGTCCATTTCAACTCGCACCATGACGTGGTTGAAGTGGGCCACGGCTGGACCCGCGACCCCTTCGGGGCCGAAGTCGAGGGCGACCGCATCTACGGGCGCGGCGCCTGCGACATGAAGGGCGGTCTTGCCGCCAGCGTGATCGCCGCCGAAGCCTTCATCGCCGGCTGCCCGGATTTCGCCGGTGCCATCGAAATCAGCGCGACGGCGGATGAGGAGTCGGGCGGCTATGGCGGCGTCGCCTATCTTGCCGAACAGGGCCGCTTCGACCCCGCCCGGGTCCAGCATGTCATCATCCCCGAACCCCTCCACAAGGACCGCATCTGCCTTGGCCATCGCGGCGTCTGGTGGGCAGAGATCGAGACCAAGGGCCGCATCGCCCATGGCTCCATGCCCTTCCTCGGCGATTCAGCGGTGCGCCACATGGGGGCGGTTCTGGCCGAGATGGAGGCGACGCTCTTCCCGCTTCTCGCCACCAAGCGCACCGCGATGCCAGTGATCCCGGAAGGGGCGAAGCAATCGACGCTGAACATCAACGCCATCCACGGCGGCGAAAAGGAGCAGGAGGAGGATTATACCGGCCTGCCGGTGCCTTGCGTCCCCGACCGCTGCCGTATCGTGATCGACCGGCGCTACCTGATCGAGGAGGACCTCGCCGAAGTGAAGCGCGAGGTGACGGCGATGCTGGAACGGGTGAAGGCGGAGCGCCCGACCTTCCAGTATGAGGTGCGCGACCTTTTCGAGGTGCGCCCGACCATGACGGAGAAGGATGCGCCCATCGTCCGCTCCACCGCCGCCGCCATCGAAAAGGTGCTGGGGCGCGAGGCTGCCTATGTCGTCTCGCCCGGCACCTATGATCAGAAGCATATCGACCGCATCGGGCGGCTGAAGAACTGCATCGCCTATGGGCCGGGGGTGCTGGACCTCGCGCACCAGCCTGACGAATGGGTTGGGATCAGCGACATGGCAGACAGCGCCAAGGTCATGGCGCTGGTCTTGGCGGAACTTCTGGCCCCCGCGCGCTGACCCATCTTCTCAAAGCGCCTTGGATTTTTAAACATCAGTGAGATATTTCCCAAGGCGGAACGATCCAAAGCGCATTGAATTTTTGCAAGATCGCTGCTAGACACGATTCCGGCGGACCTTGCGCCCGGACCACTTGCCGCATCGAGGAGCCTCAAGTGCCAGACCGTTTTCCGACCCTGACAGCCATGGGTGTCACCAGCCCCGACCAGATCGCCAGCTATGACCTGATCGACGGTGAATCGCACGATGACATTCTGAAGCTTCGCTACCAGCGCCCGGCGGGATCATTCCTCCCTGTGACCCGCGTCTATCACTTCGCGCGCACTCCCCGCGCTTCTGATAGTGCCGCTGGAATGGTCGATTACGAGATCGCGCCGACCCTGTCGGCTGCGCTTCTGGAACTGGATAGGATCGTCGCCGACAAGACCGAGCGCAAGGTCGCCATCGCCGAAATCCGCGCCCGCATCTCGGCGCTGGACGGCGAAATCCGCGCTGAGCTCAGGTCGCTGCAAACGGCGCTGAAGCGGCTCGAAGAACTGGGCTGACAGACCTCAGGCGGGGATGTTGTCGATAAGGCGCACGCCGCCCAGAACGGCGGCGGCAAGAATGCGGGCTGGTGCGCCGGTGGCGGGCCCAAGGCTCTCGGCATCGCGCCGTTCAAGGTATTCCACGTCGGAGAACCCGGCGGCGAGCACCGCAGCCCGCGCGGCTCCCAGGGCCTGATCGGCAGGCTGGCCGCGCCGGATCGCCTCGGCCGCATCGACCATTGCCCGATGCAGGACCGGCGCCATCCGCCGCTCCGCCGCCGACAACCGGACATTGCGCGACGACATGGCCAGCCCGTCCGCCTCGCGCAGCGTCGGGCAGCCGGTGATCGTCATGGGGATGTTGAGGTCACGCACCAGACGCCGGACCACCTGCAACTGCTGCCAGTCCTTCTCGCCGAAGAAGGCCCGGTCGGCCCCGGTCATCAGCAGAAGCTTGGTCACGACCGTCGCCACCCCGTCGAAATGGCCGGGGCGGAAGGCCCCCTCAAGTTCACGGCTGACGCCGCCGACGCTGACCGAGGTGGCGAAGCCCTGAGGATAGACGACCTCGGGCGGCGGCGCGAAAAGCACATCGACCCCGCCCTCCATCAGCATTGCCGCGTCCCGTTCCTCGGTGCGGGGATATTTGGCAAGGTCGTCGGGATTGTTGAACTGCCTGGGGTTCACGAAGATCGTCGCGATCACCCGTTCCGTCCCCGCCTTCGCGGCATGGACAAGGCTCAGGTGCCCGGCATGAAGCGCGCCCATCGTCGGCACCACGCCGACCGCGTTTCCCGCCGCCTTCCAGCCCGCGACAAGCCCGCGCAGCGCCTTCACATCCCTGACGGTTCTCATGTTTTCGCCGGCTCCTCGCCGAAGACATGCTCCGGCGCCGGGAAGGTCCGCGCCCGGACCTCGGCGGCATAGGCGGCGATGGCCTCGTCGGCGGCGACACCAAGCTCGGCATAGCGCTTGACGAATTTCGGCCGGAAGCTGGTGAAAAGCCCCAGCATGTCATCGACCACCAGCACCTGCCCGTCGCAGGCGGCCGAGGCGCCGATGCCGATGGTCGGAATGTCGATCTTGCGGCTGATCTCTGCCGCCAGCGCATCCGGCACCTTTTCCAGAACCACCGAAAACGCCCCCGCCCCGGCGACCGCCTTCGCGTCATGGCGGATGCGGTCGGCATCCTTGCCGCGCCCCTGCACCCGGTAGCCGCCAAGCGTGTTGACCGCCTGCGGCGTCAGCCCGATATGCGCCATCACCGGAATGCCGCGCTGGGTGAGGAACGCGATGGTCGGCGCCATATGCACCCCGCCTTCGAGCTTCACCGAAGCCGCCCCCGTCTCAGTCATCAGCCGGGCGGCGTTGCGGAAGGCCTGCTCCGGGCTTTCCTCATAGGAGCCGAAAGGCATGTCGATGACCATCATCGCCCGCGTCAGCCCCCGCGCCACCGCCTGCCCGTGGAGGATCATCATCTCCATCGTCACGCCCAGCGTCGAGGGCAGCCCATGCACCACCATGCCGACAGAGTCGCCCACCAGAACGATGTCGCAATGCGGATCGACCAGCCGCGCGACGGGCGTTGTATAGGCGGTCAGCACGACAAGCGGCGTCTCGCCCTTCCGCGCCCGGATATCCGGCGGCATGAGCCGCTTCACCTGTCCCGTCGCACTCATTCCGGTCCTCCCCAAGGCGCGGCGTCGCCCGCATGATAGCTGCGCCGCAGCATCCTTTCCAGTGCGGCGAAGGTCCCGCATCTGCTTGAACGTCAGGGAAAACCGGCCAAAGATGCGGCGTCTTGCATTGAGGGGAGATATTTCATGCTCAGCCGCCTGACCCTGACTGCCGCCCTGCTTGCCCTGACCGCTGGGGCCGCCCTTGCCGCGCAGGACACCATCACCCTCGGGCTGGTGCTTGAGCCGCCGAACCTCGACCCGACCACCGGCGCGGCCGCCGCGACGGATGAGGTCGTCTATGCCAATGTCTTCGAAGGCCTGACCCGCATCGGCCCCGACGGCGCGGTGCGCCCCGCGCTCGCGGAAAGCTGGGACGTGTCGGAGGATGGCAAAACCTACACCTTCCACCTCCATACCGGCGTCACCTTTCACGATGGCAGCACCTTCGACGCCGAGGATGTGAAATTCTCGCTCGACCGCGCCCGGGCGGAGGACAGCACCAATGCCCAGAAGGCGCTTTTCGCCGGGATCGACAGCGTTGAGGTGGTGGACCCCGCCACCGTCAAGGTCACGCTGAAAGACGCCGACGGCAGCTTCCCCTTCAACATGGCCTGGGGCGATGCGGTGATCGTCGCCCCGGAATCCGCCGCTAACCTCGCGACCAGGCCCATCGGCACCGGCCCCTTCAAGTTCGACAGCTGGACCCAAGGCGACAAGATCGAGATCAGCCGCTATGACGGCTATTGGGGCAAGCCCGTCGCCCTCTCAAAGGCGACCTTCCGCATCATCGCAGACCCGACCGCCGCCTTCGCCGCGATGATGGCCGGCGATGTCGATGCCTTCCCGAACTTCCCGGCGCCGGAGACGCTGGCGCAATTCGCCTCTGACCCCCGCTTCAAGGTCATCGTCGGCTCAACCGAGGGCGAGACGATCCTCGCCATGAACAACAAGAAGCCGCCTTTGGACAATGTGAAGGTGCGCGAAGCCATCGCCCATGCCATCAACCGGCAGGAAATCATCGACGGCGCGATGTTCGGCTACGGCACGCCCATCGGCACCCATTTCGCGCCGCACAATCCCGACTATGTCGACTTGACCGCGCTGTCTGCCTATGACCCGGAGAAATCGAAGGCGCTTCTGGCCGAGGCCGGGGCCAAGGACCTGACCCTCCGCCTCGCCCTGCCGCCGCCCACCTATGCAAGGCGCGGCGGTGAGATCATCGCGGCGGAACTTGCGGCAGTCGGCATCAAGACCGAAATCACCAACCTCGAATGGGCGCAGTGGCTGGAGCAGGTGTTCAAAGGCAAGGATTTCGACCTGACCATCGTCAGCCATACCGAGCCGATGGACATCAACATCTACGCGCGGCCCGATTACTACTTCCAGTACGGCAAGCCCGAATTCGTGGCGCTGATGGACCGGCTCACCAAAACCGCCGACCCCGCCGGGCGTTCGGCGATCCTGAAAGAGGCCGAGGAAATGATCGCCAAGGACTACGTCAACGCCTACCTCTTCCAGCTTGCCAAGACCGGCGTGGCCAATGCAAAGATTGAAGGGCTCTGGGAAAACTCGCCGAACCAGTCTAATGATCTGACTGCGGTGCATTGGGTTGAGTAACGCGAACGGCGCTCCGGCAGCGGGAGATGACATCGGACGCAAGCGGGCGCTCCTCCGCTTGTGGCTGACCCTTACGGTCAACATCGGCAGCGTGACATTTTTCTTCTACCAGTTCATCTGGGCCAAGACGTTCGCGGCCGACAACTGCCGGTTCACCGGCTGCGCGCTTGGACCCGTGCTGTCCGCTCTCACCAGTCTCGTCTTCGCCGCCGGCGTGGCGCTTCTCATCGCGATCCTTCTGCAAAACCGGGGGCGATACCGGCAGGTCTTCCGTTTCAGCCGCGCCAGGGTGATCGGCGCGGCCGTGCTGGCGGCGCTGGCCCCAGTCGTCATCTACTCGGGCCTGCCGTGGATCCTGCTGCCAGGGCTTATCTTCGGCGCCGCAGTCATCTTTTCGACCGGATCGGTTTTTGAGGCGATCCCGATGCTCATCGTGGTACCTCTCATCGCCACGGCGGTCGCCTACCCCATCTCCTGCCTTCTGGTGTCTGGGCTGCGCAAGCGGCTGGGACGGTTCGCAGGATTTACGCTCATCTGGTGGTCGGCCTACTGTCTTGTGCTCATGCTATACGGCCTTAGAGATGCTAAGCTCTGACTACGCGGCCTCAAGGAGTCCCAGTGCCCAACTTCCTCCGCCTCACCCCCGCCGCCGCCGAACCCGAGGTCGAACGCCCCGATCCCGAAAAGGTCATCTCCGGCGACCCCGTCCACACCACCTGGAACGCCGAGGAGCGGGACGGGCTTTACTGCGGCATCTGGCAGTCCACCCCCGGCAAGTGGCGGATCAGCTACGACGAATGGGAATATTGCCGCATCCTCGCAGGCCGCTCGGTCATCACCGGCGCGGACGGCACCGAGTACCCGCTCGGCCCTGGCGACAGCTTCATCCTGCGGCCCGGATTCTCGGGCACTTGGGAAGTGCTGGAGACGACGCGCAAGGACTACGTGATCCGGCTGTAGAGCGCGAGCGCCTCCCCGGAAAGGCGCTTCCCCTCCCCTTCGTGGGAGGGGAGAGGGGAGGGGTTCCGCAGAGGCCCCTTACGTCCCCGCGTCCGGCGTCACATCCGTGGCGCCGTAGATCGATTCCGGCGAGACGATGGTCGGCGGCAGTTCGACGCCGCGCGGGCTGAACTCCGGCCCGACGATGCGAAGCGACTCCGCCTGGCTGCGGATCGTCACCGTCGTCGGCACCGACACGCGGTTGTAAAGGTCGATGATGTCCTGGTTGAAGAGCCGGATGCAGCCCGCCGATCCGGAATTGCCGATCGAACGCAGGTCGTTCGTCCCGTGGATGCGGTAATAGCTGTCGCGCCCGCCGCGGTAGAGATAAAGCGCCCGCGCCCCGAGGGGGCTGGACAGCCCACCCGGCACCCCGCCCGCGAAAGGTCCGTAGACATCGGGCTGGCTGCGCAGCATGTTGGCGGTCGGCTGCCAGCCAGGCCATTCCTTCTTGACCCGCACGATCGTCGTCGACTTGAGGCTGAGGCCCGCGCGCCCCACGGCGATCGGATAGCGCCAGGCGGTGCCGTCCCCCAGGACGAAGTAGAGGAACTTGGCATAGGGGTCGATCTCGAT
>DJUV01000056.1 GCA_002440625.1 Rhodobacteraceae bacterium UBA6273 | reverse complement strand
TGGAACCTCGTCTTCATGCAGTACGAGCAGTTCGCGGATGGCACGACGCGCGAACTGGACATGCAGTCGATCGACACCGGCATGGGGCTGGAGCGGATCGGCGCGCTGTTGCAGGGCAAGCACGACAATTACGACACTGACCTGATGCGGTCGCTGATCGAGGCTTCGGCCCATGCGACATCTACCGATCCAGACGGACCGGGCAAGGTCCATCACCGCGTTATCGCCGATCACCTGCGCTCGACCTCGTTCCTCATCGCCGATGGGGTGATGCCGTCGAACGAGGGCCGTGGCTATGTCCTCCGCCGGATCATGCGCCGTGCCATGCGCCATGCCCATATGCTGGGTGCCAACGATCCGGTCATGTACCGCCTTGTCCCGGCGCTTGTCCGCCAGATGGGCGCGGCTTACCCCGAACTGCCGCAGGCGCAGGCGCTCATTGCCGAGACGCTGAAGCTTGAAGAGACGCGCTTCAAGCAGACGCTCGATCGTGGCCTCCGACTTCTGGACGACGAATTGGGCAAGCTTGGCGAAGGCCAGCCGCTGCCGGGCGCGGCTGCCTTCAAGCTATACGACACCTACGGCTTCCCCTTGGACCTGACGCAGGACGCGCTGCGCGAACAGGGCCGCACGGTGGATGTTCAGGGCTTTGACCACGCGATGGAGGCGCAGAAGGCCAAGGCCCGCGCCGCATGGGCCGGGACGGGCGAGACGAAGGACGCCGCGATCTGGTTCGATCTTGCCGAACGGCACGGAGTCAGCGAATTCCTCGGCTATGATACCGAAACGGCGGAAGGCCAGATCACCGCTTTGGTCCGCGACGGCAAGGAGATCGGCTCGGCCAAGGAAGGCGAGGCCGTGCAGGTCGTCGTTAACCAGACGCCCTTCTATGCGGAATCCGGCGGTCAGGTCGGTGACAGCGGCATCATCCGCACCGATACCGGCATGGTCCGTATCAGCGACACCAAGAAATCGGCGGGCGTCTATCTTCATATCGGCGAAGTGACGATGGGCGAGATCGCGCGCGGCCAGCCAGCGAAGCTTGAGGTTTCGCATGTGCGCCGGACGGCGATCCGCGCCAATCATTCGGCGACGCATCTTCTGCATGAGGCTTTGCGCCGCGCGCTTGGAGAGCATGTGGCGCAGAAGGGCTCGCTCAACGCCGAGGACCGGCTGAGGTTCGACTTCAGCCATTCGAAGGCGCTGAGCGCGGAAGAAGTTGCCAGGGTTTCGGCCGAGGTCAACGATTTCATCCGCCAGAACGCGCCCGTCGAAACCCGGATCATGACGCCGGACGACGCCCGCGCCTTGGGCGCGCAGGCGCTCTTCGGCGAGAAATACGGCGATGAGGTGCGCGTCGTCTCGATGGGGCGGCTCGGCGGCTCCGGCAAGGGGCAGGGTGGCGACACCTACTCGCTGGAGCTTTGCGGCGGCACCCATGTCGCGCGGACCGGCGATATCGGTGCCTTCGTCGCGCTTGGCGACTCGGCGTCGTCTGCCGGGGTGCGGCGGATCGAGGCGCTGACCGGGCAGGCGGCGCTTGACCATCTGGGCGCACAGGCCGCGCGGCTGGCCGAGATCGCGGCGGCGCTGAAGGCGCAGACCGGCGATGTGGTCGACCGGGTGAAGGCACTGATGGACGACCGCAAGGCGCTGGCGAACGAGGTGGCGCAGCTACGCCGCGATCTGGCGATGGGCGGCAAGTCGGCCAACGGGCCTGAGGCGCGGGAGATCGGCGGCGTGAAATTCGTGGCCCAGATCGTTTCGGGCGTGTCGGGCAAAGACCTGCCGGCGCTGGTCGATGAGCTGAAATCGCGCGTCGGGTCGGGCGCGGTGCTGGTCGTCGCCGATACCGGCGGCAAGGCGGCGGTGGCGGCGGGCGTCACGGCGGACTTGACGGCGCGGCTTTCAGCGGTGGAGATCGTCAAGGCGGCGGCAGAAGCGCTTGGCGGCAAGGGCGGCGGCGGCAGGCCCGACATGGCGCAGGCCGGCGGGGCGGACCCGTCCAAGGCCGAAGATGCTGTCAGGGCCGCGGAATCGGTGATCGGGGGTGCGGCATGAGCGAGACGAAATCGGCACTCTGGATCGCGCATGTGAAGGTTCTCGACGCCGAGGCCTACGGCAAATACGCAGCCCTCGCCGGGCCGGCCATTGCCTCCCATGGCGGGGTCTTCCTCGCCCGTGGCGGGCGCTATGTGCAGCTTGAGGGCAACGACCGTCCAAGGAACGTCGTCGCTCGGTTCCCGTCGCTGGAGGTTGCGGTCGCCTGCTACAAAAGCGACGCCTATCAGGCGGCACTCGCCCATGCCAGGGGCGCGTCGGAACGCGACCTGATGGTAGTCGAGGAAGCCTGATCAGTGGCCGGCTTCGGCCGGCGGACTGACCACGACGAGATCGACGTCGAGATCGGAGAAATGGCCTTTGACCTCGGCGCGCACGGCGGCGAGGTTCGGCAAAGGCAGCGTCAGCGCCCGGAGCGATCCGGTGAAGCCCGATCGCAGAAGCTGCGCGCCGACATCGAGGATGTCGAAGCCAGTGCCAACCAGCGGTGCGATCACGAGATGCGGATCGTGCCTTGCGATGAGGTCGATGTTCAGCGCGCGGTAGCTGGTACTCACCGGCTCCGTGTCGGTCAGCACGGGCAGGGCCGCGATGATTTCGGCCGGAAGTTCGACCAGCAGCACACGGCAGTCGCCGGGATCGCCACCACCAAAGAGAGCGGAGCTTGTCGTGCCCCGGCGGCGATCTGCCATCGTCGGTCCTTTTGTCTTGTCCTGAGCCGCACGCCCTTCCCCCATGAAGCGTTTGGCGAAGCTTCTTTCACCCATAGGTTTAACCAAAGGAGGCGAGTTGGGAAAGGGGCCGGGGTCGGATTTACTTTTTGCCGCCGATACCGCAGCGTAAGCCGCAGCGATTTCCCCCCGAGGACCATTTGCCGATGCCCGCGACTGTCGCAGCCATCCTCGACACGATCCCGATGCCTCTGGTGTTGGTCGACGCTGGCCAGCGGGTTCTGGCGGCGAACGGCCCGGCGGCGGTTCTTTTCGGCGAGGGTCTGGTCGGTCGCACGGCGCCGACCTTCCTGCGCCACCCGGCCTTTCTTGACGGGCTTGAGCATTGCCTGAACGAAGGCGCCCGCACGACGGCGCGGGTCATGGCGGCGACGAGGGCCGGCGAGACACATCTTGCGGTGACGATCAGCCCCTTCGACCCGGAAGGGGCAGGGCAGGGCGCGCTCATCGCCTTCGAGGACCTCACGGCGCAGGAACAGGCTGTGTCGATGCGGCGCGATTTCGTCGCCAACGTCAGCCATGAACTGAGAACGCCGCTGACGGCACTCGTCGGCTTTATCGACACACTGAGGGGTGCGGCGCGCGACGATGCGGCGGCGCGCGACAGGTTCCTCGGCATCATGGAGCGCGAGGCGGGCCGGATGATCCGCCTCGTCAACGACCTTCTGTCTCTGTCGCGGGTGGAATCGGAGGAACGGCGGCGCCCCGACCAGAAGGTTGAAGTCGTCTCGCTGCTCAAATCGGCCCTCGTCACCCACCGCGAACAGGCGGAGGGCGCGGGCGTCGCCCTCAACCTTGAGGCGGCGCGTGAGGCGGTCTGGATCAAGGCGGATGGCGATCAGCTCACGCAGGTCTTCTACAACCTTATTGAAAACGCGGTGAAATATGGCGGCGCAGGCAAGGAGGTCACGATCCGGCTGACCGAGGTCGACCACGAGCCGGTCCTGCGCGGGCCTGCCGTGCAGATCGAGTTCATCGACCGGGGCGAGGGAATCGATGCCCTGCATCTGCCGCGCATCACCGAGCGGTTTTACCGCGTCGATGCCCACCGGAGCCGCGAAAAGGGCGGCACCGGCCTTGGGCTGGCCATCGTCAAGCATATCGTCAGCCGCCACCGTGGCCGGCTCAGGATCGAAAGCGAACCGGGTAAAGGCAGCAATTTCATGGTGATACTGCCGGTCGGCTGAGCCCCGCCGGCGGTGCCCGGCGATGCCCTGCGACCATGGCCCAGGGCGCTGTCATAAATGTGTTACGCAAACGTCACAAAAGCATAGCTGCAAGCGCCTAGACGGCTGCCATGGCCGCCGGATCGGGGGCCGACCAAGGACTTGCAGGAGAATGCAATGAACGCTTTGAAATTCACCGTATCGGCTTTCGCGCTGGCCGCCGCTGCCGGCGCCGCCAACGCCCGTGAGCAGGTACAGGTCGCCGGTTCCTCGACCGTGCTGCCCTATGCCGCCATCGTCGCCGAAGCCTTCGGCGAGAACTTCGAATTCCCGACCCCGGTTGTCGAAGGCGGCGGCTCCGGCGCTGGCCGCAAGAAGCTTTGCGAAGGCGTCGGCGAGAACACCATCGACGTCGCCAACTCCTCCTCGCGCATCAAGCAGTCGGACATCGACCTTTGCACCCAGAACGGCGTGACCGAGATCATGGAAGTCCGCATCGGCTATGACGGCATCGTCTTCGCCAGCGACATCAACGGCGCCGAATTCGCCTTCACCCCGGCCGACTGGTACAACGCACTGGCCGCGGAAGTGATGAAGGACGGCGCGCTGGTTCCGAACGCCGCCAAGACCTGGGCCGACGTGAACCCGGCGCTGCCCGCGCAGGACATCCTCGCCTTCATCCCCGGCACCAAGCACGGCACCCGTGAAGTGTTCGACGTGAAGGTTCTGGAAGAGGGCTGCAAGGCCAGCGGCGCGGAAGAGGCCTTCATCGCCGCCAAAGGCGAAGAGGACGGCAAGAAGGCCTGCCTCGCTCTGCGCACCGACGGCGTATCGGTCGACATCGACGGCGACTATACCGAAACCCTGGCACGCATCGCGGCCAACAAGAACGGCATCGGCGTCTTCGGCCTGTCCTTCTACCAGAACAACACCGACAAGCTTCAGGTCGCAACGATGGACGGCGTCACGCCCTCGGTCGAGACGATTTCCTCGGGTGACTACCCGGTGTCGCGCCCGCTCTACTTCTACGTGAAGAAGGCGCATCTCGGCGTGATCCCCGGCCTGAAGGAATACATCGAGTTCTTCGTCTCCGACGACATGGCCGGCCCGGATGGACCGCTTGCCGAATACGGCCTTGTGTCCGACCCGGAACTCGCCGCGACGCAGGCCGCCGTGGCCGCCGAGACACCGATGGGCCCGCTGGAATAAGCGATTGACGCACCGGGCGGCGGTCATCGCCGCCCGGACCTTCTTTTCTGGTGGGTGGAATGAGCCTTGGAATGATCCTTCTTGTCGTGCTGGCGCTGGCCGCGGCAGGATTCCTCGCGGGCCGGATGCGGGCGCTGAAGTCCACCGGCGGTGATCCCCGCCAGCTGCACTCGCTGCCCGGGCATCACGGCCAGATGGTCCTTCTCTTCACCGCGGTGCCGGCGCTCCTCCTGATAGCGGCATGGCTTCTGATCCAGCCGGTGGTGATCGAGCGCAACGCCGCAGCGCTTCTGGCACCCGCCGACATCCCAGAAGGCAGTTCCGCCTCGCTGGTGATGAGCGATGTGCGCCGCATTTCCGACGGGCTTGACGTCATCGGCGCACGAGAGGGGCTGACCGAGGCCGGCATCGCCGCCCTTGGCGCCGATATGGGCGGCCTCCGCGACCGGCTTGGCGCGGTCGGCGTGGCACTGGGTGGCGAAGTGAAGCCCACCGTCTTCGAGGCGGCAAAACTATTTCGCACCGAAAGCCGGGGCGGGCGGCGGGCGATGACTGTCACCGTCCTTCTGACCGCGATCGCCGGGCTTGTCCTGTCGCTCCGCCGCATCCGGCCTGATCTGCGCGCGCGAAATGTCTCGGAAACCTTCGTCCTCGCACTTCTCATCGGCTCTTCGCTGATCGCAGTCCTGACGACCATCGGCATCATCGCCTCGCTCCTTTTCGAGAGCCTGAGTTTCTTCCGCCTCTACCCGGTCAAGGACTTCCTCTTCAGCCTGACCTGGAATCCGCAGTTCCGCGGCGGATCGGACCTCGGCATCTGGCCGCTCCTTTGGGGTACGCTCTATGTCTCGTTCATCGCCCTTCTGGTCGCCGCCCCCATCGGGCTGATGATCGCGATCTACCTGTCCGAATATGCCTCGAAGCGGACCCGCGCCATCGTCAAGCCCGCCATCGAGATCCTTGCGGGGATCCCGACGATCGTCTACGGCCTCTTCGCGCTTGTCACCGTGGGGCCGATGCTGCGCGACTACTTCGCGCAGCCCCTTGGGCTTGGCACGTCTTCGTCCTCGGTGATGACGGCAGGACTGGTCATGGGGATCATGGTCATTCCCTTCGTCTCCTCGCTTTCGGACGACATCATCAACGCCGTGCCGCAGTCGCTGCGTGACGGTTCGCTCGGGCTGGGTGCCACGCCCTCCGAGACGATCAAGCAGGTGGTCCTCCCCGCAGCCTTGCCGGGCGTCGTCGGCGCCATTCTTCTGGCGGCAAGCCGCGCCATCGGTGAGACAATGATCGTCGTGATGGGGGCAGGGGCGGCGGCAAAGCTCAGCCTCAACCCCTTCGAGGCGATGACGACGGTGACGGTGAAGATCGTGAGCCAGTTGACCGGCGACACCGAATTCGCCTCGCCCGAGACGCTGGTTGCCTTCGCGCTGGGGCTGACGCTCTTCACCATCACCCTCGCGCTGAACATCTTCGCGCTCTACATCGTGCGCAAATACCGGGAGCAGTACGAATGACCGATACAACGGCTCAGACGGTTCCCGGCAAGCGCTCGCTCCTGACGCTTGACGACCGCACCCGCCGCCGGAATGCCGCCGAGGCGCGGTTCCGCGCCTATGGTCTGGCCGCCGTTACCGTCGCGCTGATCGCGCTTACGCTTCTTCTGGTCTCGATCTTCGCGAACGGGGTTTCGGTCTTCCGCCAGACCACTATCGCAATTCCGGTCACGCTCGACGCGAAGAAGCTCGACAAGTCGGGCAAGCTCGATCCTGCGGTCATGGCCAAGGTCACGACCGTTGGCTATGCGCCCCTGCTGACCAAGGGCCTGCAGGCGGCGATGGAGGAAAACGGCATCTCCGATCAGGGCCTGAAGGCTAAGGCCATCGGCGCGCTTATCAGCCAGGACGCCCCGGCGCAGCTTCGCGACATGGTGCTGGCCGATCCCACCCTCGTCGGCCAGACGATCAGTTTCGAGGCGCTCGCCTCAGGCCGGATCGACGGCTACTTCAAGGGCCGGGTCACGATGGACTCCGCAGCGCTCGATTCCAACATCAGCCCCGAACAGCTTGCCCTTGCCGATGCGCTGAAAGATGCGGGCATCCTCCACAGCCGCTTCAACATGGGCTTCATCACCGCGCCCGATGCTTCCGAGCAAAGGCCCGAGGCGGCGGGGCTTGGCGTCGCCATCCTGGGCTCGCTCTACATGATGATCGTGGTTCTGGTGCTGTCGCTGCCCATTGGCGTCGCCGCATCCATCTATCTTGAGGAATTCGCGCCGAAGAACCGTTTCACCGATCTGATCGAGGTGAATATCTCGAACCTCGCCGCGGTTCCTTCCATCGTCTACGGCATCCTCGGCCTTGCGATCTTCATCAACTTCGCCGGTCTGCCGCAATCCGCGCCCATCGTCGGCGGGCTTGTCCTGACGCTGATGACGCTGCCCCGGATCATCATCCCGGCCCGCGCCGCACTGAAAGCCGTGCCGCCCTCGATCCGCGATGCGGCGCTCGGCGTTGGTGCGTCGAAGATGCAATCGGTCTTCCACCACGTCCTGCCGCTGGCAGCCCCCGGTATCCTGACCGGCATGATCATCGGCCTAGCGCAGGCGCTGGGGGAAACCGCGCCGCTTCTTCTGATCGGCATGGTGGCCTTTGTCCGCGAATATCCCGGCGCGCCGCCCGAAGGCTTCTTCGACCCGGCCTCGGCCCTGCCGGTGCAGGTCTACAACTGGACCCAGCGCGCCGACCCGGCCTTTGTCGAACGGGCAGGGGGCGCGATCATCGTCCTTCTGATATTCCTTGTAACCATGAACGCGGCCGCGATCCTTCTGCGCCGCCGTTTCGAGCGGCGCTGGTAAGATGCCGACGGAGAGCCTGACCATGAATGACATGACACGCCGCGAGGCCGAGATTACCGCCACCGCAATCAAGATCTCGGCCCGGAATGCGCAGGTCTATTACGGCGACAACCACGCCATCAAGGATGTGGACGTCGACATTCACGACCGCATGGTCACCGCCTTCATCGGCCCTTCGGGCTGCGGCAAGTCGACGTTTCTGCGCTGCCTGAACCGGATGAATGACACCATCCCAAGCTGCCGGGTCGAGGGCCGCATCACGCTCGACGGCGAGGATATCTACGACAAGCGCGTCGACCCGGTGCAGCTTCGCGCCAAGGTCGGCATGGTGTTCCAGAAACCAAACCCCTTCCCGAAGTCGATCTTTGACAACGTGGCCTACGGTCCCCGCATCCACGGGTTGACCCGGTCGAAGGCCGAGCTTGACGAGGTGGTCGAAACTTCGCTCCGCCGGGCCGCCCTCTGGAAAGAGGTCAAGGACCGGCTGCACCAGCCCGGCACCGGCCTGTCGGGCGGCCAGCAACAGCGGCTCTGCATCGCGCGGGCCATCGCGACCTCGCCCGAGGTTCTGCTGATGGACGAGCCCTGTTCGGCGCTCGACCCCATCGCCACCGCGCAGGTCGAGGAACTGATCGACGAGTTGCGCGCTCAGTTTTCGGTCGTGATCGTCACCCATTCGATGCAGCAGGCCGCCCGCGTCAGCCAGCGCACCGCCTTCTTCCATCTCGGCAACCTTGTCGAATTCGGCGAGACGACCCAGATCTTCACCAAACCCCGCGATCCGCGCACGGAAAGCTACATCACCGGCCGTATCGGCTGAGCCTTGGGGAACCAGATGAGCGAAAGACACATTCTCAGCGCCTTCGACCGCGATCTTGAGGCGATCCAGGCGATGATCGTCAAGATGGGCGGCATGGTCGAAACCGCCATTCTCGACGCCGCCCAGGCGCTTGATACCCGCGACGAGGACCTGGCCGAAAGGGTCCGCCAGGGCGACAAGGCCATCGACGCGCTGGAGGAGCGGGTGAACGAGGAGGCGGCGCGGCTGATCGCGCTCCGCGCACCGACGGCATCCGACCTGCGCACGGTTCTCAGCGTGATGAAGATCGCGGCCAGCCTTGAACGGGTTGCCGACTATGCCAAGAACATGGCCAAGCGCGCCAACGTCCTTGGCCAGATGACGGCGATCGGCGGGGCAGGCGGATCGCTGCGCCGGATGTCGAAGGCGGTGGCCGAGATGCTGGGCCATGCGCTTGACGCCTATATCCACCGCGACGTGGCCTTGGCCGAGGATGTCCGCAACCGCGACAAGGACATCGACCAGATGTACAACGCGCTGTTCCGCGAATTCCTGACCCATATGATGGAAGACCCGCGCAACATCACAGCCTGCATGCACCTTCACTTCATCGCCAAGAACATCGAGCGGATGGGCGACCATGCCACCTCGATCGCCGAACAGGTGATCTATCTTGTGACCGGCAGCTTCCCCGATGAGGCGCGGCCCAAGGCCGAAAGCGTCACTGATGTCGGCGTGAAGGATCTCTGAGGATGCTGGCGCCCTCTGTTCTGGTGGTCGAGGACGAACCCGCGCAGCGGGAAGTGCTGGCCTATAACCTCGCGGCGGAGGGGTTCCGCGTCCAGCAGGCTGACAATGGCGAAGAGGCGCTCCTGATCGTTGCCGAGGGTGCGCCGGACCTGATCGTTCTCGACTGGATGCTGCCAAGCGTCTCGGGGATCGAGGTCTGCCGCCGCTTGAAGTCGCGCGCCGATACCAAGAACGTGCCGATCATCATGCTGTCGGCCCGGTCCGAGGAAACCGACCTTGTGCGCGGGCTTGAGACTGGCGCGGATGACTACATCGTGAAGCCCTATTCGGTGGCCGAACTGATGGCGCGGGTCCGCACCCAGCTTCGCCGCTCGCGCCCGTCGAGCATGGGCGAGACGCTGGAATATGCCGACATCACGCTTGATCCCGAAACCCACCGCGTCCACCGCGGCGGCAACGTCCTGAAGCTCGGACCGACCGAGTTCCGCCTGCTGACCACCTTCATGGAAAAGCCGGGCCGGGTCTGGAGCCGCGAGCAGTTGCTCGACCGGGTCTGGGGGCGCGACATCTATGTCGATACCCGGACTGTGGACGTTCATGTCGGGCGCTTGCGGAAGGCGCTTTGCGCCCATGGCGGCGAAGACCCGGTCAGGACGGTGCGCGGCGCGGGCTACGCGCTCGGCTGAAGCCTGCCGCTAGCCGTCATCCCCAAAGCGGGCGTCATCGTCCGACTCATCCTCGCCCTCGGGCACGTATTTGCCCGAAAGCCGGATCGACTGGTCGTCATGGCGCGGGTCCATCACCACGTCAGACGGAAGCTCCCCCGCCAGCCATTCGCGGATTTCGTCGCGGGCATCGGCCGGCTCCTGACCGGTCAGTTCGGCGACGTAGACGACGAAGGCGCGCTGGTCGCCGTCAACCTCATCCAGTTCCGCCTCGTCGGCATCGGGCCATTTGTCCATGATCGCCTCATAGAAGGCGGCCCAGTTTTCCTGAACATGATGCCATTTCATCGTCGCAGTCCCGTCAGTCCCGATCTTTCGCAAGCAGTTTGCACCCGTTCTGTCCGGGGCGAAAGCGCCATGCGGATATTTCGTCGGAACTACATCCAGCCCTGCACGGTGCGGGCGCCGCCCGAGACGTCATCGCCGACCCCGGCGATGGTGTTGCAGCCAGCGAGCGCCGCCAGAAGCAGGGCCAGAGCGATCTTCTTCATGGTCATTCCTCATACCACCAGACTTCGGGCTGAAAGCCCGGCCAGTCGCCGTATAGCGGAATACGGGTTGGGTAGTGAAGATGGGATGAATGGGCGATCTTGCCGGTTTTCGAGAACCAGATCGGGATCACGTAGCGCCCCGCCGTCAGCACCCGGTCGAGCGCCTTGGTGGCGGCGATGAAGTCATCGGTGTTGCGGGCGTTCAGCATAGTGTCGATGGCCTTTTCCGCCGCCGGAGCCTTCATCCCCATCCAGTTCCGGGCGCCGGGCTGATCGACGACCTTCGAGCCCCAGTAGAGGTATTGCTCATTTCCGGGCGACAGGCTGAGCGCGCGAAGCATATAGGCCATGTCGAAGGCGTATTTGTCGGTGCGTTCCTTGTACTGCGCGGTATCGGCGACGGTGATGGTCGGCGTGATGCCGAGGTTCTTCAGCGCCTCGACATAGATGTCGATGATCGATTGGGTTTCGGTGGCGCTGGCGGCAAGCAGGATCTCGAAGGTGAAGGGCATGCCGTCGGCGTTCTTCAGGACACCGTCCTGCACGGTCCAGCCCGCCTCCTCCAGAAGCGAACGCGCCTGCCTGAGCGCCTTGCGGTCAAGCGCCTGGCCGGCATCGCCGACGGGGAGGGAATAGCCCTCGATCGTGCCGGGGGGCAGATCGGCAGCGAAGGGCGAGAGCAGCTCGGCCTCAAGCCCCGCCGCGGGGCCATGATCCATGCCGAGGACGGAGTTGGAGAAGTAGGAGGTGATGCGCGGCTCGGTGCCGCCGTTCAGCGTGGTGTTGATGAATTCGAAGTTGAAGGCGAGGATCATCGCCTCGCGCACGCGCCAGTCGGCGAAGATCGGGTTGCGGGTGTTCATCACGAAACCGGCAATGCCCGAGGGCCGCTGGTGCGGGATCTCGGCCTTTACCACCGCGCCCGACTGCACGTCGGGGAAGTTGAACTGGCTTTGCCACTTCGCCGCGTTCGTCTCGCGGTAGCTGTTGATGAGGCCGGCCGTAAAGGCTTGAAACAACCCGTTCTCGTCAGAGAAGAAGTCATAGCGGATCTCGTCGAAGTTGTGCCGCCCGCGATTGATGGCCAGGTCCTTGCCCCAATAGTCGGGGTTGCGCTTGTAGGACACGAAGCGCCCGGCCTCGAACCTGTCGATCACATAGGGGCCGGAGCCGATGGGCGCATCGAGCGAGCTTTCGGTGAAATCCTTGCCCTCCCACTGGGCCTTCTTCAGGATCGGCCGCATCCCCATCAGCATCGCAAGCTCACGGTCCCTTTCGGTGAAGGTGAAGCGGACCGAACGCGGCCCGGTCTGTTCCATCTTCGCCACCTTGGCCCAGGCGCCGGCATAGCGCGGGCTGCCCTTGGTGCCGAGGGTCTCGTAACTCCACATCACATCGTCGATGGTGACGGGGCTGCCGTCGGAGAACTTTGCCTCGGGCCGGAGGGTGTATTCGACCCAGGTCCGCTCGGGGTCGGTCTCCACCGATTCGGCGAGAAGGCCGTAGAGGCTGAAGGGTTCGTCGATCGACCGGCCCATCAGCGTCTCGACGACATAGAGCGACACGCCCGAGGGGGCGGTGCCTTTGAGTATGAAGGGGTTGAAGGAATCGAAACTGCCACCCTCGCCAAGAAGCAGCCTGCCGCCCTTCGGCGCATCCGGGTTGGCATAGGGCAGGGACACAAAATCGGGTGGGAGGGCGGGCTTTCCATACATAGCTATGCCGTGCTGCGGTTCGGCGAGACTTGCCGCAGGCGCAAGAAGGATCAGTGCCGCGGCGAAGGCGGACGCGAGGTTGCAAAGGAAAGCCGTTTTCATTTTGAAGACACTGCCCATGTCGAGGTTTGTTGGCCCGAAGCTAGCCGGGCTTCCTTGGCTTTTCAAACTTTTAGCTTGGACAGCGGCGAAGGA
>DJUV01000302.1 GCA_002440625.1 Rhodobacteraceae bacterium UBA6273 | reverse complement strand
ACGAGATGATCGAATCCGGCGTTATCGTCCTCGATGACCTCGAAAAGTCGAAAGTGGCCCTTGTCTACGGTCAGATGAACGAACCGCCGGGGGCGCGTATGCGCGTGGCGCTGTCGGGCCTGACGCTGGCCGAACAGTTCCGCGACCAGTCGGGCACGGACGTTCTTTTCTTCGTCGACAACATCTTCCGCTTCACGCAAGCCGGTTCGGAAGTGTCGGCCCTTCTTGGCCGTATCCCTTCTGCCGTGGGCTACCAGCCGACGCTCGCCACCGACATGGGCGCGATGCAGGAACGCATCACCTCGACCAAGGCCGGTTCGATCACCTCGGTGCAGGCCATCTACGTTCCGGCCGACGACCTTACCGACCCGGCGCCTGCGACCTCCTTCGCCCACCTTGACGCCACGACGGTTCTGTCGCGTGCGATCTCGGAGCTTGGCATCTACCCGGCGGTTGACCCGCTCGACTCGACCAGCCGGATCCTCGATCCGTCGGTCGTGGGTGAAGAGCACTATCAGGTTGCCCGTGACGTTCAGGGTATCCTCCAGCGCTACAAGTCGCTGCAGGACATCATCGCCATCCTCGGGATGGACGAGCTGAGCGAAGAGGACAAGCTGACGGTGACCCGCGCCCGGAAGATCCAGCGCTTCCTCAGCCAGCCCTTCGACGTGGCCAAGGTCTTCACCGGCTCTGACGGTGTTCAGGTTCCGCTCGACAAGACCATCGCGTCCTTCCGGGCCGTGGTCGCGGGTGAGTATGACCACCTGCCCGAAGCCGCCTTCTACATGGTCGGCGACATCGAGGAAGTGAAAGCCAAGGCGAAGCGTCTGGCCGCAGAAGCGGCGTAAGGGGGCGACATGGCCGATACGATGCAATTCGATCTCGTTTCCCCTGAACGGCGGCTCGCTTCCGTTCAGGCGCGCGAGGTCCGCATTCCGGGCGCCGACGGCGACCTTACGGCGATGCCCGGCCATGCGCCGCTCATCACCACGCTGCGTCCGGGTATTCTGCGCATCATCAAGGCCGATGGCGCGTCGGAAGACTATGCCGTGACCGGGGGCTTTGCCGAGATTTCGGCTGCGGGCACCTCGCTCTTGGCGGAAGAGGCGCTGCCGGTGGCGGAGCTGACCTCGGACGTCGTCAAGGGCTTCGTCGCGCGGGCGGAAGAACAGCTTCGTGCCGCGAAGGATGCCGGGCACCACGATCTGGTCGATGATACGGCAAAGCTGCTCGCCGATCTGGTGGCGATGGGCGACCATATCGGCGGCTCGAAAGGCTGATCCGAAGATTCGAGCGACGTAGCAGACAAAAGAACGGCCCCCTCGGGGGCCGTTTCCGCATTCTGCGGAGGTGTCCGGCAAACGGCCAACGCGGTTGGGGGACAAACGTCAGGCCGTGCCGTCAGGGAGGGGAACCCGTTACATGTTGGCCTGGCTTTCGGCGGCCTCAGATTCAATGGTCTGGCCCGCGCTCTGCAGGTCCTGCCCCGCACCCTTGATCGTCTCGCAAGCCGCCAGTCCGAGAACCGCAGCGAGAATGAGGGCAAGTCGCGTCATCTGATACTCCGTCGAGTGTGTCCTTCGAAGGATGAACGCGGCGGCGGCAAAAGGGTTCCCGTCGAAACTCTCGCGACAGGCGATTTTCTGGGGGCCGTTTTTCCAGGACCGGGGCAGGACGGCTGTTCACCCTTTCTTAACCACGCGCCTTGAAGGTCGGGCCATGTATCGCTTCATGCCCCTGCTCCTTCTCCTCGCCGCCTGTGCCTCGCCCGCGCCCGACTTCTTCGGTGCCGCGCGCCATGAGGTCAGCCGCGGCGGAATCGACTTCGTCGTCTACCAGCGGGCCGATGAGGTGGAGGTGGTGCGGATGGGCTACCTGTCTCGTGCGGCCCGCGCCCCGGTGCCGAAGTTGATGGAGGAAGCGGCGGCGGAGGCCACCGGCTGCCAAGTCATCCCTGACACGATGCGGACGAAGATACCCGGCGATACCGGCGTGGCGCGCTTTGATCTCGACTGCGGCTGAAGGGCAGGGCGGTTAGTTCAAGAAAACCCTGAGCGCCGCCTCGAACTCGCGCGGGCGATCGGCATGAAGCCAATGGGCGGCGCCGGGGATCTTTGCCATCTTGGCCTGTGGGAAAAGCGCCTTGATCGCCGCGCGATCTTCCGACTTCACATAGTCCGACTCCGCCCCGGTGATGAAGAGAACCGGCTTGTCGAACCGCCCGGTCGTTCCCGGCCAGCCCACCACCAGCCCCATGTCCCGCTCCAGCACGTCGAGATTGAGCCGCCAGACCGGCGGCTGGCTTTTGAGGTCCAACGACTGGAGCAGGAATGCGCGGATCGCCGGCGCATGAAGCTCCACCGCCAGCCGCCGGTCGGCCTCGGACCGTTGCGTCAGGCCGCTCAGTTCAAGATGACGCATCGCGTCGATCAGATGCGCCTGGGAATGCTCGTAAGCGACCGGCGCGATGTCGGCCACGACGAGGCGGTTGACCATCTCGCCATGCGTCAGCGCAAGCTGCATCGCAGTCTTGCCGCCCATCGAATGGCCCATCACATCAACCGGCGCGCCGATCCAGCCGATCACCTCGGCCAGATCGGCCGCCATGTCAGGATAGCTCTGGCTCTCCGCACGGAAGCTTTCACCATGGTTGCGCATGTCGACGGCCACGACCCGGCGGCTGTCCGACATCCGCTTGGCGATGGCGCCCCAATTGCGTGCCGAACCAAAGAGCCCGTGCACGATGAGGAGCGTGGGCAGGTCGGTGGCAGTGCCATATTCGACAAGGTTGAGCATACCCCCTGCCTAGCCGAGGCTTTGGGGCATTTCCAGTACCCTGCGTGCGTTGCGGGATCGGGGCGCCCGGCGTACACTTTCAGGAGGGAACGGGGGGTAGTGTGATGAGTGCGGCGAATCTTCACCAGATGGCGGGGCGCGTGGCCGAGTTGTTCGAGGAACGGCTCAATGTCGGCGGCAAGACGCTTTCCGACAAACTCCGGCGCGGCGGCAAACGATTGCCGCGCAAGGTCCGGCGGGAGGCGGCCTATCTGGCCCAGGCCGAGGAACAGGCCAGGGTGCCGAAGCTGATGGTGCAGATCGACCAAGCCCGCACCGCCCATGCCTATGACGCCTGCCTGCGCTACCTGAAGCCGATCGGCGCCGGCGAACGTCGCCGCGCGCTGGCGATGCAGGTCATCACCGGCATCGGTGCTGCGGTCTTCGTGACCGGGGTGCTGGTGCTTCTCGTCCTCCTCTGGCGCGGCTATATCTGAAAGCGAACGGGAAATGAAAAACGGCGCCCGCTCGGGGCGCCGTTGTCATTCATTCCGGCCGGCTCAGAGCCCCGGATAAAGCGGGAACCTAGCGCAGAGCTTTTCGACCTCGGCCTTGACCTTGGACTCAACCGCGCCATTACCGTCGGCGCCATTGGCCGCAAGCCCATCGACCACCTCGACGATCAGCCGGGCGATCTGGCGGAACTCCGCCTCGCCGAAGCCGCGCGTGGTGCCGGCGGGGGTGCCGAGACGGACGCCCGAGGTTACGGTCGGCTTTTCCGGGTCGAAGGGAATGCCGTTCTTGTTGCAGGTGAT
>DJUV01000301.1:839-2826 GCA_002440625.1 Rhodobacteraceae bacterium UBA6273 | reverse complement strand
TCGAGGTCATTGTGCTTGCCGCCGGCGCGGACGCATTTCTGCGCCGTCGTCGCGCGCACATAGTCGCGCTTTTCGACCCCGGTGAAGCAGTTCTTGAACTGCACCATGCCGGAGTTGGCGAACATCAGCGTCGGATCGTTCCGGGGCACCAGCGGCGACGATGCCACCACCCGGTGATCGTTGCGCTCGAAATAGTTGAGAAAAGTCGAACGGATGTCATTCAATGACGGCATGTCTTTGGCCCTCGATGGCGGTCAGGGACCATTTAAGGCCGGGGGGCGTTGCTGTCCAGCGGCGCGCGGCGCTGGCGGAGAATCGCAACATAATCGCGTAAAAGCGCGGCACGGCGCGGGCGGAAGCTTTCATCGGCAGGCCTGATCGCGCGCATCCGGTCCGGGCGGAACATGCGGAAGTCCTGCCGCATGCAGCACCATGCGAGGACCACGAAGGTCTCCTGCCAGACGATGGCAAGCGGCCAGATCCGGCGGGTCGTCGCGCTGCCGTCCCTGTCGGAATAATCGATCTCGATAGCGGTTTCCTTCCAGCTTGCCTGACGGATCAGTGACAGGTCGCGCACGGCCCCTTCCGCTGGCCGGGCACGGTAGACACGGGTGACGGCATGGAGCATCTGGCTTTGCTCACGTTCCGGCAGGCTCGCCCTGACCTTTGCTAGCGCCTCGGCGGCCGCGCGCCGTATCTCGGCGTCGCCGCCCGCCTCGACGATGGAAAGGCCTGCGGCCAGCGCCTCGATCTCGATCCGGCTGAACCGCATGGGCGGGAGCGCGATGTCTTCGGTCAGCGTATAGCCAAAACCCGGCGTCCCCTCGATCTGTGCCCCCGCGGCGCGCAAGGAGGCGATGTCGCGGTAAAGCGACCGCTGCGAAACCTCGGTTTCCTCGGCCAACCGCCCGGCGGTCACGGGCGCCGGAAGGCTGCGGAGCGCCTGCATCAGGCGCAGGAGGCGGTCGGTGCGGGCCATGGCGTGATCCTGACAGGAACTGGCAGCATGAGCGGAGTATTACCGGGGCATCGGCAGATCGCAAACGAAAGGAACGAACCCATGATGACGCTCTTCCACTCGCCCCAGTCCCGCTCCACCCGGATCATCCGGCTTCTTGATGAAATGGGCGCCCGCGACCGCGTGTCGATCCGCCCGGTAGCGATCCCGCGCCGCGACGGCACCGGGGCGCGCGACACCGCCAACCCGCATCCCGAAGGCAAGGTCCCGGTACTGGTCGACGGGGGTGAGGTCATCACCGAATCGAATGCGATCATGCTTTATCTGACAGATACGCTTGGCGACGGTCGGATCGGCCCGCGCCACGGTGAAGCCGGGCGCGGCACCTACCTCGCCTGGCTCGCCTGGTATGGCAATGTCGTCGAGCCGGTGATGGTCACGGCGGCGGCAGGGCTGAGCCATCCGTTCCTGACATCTTCGTTCCGGGGCCAAACCGAACTAGCCGCCCGTCTGTCGGATGCGCTTGCTGGCCGCCCGTTCCTGATGGGGACCCATCCGACGGCGGCAGACATCCTTCTGGTCTCGCCCTTCCTTTTCTTCCCGGATTTCACCCCCGATGTGCCGGTGATCCGCGACTGGGTGAAGCGCTGTGGCATCCTGCCCTCGACAACTTCGGCGGCGGCATTCGATGAGGATATCATGGCGGTGGCGTAAACGCCCCGCGCACGAAATGAAAAGGGCCGGGTCATCCCCGGCCCTTCTTCCTGCCCGTCTTGCGGATCAGGCCTCCATCACATCTTCGCCGCCGCCAGAGTCTTCCGAGACGCCGAACTCAAGCCCGTGGCTGGCGCGGATCTTGTCCTCGACCTCATAGGCCCGGTCGGGATTGTCCTTCAGGAACTGCTTGGCATTCTCGCGCCCCTGGCCGATCCGCTCATCGCCGTAGGAATACCAGGCGCCCGACTTCTCGATCACCCCGGCCTTGACGCCAAGATCGATCAGTTCGCCGGTCTTGGAGATGCCCTCGCC
>DJUV01000301.1:0-735 GCA_002440625.1 Rhodobacteraceae bacterium UBA6273 | reverse complement strand
CCCTCGCCATACATGATGTCGAACTCGACCTGCTTGAAGGGCGGCGCCACCTTGTTCTTCACGACCTTCACGCGCGTCGTGTTGCCGACAACCTCCTCGCGGTCCTTGATCGCGCCGATGCGGCGGATGTCGAGCCGGACCGAGGCGTAGAATTTCAGCGCGTTGCCGCCCGTCGTCGTTTCCGGGCTGCCGAACATCACGCCGATCTTCATGCGGATCTGGTTGATGAAGATCACCATGCAGTTCGACCGGCTGATCGAACCCGTCAGCTTGCGCATCGCCTGGCTCATCAGACGGGCATGCACGCCGACATTGCTGTCGCCCATGTCGCCCTCAAGCTCCGCCTTCGGGGTCAGGGCCGCGACCGAATCGACGACGACAAGGCTGACGGCACCGGAGCGCACCAGCGTATCGACAATCTCCAGCGCCTGTTCGCCGGTGTCAGGCTGCGAGATCAGAAGTTCATCCAGGTTAACGCCCAGCTTCTTGGCATATTGCGGATCAAGCGCGTGTTCGGCGTCGACAAAGGCACAGACGCCGCCCTTTTTCTGCTCTTCCGCGACGACATGCAGCGTCAGCGTGGTCTTGCCCGAGCTTTCCGGCCCGTAGATCTCCACGATCCGGCCCTTCGGGAGGCCGCCGATGCCAAGCGCGATATCAAGGCCGAGCGATCCGGTCGAGGTCGCCTCGATCTCCATCACCGGATTGTCGGCGCCGAGGCGCATGATGGAGCCC
>DJUV01000204.1 GCA_002440625.1 Rhodobacteraceae bacterium UBA6273 | reverse complement strand
TGCGCGACTTCATGCAGGAAAATGCCGTGGGCCAGCCGTTCTTCAAGGCCACCCGGCGCCTGAATGACGAACACCAGATCGAACAGGTCGGTGAGAAGCTGCGCGCCATGATGCCCTGGATCTCCAAGGGCAAGATGGTCGACAAGGCGCGGAACTGATTGGGGTAGGATGGGCAGTATTGCCCATCCTACGGGTTGCCAAATACGGAACGGGGCGCCTTCTGGGCGCCCCTTTTCCTTTCCGGGGGCTTGCGCGGCGCAAGCGGCGGATGTTTCATCCGGCCATTCATCGGAGGGCGGGCGACATGGGCAGACTGGCAGGCAAGACGACGATCATTTCCGGGGGCGCCACCGGCATGGGCGGGGCAGCTTCGAGCCTGTTTGCCGCCGAGGGGGCGAAGGTCGCCATCATCGACCGGAACCTCGCCAGCGCCGAGGAGCGGGCGCATCTGATCGTCGGGGCCGGGGGCGAGGCCATCGCGCTTCGCGCCGATGTCTCGAAGGCGGGTGATGTCGCGGCGGCGGTTGCGGCAACCGAACGCGCCTTCGGCCCGGCGACGGTGCTTTTCAATCACGCCGGCACGATCGTCATCAAACCGTTCCTTGAGACGACGGAGGAGGATTGGGACGGGCTTCACGCCATCAACGTGAAATCCATGTTCCTTATGACCAAGGCCGTCCTGCCGCAGATGATCGCGGCGGGGGGCGGCAGCATCGTCTGCACCTCATCGATCAGCGCGGTCGCCGCGACGCCGATGGAGGTGCTTTACTGCACCACGAAAGGCGCCTGCCACCAATTCGCCCGCGCCATCGCCGTGGAGTTCCGCGACCGTGGTATCCGCTGCAACGCCCTCTGCCCCGGCTTCGTGCGCACACCGCATGGCCTGCGCGAGGTGGCCGACCTGACCCGCCTTGGCGTTGATGTGTCCGAAGAAGGCCTCGCCGCGATGCAGGGCCGGATCGCCGAACCGGAGGAGATGGCGCGCGCGGCGCTCTTCCTCGCCTCGGATGAGGCGAGCTTCGTCAACGGCGCGCATCTTTTCGCCGACAACGGCTTTACCGCGATCTGAGCCTCAGACCGCGGCCTGAACCGCGCCGACGATATCATCGACCACGCGGGCCAGAAGCGCCTCGTCCTCGCATTCGGCCATGACGCGGATCAGGGGTTCGGTGCCCGACTTGCGGATCAGGAGGCGGCCCGATCCGGTCAGTCGCGCCTCGGCATCCGCTATCACTTTTCGAACATCTTCGGCATCAAGAGGCGCAGAACCGGCCGAGTAACGCACATTCTTCAACATCTGCGGGATGGGATCGAACTGATGCACCATCTCGGACGCAGGGCGCCCCTCGTCCGCAAGCGCTGCAAGGAAATGCAAGGACGCCAAGAGCCCGTCACCGGTTGTCGCGTAGTCGGTCATCACGATATGGCCGGACTGTTCGCCACCAAGGTTGAAGCCGCCCTCGCGCATCTTCTCCACCACATAGCGGTCACCGACGGCGGCGCGTTCCAGCACCAGTCCGCGAGCAGCCAGGAAGCGCTCCAGCCCGAGGTTCGACATGACGCTCGCCACCAGCGTCCCCCTGGCAAGCCGCCCCTCACCGGCCCAGCGGGCGGCGAGAAGCGCCATGATCTGGTCGCCATCGGCCACTTGGCCCTTTTCGTCGATGATCATCACGCGGTCGGCGTCGCCATCAAGGCAGATGCCGACATCCGCGCCATGCGCCACCACCGTCTCCGCGGCGAGCCTTGTGTTGGTCGAGCCGCACTTTTCGTTGATGTTGGTGCCGGTCGGATTGACCCCGATCGGTATGATCTCGGCCCCCAGTTCCCAAAGCACCTCCGGCGCGGTCTTGTAGGCGGCGCCATTGGCACAGTCGATCACCACCTTCAGTCCGTCGAAGCGGCGCCCCGAGGGCAGAGTCGCCTTGACCCGTTCGTTGTAGCGGAAGCGGCCATCGTCGATGCGTTTGGCGCGGCCGATGTTGAGCGCCTGCGCCGGCTCGACGCCCTCATCGACCAACGCCTCGATCTCCATCTCGGCCTCGTCCGAGAGCTTGAAGCCATCGGGGCCGAAGAACTTGATGCCGTTGTCCTGATGCGGGTTGTGGCTGGCAGAGATCATCACCCCGACATCGGCGCGAAGAGAGGTGGTGAGCATCCCCACCGCCGGCGTCGGCACCGGGCCGAGGAGAAAGACGTTCATGCCCGTGGAGGTAAAGCCCGCCGTCAGCGCGGTCTCAAACATGTAGCCCGAAAGCCGCGTGTCCTTGCCGATCACCACCCGGTGCGCCGCCGATCCGTCGCGGCGGAAGTAGCGCCCCGCCGCCGCACCAAGTTTCAGCGCCATATCGGCCGTCATCGGATACAAGTTGGCGGTGCCGCGCACGCCGTCGGTTCCGAAAAGCTTCCTGCTCATGCCACGTCTCCCAGCACCACCGCCTGCCAGAGACGGAGCGCCTGTTTTGCCTCGACCATATCATGGAGGCGGTGAATCTGAACACCCTGCCCGATCCCGGCCAGAGTGACCGCCAGCGTCCCCGGCATCCGCCTGTCCGCCTGCGTCGCCGCCTCGCCGCCCGCCAATGCGCCGATGAAGCGTTTCCGCGAGGCGCCGAGGAGGATCACGCAGCCGGTCTGGTGGAAAAGCGACAGACCGCGCAGAAGCGCCAGGTTGTGGGCAGCGGTCTTGCCGAAGCCGATGCCGGGATCGACGACGATCCTGTCGCGCGGGATGCCTGCGGCCTCGGCCCGGGCGATCGCCGCTTCGAGAAAATCATAGACGTCGAGCAGCACATCGCCGTAGCGCGGATCGGCCTGCATCGTCGCCGGCGTCCCTTTCGCATGCATCAGGCAAAGCGGAACGCCCGCAGATGCAACCTCATGCGCGATCTGAGGATCATAGCTCAAGGCCGCCACATCATTGACGAAACGCGCGCCCGCCTCCAAAGCGGCGTGAGCCACGGGCGCCTTTCGCGTGTCAATGGAAATCGGCACCATCACGCCTGAGCGGCGCAGCGCCCGGATCACCGGCGCGGTGCGTGCGATCTCTTCCTCGGCACTGACTTCGGCGGCGCCGGGCCGGGTGCTCTCACCGCCGATGTCGAGAATCTCTGCCCCCGCCGCGACCATCCCTTGGGCATGGGCAAGTGCTGCCTCGGGCCGGTCAAAGCGGCCGCCGTCGGAAAAGCTGTCGGGCGTCACGTTCAGGATGCCCATCAGGCGCGGGCGGTCCATGGTCAGCCCGGCAATCATGGCGCGCGGCCGCGACAACCGCCGCGCCACGGCGGCGGGCAGGCTTGCTGCCGGAACCAGTCCGCGCGAACCGGCCCTCGTCAGATGCTCGGCATGGCTGAACCAGGCCCAGCCACCGGCAAGCGGCAGCGCGCCTTCGGGGCGCAGGGCGTCGGTCTGGGCAATCGGTCGAAAGTAGTCCATGCCGCCTTTTGGTCGCGCCGCGCGGTCTTGGCAAGGGTGCGCCGTCAGGCGCGGTCGACCGGCACGCGGCAATCTGCCGGGATTGTGACAGCGCCGTGAGTGACAAGGCGGATCGCGCCGATCTCTCCAGCCAACCAGGCGGCGAGCGCCAGCCCGTCCTCGGCATTCTTCGGGCCGTCATGGGCGTCGAGGACGATCTTCGACGGCGCCCAGACCACCATCTGGCCCTGCTTCATCGCCCAGTCGATTTCCGTCCGCGTCGCGACGACGACGCAGCGCGGATCGCGCGCGGCCAGGCGCCAGGCGTTCTGCTCGATCTCCAGAAGGTCGATGCGGCGCTGGGTCGGGGCGTGGCCGGTCGCCGGGCGGACCAGATCGGGCTGGCCGACGGCCAGGATCACCGGCGCACCCGCCGCCTGTAGCGCATCGAGCTTCGCCGCAAGGTCGGGCGCGTCGATGGTGGCATTGTCGAGATAGGCGATCACCGGGCGCGGCCCCTCCGCCGCAAGGTCGGCCGTGCCGATGTCGGCGCGCGAGCGCACGATCTCCACCCCCAGCGCCCCAGGGCCACGATCGAGCTTCTCAATCCGGAGAAAGACCCTGAGGGGTTGCGGTTCGGCGAGAATGCGGCGCGCGATGCGGTCGGCGAGCGTCTCGAGAAGGTTCAGCCGTTCCGCCGCAAGCTCGGTCGCGATGGCCTCGGTCAGCCGGTCATAGGACAGGATGCGGTCGACATCGTCGGTCTCGGTCGCGGGCTGGCGCTGCAATTCGACCACGACATTGAAGCGCAGCCGTTGCGGATGGCCCCTTTCCTGCTGGAAAGCGCCGATATCGGCGAGCGCGATGTGGTCGCGCAGACTGATCCGGTCGGGGACCGGATCGAAGGCAGTCAGGCCCGCCCGCTCTTCCGGGTGGGCAAAGGCCTGACGGATTTCATCTGACATCGGGATCTCCGCGCGTACCTGCGGCCATCATACGAAGATGCCGCCCGGCCCGGAAGGGCCACGGGCGGCATCCTCTGTCGCATCCGCGTCAGGCGTCAGTTCATCGCCGAACGGATCGGCGCGCGGTAGAAGATGTGGCGCCCGATCTGGGCGGTACGCTCGAACTTCCGCGACCATGCGGGGCGCACGGCGGGCGTGTGGAAATAGGTGGCGCCATCGGTCAGCGTGCGCGGCGCGCCATCCATGAGCGCCTTCGCGACCTTCGCCGCAGCATCCCATGCGCCACGTTCGCGTACCTTGTCCGACGCGCCGTCGCAGGTATAGGAAAACTGGCAACCGCCGCTGCCGCCCTGATTGACGACGCCGCAGATCGACGCCGGAAACACGCCGCTGTCGACGCGGTTGAGGATGACCTCACCCACCGAGGCCATGCCCTTGCCGCCTTCGCCGCGCGCCTCGAAGTAAAGCGCGGTGGCAAGGCACTGGAACTCTGCCCCGCCCGTCGCCGCCGGCTGCGCCGAAAGCCAGGCGGTGTCATAGGTCAGGGGATCCCCGGCCTTGGTCTTGACACCCCTGAGAGCGGGCGGCGTGGTCAGCGCCTGTATCCGGGCCGGTGTCACCAGCCCGAGGGCACTCTTTTCCTGACCCAGAAGGGTCGCGATATCGACGCCAAGTGCGGCGGTCGGATCGTTGGACTGGCTTACCGACATCTCGGCGCGCACAGGTCCGGTGAGGGCGAGAGCCACCAGCGTGGCCCCGGTCCAGCACTTCATAACCGACATTCTTCATTCCCGAATTGCTTCGTCGAGCCACAGCCCCCAAGGCTTTGACGGGGTGGGAGATAGACGAGGTTTCGGGGGGCTGTCTAGCCTAGTGGCATTTCTGCCACATCAAACCAGCAAAATTAAGCCGACAATTCTTGGTTGAAAATCATCGGCTTGCCGCAGTGCAGCGAAACATTTTTCCGGCAACTGCCCGAGATTCAGGCGTTTTCCGGGTTCGGTCGAGGATCGAGAAGTGCAAATTGCGCGGCGGCCAAACGCGCCACCGGAACCCGAAATGGCGAACATGAGACGTAGTCGAACCCGGATTTTCGGCAAAATGCGATCGAAGTCGGGTTTCCGCCATGTTCACCACAGACGGAAAGTGTCAGATCCGGGCTGGTTCTGCGCCCTCGCGCACTACCGATGAGCAGGAATTCGCCGACGCCCTCTTCGTCGAGCACGTGAAACGGGTCTTCGGGGAAGACCGCCTTCTGCACATAGTCGCCCATGAAGCGCCCGGCATCGTCGCGCGAGAGGCCATAGGTCATCTGTGTCAGGTCGTTGGTACCGAAGGACAGGAAGGCCGCGTGATGGGCGATCTCGCCGGCCCGGAGTGCGGCGCGCGGGGTTTCGACCATGACGCCAAGCTTGTAGTCGAAGTCCATCCCGGCGGCGGTGCGCACCGCCGCCGCCACCCCGTCGATGCTGGTCTTGACGATCTCAACCTCGCGCTTGGCCGAGACGAGGGGGATCATGATCTCGGGCACGATGCGGATGCCGCGCCGCTGCACGTCGACCGTGGCCTCGAAGATCGCGCGGGCCTGCATTTCGTAAATCTCCGGCATGGTGATGCCGAGCCGGACCCCGCGCATGCCGAGCATCGGGTTGAATTCCGACAGCGCCTCGACCCGGCGGATGACCTCGCTCTGCGGGCGGTCGAGCGCCTCGGCAAGCTCGCGCATCCCCTCGCGGTCATGTGGCAGGAATTCGTGGAGTGGCGGGTCGAAAAGCCGGATGCAGACCGGCAGGCCGGCCATGATGTCGAAAAGGGCGCCGAAATCCGCGCGCTGCATCGGCAGCAGGCGGTCGAGCGCCACTTTCCGGTCCTTCTGGGTGTCGGCGAAGATCATCTCGCGCATCACCGTCAGGCGGTCTTCGTCGAAGAACATGTGTTCGGTGCGGCAAAGGCCGATGCCCTCGGCCTCGAACATCCGGGCGGTGCGGGCATCGTCGGGCGTGTCGGCATTGGCGCGCACGCCGATGTCGCGGACATTGTCGGCCCAGTGAAGGAGCGTGCGGAACCATTCGTCGAGCGCCGGTTCCAGCATCTCGGCGGCGCCGGCGAGGATCTCGCCATTAGTGCCATCGACGGTGATGACGTCGCCCTCGCCGAAACTGCGGCCGTCGCGGGTGGTGAAGGTCTTGTCGCGCTGGTTCAGGCTGATGTCGGAAGCGCCGACGATGCAGGGCAGGCCAAGGCCGCGGGCGATCACCGCCGCATGGCTGGTCATGCCGCCGCGTTCGGTCAGGACGGCGACGGCGGCATGCATGCCGCGGATATCCTCGGGCGCGGTTTCGCGGCGGACAAGGATGCAGCGTTCGTCGCGCGCCGCCGAAGCCTGCGCGGCGGCGGCGGTAAAGACGATCCGGCCCGAGGCGGCGCCGGGGCTGGCGGCGATGCCCTTCGCCACCCGGTCACGGGGGCCGCGCGGGTCGATCTGGTAGTGGAGAAGATCGGAAAGCGCCCTCGGCTCCACCCTCAGGATCGCCTCGTCGCGGCTGATGATGCCTTCGTTCGCCATCGTCACCGCGACCCGGACGGACGCGCGCGAGGATCGCTGCACCCGGACCGCGTCGATGACGTAGAGAGTGCCGTTTTCGAGCGCGAATTCGACCTGCATCTCTTCGCGCAGCCGGGTCCGGCAGTTGGCGCAGTGCTTCTGAAGCTCTGCGAAAACCTCGGGTGCCGCTTCCTCCAGCGAATGCCCGCGCTTGTCCTTCACGAGGTAGAGCGTCTCCTCCGCCTTGCGGTTGGCCGGGTTGTGGCCCCGGAACCGCCCTGTCACCTGCGGCGATCCGGTGACGCTCTCGATCAGCTGGATCGTCCCCTGCCCCGAAAGACCCGGCCCGAAGGGCTGCGCCATTTCCTGCACGACAAGGCCAAGCTCGGCATCGGCGGGGGCGCCCTTCGCCTCGCGGAGAAGCCGCGCCGTCGTCCCTTCCCAGGCGCGGGCCATGGAACGCAGTACTTCGGCCAGTTGCCGGGCGGGCGACTGCGGGAATTCCTCGTCCATCTCCGCCTCATAGGCGGCAAGGACGGCGGCGACCGCCTCGGACGAAGGCTCGGCGGTGAACATGTCGGGGTCGAGCCGGGCGACGTTGATCGCATAGGCCTGCACGAAGCTGAGATACATGGCATCAGCCAGGGCCTTGCCGTGGCGGTCGCGGATCTCGGCATGTTTCAGGGCGTTCATGCCGACATTGAGAACCGTGGTCGGCCCGCCCCAGTCGGGATTGGCGGGCGAGGGCCGGATCGAGACCAGGGCGCCGTTGAAGAAGGCGGCGAGCCGTTCGGTGTCGGGCATCTGCCCGGCGGCGATGGCGCGCACGGTATCGGCAGGCAGCGCCATGGTCGGCGGCACGGGGAGGTCGAGGCGGACCAGCCGTTGCAGGCATTTGGCGCGCCAGCCGTGGCGTGTGGGATCAATCGCCGCGACGGGCGAGATTTCGGTGAAGGCGCTGAAATCGGTATGTTTCTGCACTGCGGCAACCTGTGAGTCGGCGGCAGGATACGCGGTTCACGTCACTTGTCCAGCGGCGGCGGGGGCCAGCCCCCGCACCCCCGAGGTATTTCGGGCAAGATGAAAGCAGTCAGCCTTCGAGTTTCGTCAGGTCGGCGACAGAAAGGCAGATCTGGCGGATGCGGCTGAGGAGGTTGAGGCGGTTGCGGCGGATGATCGGGTTGTCGCTGTTGACCTGAACGGCGGTGAAGAAGGCATCGGTGGGGGCGCGGAGGGCGGCCATTGCGGACATGGCTTGGGCGAAGTCTTCAGTCTTCATCGCCGGGGCGATGGCGGCCTCGGCCTTGTCGAGGGCGGTGAAGAGGGCGCGTTCCGCGTCGTCCTCGGCGAATTTCGGATCGGCGCCGAAGGAGTATTCGACGCCGTCCTTGGCCTCGGCCTGACTCAGGATGTTGTTGGCGCGCTTGAAGCC
>DJUV01000114.1 GCA_002440625.1 Rhodobacteraceae bacterium UBA6273 | reverse complement strand
GGCGGCGGCTTCGGCTCGAAGATCTATCACTATGGCGAAGAGGCGCTGGTTCTGGCCGCGGCGAAGAAGCTGAAGCGCCCGGTGCGCTGGACGGCGGAGCGGTCGGAAAGCTTCCTCTCCGATGCGCATGGCCGCGATCATGTGACGAAGATCGAACTGGCCTGCGAAAAGGACGGCACCTTCATCGCCTTCCGGACCGAGACGCTGGCCAATGTCGGCGCGTATCTCTCGAACTTCTCGACCGCGACGCCCACGTTCCTCCACGGCACGCTTATGGCCGGCCCCTACAAGGTGCCGAATGTCTACGTGAACGTGAAGACGGTCTTCACCAACACCGCGCCGGTTGACGCCTATCGCGGCGCCGGGCGGCCCGAGGCGACCTTCAGCCTTGAGCGGGTGGTGGACAAGATGTGTCGGGAACTGAACCTTGATCCGTTCGAGGTCAGGCGGAAGAACTTCATCACCACCGACATGTTCCCCTACACCACGCCGGTCGGCCTTCCCTACGACACCGGCAACTACCATGCGACGCTCGACAAGGCGATGGAGATCGCCAACGTGTCGGGCTTCGAAAAGCGCCGGGCGGCTTCGGCGGCGAAGGGCAAGCTTCGGGGCATGGGTCTTTCGACCTGGATCGAGGCCTGCGGCATTGCGCCCTCGCATCTCGTCGGGGTTCTCGGCTCCCGCGTCGGGCTTTATGACGCGGCAACGGTCCGGGTGAACGCGACCGGCAACATCAGCATCATGGTCGGCGCCCACAGCCACGGGCAGGGGCATGAGACGGTCTTTGCCCAGATTGCCGCGGACAAGCTCGGCATCCCCGAAAGCTCGGTCGAGATCGTCCATGGCGACACCTCGAAGATCCCCTTCGGCATGGGCTCCTACGGCTCGCGGTCGCTCGCGGTCTGCGGGGTGGCGATGACCAAGGCGATCGACAAGATCGTGGCCAAGGGCAAGAAGATCGCAGCCCACATGCTTGAGGCGGCGGAAGAGGACATTTCTTTCGAGGATGGCAAGTTCAGCGTCGCGGGCACCGACAAGGCCAAGACCTTCGGCGAAATCGCCTTCTCGGCCTATGTCCCGCACAACTACCCGCTCGAAACCTTGGAGCCGGGGCTGGAGGAAACCGCCTTCTACGATCCGAACAACTTCACCTACCCCGCAGGGGCCTATATCTGCGAGGTTGATGTCGATCCCGACACCGGCAAGGTGGATATCCTCTCTTTCGTCTGCGCCGACGACTTCGGCAACATCATGAACCCGATGATCGTCGATGGTCAGGTGCATGGCGGCGTCGGGCAGGGGATCGGCCAGGCGCTTCTGGAAAACACGACCTACGACGAAAACGGCCAGCTTCTGACCGGGTCCTTCATGGACTACGCGATGCCGCGGGCCGAGGACGTGCCCTTCTATCAGGTCGACTATTCCTGCCAGACGCCCTGCACGCACAACCCCCTGGGCGTGAAGGGCTGTGGCGAGGCCGGGGCCATCGGGTCGCCACCGGCGGTGGTCAACGCGGTGATCGACGCGCTGCATCGCGGCGGTCACACACAGGTCAAGCATATCGACATGCCGGTCTCGCCGTCGCGGGTCTGGTCGGCAATTCAGGGCTGAGGAGGAAAAGATGTACGCATTCGATTTCGAAAGGCCCAAGACCATCGCCGAGGCGGTGAAGGCTTTGGGGCGCGAGGATGCACAGGCGCTGGGCGGCGGCCAGACGCTGATCCCGACGCTGAAGCAGCGGCTTGCCTCGCCGTCCGTCCTTGTCAGCCTGAACGGCATCAAGGAGATGATCGGCGTCCGCAAGGAAGGCGACACGCTCATCATCGGCGGCGCGACGCCCCATGCCGTTGTCGCGAAAGAGGCGACGGCCTATCCGGCGCTGGCGGCCCTTGCCGGTGCCATCGGTGACCCGTCGGTGCGCTCGCGCGGAACCATCGGCGGCAGCGTCGCCAACGACGACCCGGCGGCGGATTACCCGGCGGCGGTGCTCGCCTCGGGCGCAACCGTGGTGACGAACGCGCGGAAGATCGCGGCGGATGACTTCTTCCAGGGCCTCTTCACGACCGCGCTGGAAGCCGGTGAGATCATCACCGAAATCCGCTTCCCGATCCCTGGGAAGGCCAACTACCAGAAGTTCCAGCAGCCGGCCTCGCGCTTTGCCCTGACCGGGGTCTTTGTCGCGAAGACCTCCGCCGGGGTCCGCGTCGCGGTGACGGGCGCGTCCGAAGATGGCGTCTTCCGCTGGACCGAGGCGGAAAAGGCGCTTTCGTCGAACTTCGCGGCCAGCGCCATCGCCGGGCTGACGGTCTCCGCTGACGGCATGATCGGCGATCTCCACGGATCGCCCGCCTACCGCGCCCATCTGGTGAAGGTCCTGACCGGCCGCGCCGTCTCGGCGGCCTGATCTGGGATCACACAAGTCGGGCGGCCCCCGGGGGAAACTCCGGGGGTCGTTGTATTTTCTTGGACCTGCGCCTTGCAGCCGCCGACCTGTGGCAGCAAAGATGCGGCAACAGCGGACAGGGGGATGATCAGATGAAAGCGCGCGTGACCTGGGCCGGCGACCGGACCTTTCTGGGATCGGTGGAGGCCGGCCATACCATCGCCTTCGGCAATGCCCATGGCGACAGCCCGAAGCCGGGGCCAAGCCCGATGGAGCTGATGCTGATCGGCACCGGCGGCTGTTCGGCCTATGACGTGGTCCATATCCTCGAAAAGGGCCGCGAGCCGGTGGAGGACTGCATCTGCGACCTGAGCGCCGAACGGGCCGATACCGACCCCAAGGTCTTCACCAAGATCCACATGCAGTTCACCGTGAAGGGCCGGGGGCTTGACCCGAAGAAGGTCGAACGCGCAGTCCAGCTTTCGGCCGAAAAATACTGCTCCGCCTCTGCGATGATGGCGGCAGTGGCCGAGGTCACCCACGGGTTCGAGGTGGTGGATACCGGCGCGTCAGGCTGATTTCACGAGGCGCAGCAGGAAGAGAAAGATCACCGCGCCGATGGTGGCGTGAATGATCGCCGCCAGCGTGCCGCCGCCAAGCGCGAGGCCGATCCGGGGCAGGATAAGCCCGGCGACGAATGCGCCGACGATCCCGACGACGATATTGCCGACAAGCCCGAACCCGTAGCCCTTCATGATCTGCCCGGCGAGCCACCCGGCAATGGCGCCAATCAGCAGCATGGCGATAAGTCCGACAGGTTCCATCCGATACTCCTTCGCGTTGTGCGTCCAGCTGAGACTAGCACATCGCGAAGGTGGGGGAAGTGTTTCTGCCCGCCAGATCGCCCCGGCTCTTCGTCGGGCAGCGTAGCTCGGATCGGCGTTCGACAAGGCGGGATTCGGGGGCGGGCAAGCGCTATTGGTGCCATTTGGCGCCGCCATTGTTTCCAAGGAGGCGTCGAATCTTCGGACTGCCATAGCCCGGTTGGATCATGCGCGGGGCGCCCTTCGCTGCCATGCTGGTGTCAAGTTTGCTCGGGGGAGGGACGGAAATGTGGAAGGAATGTACGGTCGCGGTGGCGCTTTGCCTCGGCCCGGTCACGGCGGATGCCGCCACGATGCAGACGATCTACACCGGGACGGTTTACGGCAGTTCGGACATGACAGGCATGTTCGGGCTTGGGGCGAATTCATCGCTGGACGGCCTGAGTTTCACCATGCGGACGACCTATGACACGGCAGTAGGGGGGCGGCAGACGCAGCCCTATGGTTCGGGGGCGATCGACATTCTCTATGGCGGCAGCGTCTACGGTCAGGCCAACCCTTACCTGTCCGCGGTCCTGACCATCAATGGCGTCAGCAGGAACATCGGCGCGTCGGTCCAATCCTACACTTACGCCCTTGACGACTCCGGCGGCGGATATAGCCAGTTCTACCAGGCGTTCTACGAGTACGGTTCTTATGATCCGCAGACCGGTGCCACTCAGAACCAATCCTATTTCAACGGGTTAGTTCAGGATGTCGCCGGCGCGATTCCGGCGAACTTGGATGCGGGCTATTCGACTGGGTCCAATCCGGGGTCTTCGGGTTACTTCCAGTTCTTCGACTTCGATCCGCTGCTGGGCTATACGAGCTTTACCAGTGGCTCCCTGCAGATCGCGTCCTTCTCCGTCTCTGCCGTCGGCATCGCCCCTGTGCCGCTGCCGGCTGGCGCGGTGCTGCTTCTGGCGGCGCTCGGCGGGCTGGGTTTGGCGAAGCGTTCCAGACGGGCGCAGACCACCGAAATTTAGCGGCACGCATTTCAGCTTGCTTCTGCCCCGTTCGGCCTCGCCGGGCGGGGATTTCTTTTGCGAGCTTCAACTCCGAGGTACGCCGCCCCGCCGCAACTGTTCGACCAGCCGCACCAGATCGACCTGTCGTCGCGATCCGGTCTTCGAAAGGGCGGACTTCACCTGATTGCGAATGGTGTGAATGCTGACCCGCCGCGCATCGGCGATCTCGGCGAGGGAAAGGCCCTCACACATTGCGATGACCACTGCGGCCTCGGCTTCTGTCAGCGCAAGTTCCTGCACCAGCCTTTTGCCAAAGTGCGGATCGGAAGTTCGCGACGCAAGTGTCAGGAGAAGACAACGGCCGGCAAAGCCACAAAGGACACCGAAGGGCGAGTGGTTCTGTCCGCGCGGATCGAGGGCTGCAATCTTGACTTGCCAATCACGGCTGTGGGCGTCGGTCAGGAGCACCGATCTTGGCGCAGGCATCCTCTCGCCTGACAATTCCGCCAGTGACTGAGTAACGGCCCGATGAACAATTGCGGGCACGAGGATCCTCCCGCGCAGATCCCGTCCGACAATCGTCCCGCTTTCGATCAGTGCTTCGGCCTGCCTGTTGGCGAAGATTATCCTGCCGTTGGCCGACAGAACCAGCACCGCCGCACCGGAGTCCGCCTCAGCCTTCGCCGCGTCTTCGAACAAGCGCCCCGCAAGCAACCGGCCGATGTCGAGCGCCTGTTGCAGATGCGGAGTCAGCAGCCCGATCAGGCGCAGGAAGTCCTTCTCAAGCTTGTCGGCGTCCCGGCGCCGGATGTTGCCGGTGAACACGACCACACGATCAATGTCGCGTGCCAAGGTGACGCCGCCGCCGCAGGCGATGTCCTCCTGTGGCCTGACCCAATCGTTGTAGAACTCCGATTGCCGGAGGACCGGATCGGGAACGAGGCTACCAGCAGACATCGTGGCGCCCACCGGCACCAAGCCCAGGGCGGCCGGCCAGGGGCATATACTGCCATAGTAGTCGAAGTAGCTGTCGGCAAACTCTGGGGCAAAATTGGTGTGAAGCACGTTGAACGGCGTTCCGGTCTGCATGTCGAAGCCGAACAACGCGCAGCGCGCGCCGCCAGAAAGCCCGTGTACCGACGTCAACAAGTCGGACCATCGGTGCCAGTCAAGGCATGCGGCGTATATTTGCGTTGTGAGCCGATTGAGCTCCTCGACTGTCACCGACGCGCTCATGGGCAAACCCTGTCACCGGATGCAATCTTCCAGGCCAGCTTTGCATTGCCGGTATCATCAGGCAATGACGCAAATGAGCTATGCCGATCCGCCATATCCTTCAGGGATGTCTGGAGGTGTCCCGTTTGTCTCCCGGATCAGTGCGCACCACCACCCTGCCGCATCTGCTCGACCAGCCGCACCAGATCGGCTTGCCGCCGCGATCCGGTCTTCGACAGGGCGGACTTCACCTGATTGCGGACGGTGTGGATCGAGACGCGGCGCGTGTCGGCGATCTCGGCAAGGGAGAGGCCGTCGTGCAGGGCAAGGGCAATGTCGGCTTCCGACAGGCTGAGGCCGGTCGCCTGCCGCAGATGGGCGGAACGGTCGCCTCGGTTAGCGGCAGGGAACTGCAGGATCAGCACAAGCGAAGGGCGCTGCGACAGCGCGATGGCCCCAAGGTTCAACCCTTCGGCCGCGCGCCCCGCCAGTGGAACGGCCCGCACCAAGGGCGCCGCGGCAGTGTTGCTTGCCACGAATGTCACTGGGCCAGCGCCCGCCGTCGGCCGCGCCGCCCGGTCGAGTTGCGCCTGCGCGGCGGACTCAACGAATTCAACCCGGCCGCGCACCGAGAGCCGCAGCGTGGCCCCCGCCGCGAGCAATTCCTGCGCGAGATCGTTGGCATGAATGAGCGTGCGACCTTCGCCCAGAACCAGAACCGCCGCGCCCAGAGGCTCGATCCCCAATCGCAGGGAAAATGCGTCGAGCCTTAAGCCGAGAAGAGTGCGGTTGATCTCAAGCGCCTGCTGCATCAGCGGTGTCACGCGCATGAGGAGTTGGTGGACGTCATCCTGATAGGATGCCAGATATCTCATCGGGATATTGCTGCCCAGCATGAAACTGCGGCTGGCATCTGCAAACAGCACGACCCCGATGCCTGCGCGCATGTCCTCCTGCGGCTTCACCCAGTCATTGTAGAACTCAGTCCGGACGAGATCGGCCTCGCTGAGTACTTCCCTGTCGCTGATGACTTTGCCGACCGGCGCCCTGGACCATCCGGGAATCCAGGGGTTCCGATACTGGAAATGTGCCAGGTAAGAGGTGACGAACTCTTCGGGGTAGCCGTCGTGATACTGTGGGATGCTGTTTTCCTGGGTGATGTCCCAGCCGATGATCTGCGACCGCAGACCGGGAAACAGCTGCCCGAACTCACGTACAACCGAAAGCCATGCCGAAGGATCAAGCGCGGCGCGGGAGACCGCCAAGGCGATCTGGTCGAAAGCCGGGTCGGCTGCCAGTCCGCACGCCATGCCATTACCCCCCGATCATGGAGGATGCCACGGCGCCGGGACAAAGCAATAGCCCAGTTGGACTATTGCCGACTTCGTCCTTCTCAGCTTGCCTTGGCCTGCCGCTTCCGTTCATGCGGATCGAGATGGCGTTTCCTGAGGCGCACGATCTTCGGCGTCACCTCAACCAGCTCGTCATTCTCGACATAGGCGATGGCTTCTTCCAGGCTCATCCGCACCGGCGGGGTCAGGCGCACCGCCTCGTCCGTGCCGGAAGCGCGGACGTTGGTCAGTTTCTTGCCCTTCAAGGGGTTCACCTCAAGATCATTGTCGCGCGAATGCTCGCCGATGATCATGCCCTCGTAGATCTGTTCCTGCGCGCCGATGAAGAGCTTGCCGCGCTCCTCAAGGTTCCAGAGCGCATAGGCGACGGACACGCCATTCTCCATCGAGATGAGGACGCCGACGCGGCGGCCTTCGATGGCGCCCTTGTGCGGCGCCCAGCCGTGGAAGATACGGTTCAAGACGCCGGTGCCGCGGGTGTCGGTCAGGAACTGGCCGTGATAGCCGATCAGGCCACGCGACGGCACATGGGCGACGATGCGGGTCTTGCCGACGCCTGCGGGGCGCATCTCCACCAGCTCGCCCTTGCGCTGGCCGGTCAGCTTGTCGATGACCACGCCGGAATAGTCGTCGTCAACGTCGACGATGACCTCTTCGATCG
>DJUV01000115.1 GCA_002440625.1 Rhodobacteraceae bacterium UBA6273 | reverse complement strand
GCCTGCCTCCGGCGGGGGTATTTTGGGCAACGAAGACGCGGGGCTTCTTTACGCGCCCGGGGGAATTTCCTATATAATCACTCAACAACTGACGGGACCCCCGCGATGACCGCCGAAAGCAAAGACCCGATCGAGGGCACGCCGCTGATCCGCCCCTCCACAACCGACCATCCTCTCTATGACGGCGTGGTGGAGGCTTGCCGGACCGTCTATGACCCTGAGATTCCGGTGAATATCTTCGACCTCGGGCTGATCTACACCATCGACATTTCGCCCGAGAACGAGGTCAGGATCATCATGACCCTGACCGCGCCGGGCTGCCCGGTCGCGGGCGAGATGCCGGGCTGGGTCGCCGATGCGGTGGAACCTCTGGACGGCGTCAAGCAGGTCGATGTCGAGATGACCTTCAACCCGCAATGGGGCATGGACATGATGTCCGACGAGGCGCGGCTGGAACTGGGGTTTATGTAGGGCAAGCCAAAATGCTTGCTTTTTTATAAAGCAGGCCTTATTGCTTGCATATGTTTTCGGCCGGTAGCAATCACACAATCAGTTCACAGATCGCTGTCCTGTCTGGCGATCTGATCGATTCTAAGCGGCTCTCTCATGCCGAACTTGAAGAGGCGTTCGCGGCCCTCGAGAATGCCGCTCTCGAGATTTCCTTTTGGCAGAAGCACGAGGGGCACGATCGCACCGTCGCGACCCGCTTCACCCGCAATCGGGGCGATGGCTGGCAAATTTACCTTGCGAAACCCACGTTTGCTCTTCGCGCTGCGCTCTACATGCGGGCCGCTCTCCTGGCCGAGGGCTCAACACTCCGAACTCGGATCGCAATCGCCGAGGGTAAAGGTGACCTTGGTCGCGGCAGCGACCTGAACAGCGCCGGCGGACCTGTATTTGTTGCCTCGGGCGGCGCTTTGGACAACATGAAGCCGCCGGTAACTATGGCCCATGCCACCGGTGGCGCCCTCGGCGCCTGCGTGCGGCTCGCCGACCACATCAGCGACGACTGGACTCAAGCCCAAGCCCGCGCGGTCCGGGGAATGTTGTGGCCCAGGAAGCCGACCCGGTCAGAGGTCGCTGAAAGCCTCGCGATCAGTCGGCAGGCAGTGGAGCAGTCATTGAATGCGGCTGGCTTCGGTGCATTGGCTGACGCCATGGCGCAGATCGAGATAGCCGCTCACGATGCAAGCTGAATCGCCTGCAATCGGTGAAAGCAATTCGATTGGCTTGCGTCGAGACAAGGAATGGCAACCATGATCGAAACCTTCGCCGCCCTCCTTTTCGCCCATGTCACTGCCGATTTCGTGCTGCAGACCGGCTATATCGCCGCCAACAAGCGCCGGGCCGGGGTATTGCTTCTGCATTCCGTCATCGTCCTGATGACGGCGCAGGCGGCGCTTGGCCGGGCCGATGCCTGGGAACTGGCAGCGCTGGCGCTGGCCCACGGGGGCGCGGACTGGGCCAAGGCGCGGTTCGGCAGGCCGGGGCTTGGACCCTTCCTGGCCGATCAGGCGGTCCATTTCGGGACGATCCTCGTTCTTGCCAGCCTCAGCCCCGGCCTCTGGGCCGGCGGCCTCTGGGCCGGTCTTGGCGCGGACTGGTTGCCCGGCCTTATGGCGCTCATTGCCGGTGCGATCCTTGCCACCCGCGCCGGCGGTTTCGCCGTCGGCCTTCTGATGCAGCCCTGGGCCAGTGCCGACCTGCCGAAGGGGCTGACGAACGGCGGCAAGCTGATCGGGCTTCTCGAACGCGGGCTGATCTTCCTTCTGGTCATGGTCGACCAGCCCGCCGGGATCGGCTTTCTTGTCGCCGCGAAATCGGTCCTCAGATTCGAGACGACATCGAAGGATCAACAGGCCGGCGAATATGTCATCATCGGCACCCTCGCCTCCTTTGGCTGGGCGATCCTTTTCGCCTATGCGACCCGCCTTCTGATGGGTGCTTTGCCGCCGCTTGGAATCCTTCCCTGAAATCCTTAGATTAAGCGTCAGGAAACGGAGACGCATATGTTCGGCATTCCCGGCAAGGCCCCGGTGACGATCACCCCCCGTGCGGTCGCGCAGATCGCGCGGCTGATGGCGCGCGACAAGGCTCATGGGCTGAAGATCGGCGTCAAGAAGGGCGGTTGCGCCGGTATGGAATACACGATGGAATTCGCGGCTGAGCCCGGCCCGATGGATGAGGTCGTGGAACAGGACGGCGCACGGGTGCTGATCGCGCCGATGGCGCAGATGTTCCTTTTCGGGACCGAGATCGACTATGAAACCTCGCTTCTCGAAGCCGGGTTCAAGTTCAACAACCCCAATGTCGCCGAAGCCTGTGGCTGCGGCGAATCGATCAAGTTCAAGGACATGCCCGCCCCTGCAGCCAAGGCATGAGCGTTTCCGAGGCCGACATCGCCTTCGCGCGCGAACTGTTCGCCGGCCTTGGCCCCCTTTCCCACCGCAAGATGATGGGCGGGCTTTGCCTCTACCGCGACGGCACGATCTTTGCGATCCTCAATTCTGACGGCTCGATCTGGCTGAAGGGCGCGGGCAGCGCCGCCGCCCGCATGGTCAGCGAAGGATGGGAGCGCTGGACCTATACCCGCAAGGACGGCAAGGAAACCTCCATGCCTTACTGGCGCCTGCCCGACGCGGCCCTTGACGATCCTGACGTCGCCTGTTCATTGGCGAGAAGCGCGCTTTCCGAACTTTGAGGGTCTTGCCGATGCCGACGAAACTTGCCGCCGGAAACTGGAAGATGAACGGCACCGCCGCGAGCCTGACCGAGATCGACGCGCTTGCCGCCGCCGTGAAGGGCGCGGGTTGCGAGGTTCTGATCTGCCCGCCCGCGACGCTGATCGCGCAGATGGCATGGAAGGCCAAGGACAGCAATGTCCTCGTCGGCGGTCAGGACTGTCATCCGATGACCTCCGGCGCCCATACCGGCGACATTGCCGCGGCGATGCTGGCCGATGCCGGGGCGTCCCATGTGATCCTCGGCCATTCCGAACGCCGCGCCGATGACGGCGAGAGCGATGCTACCGTTCGCGCCAAGGCCGAAGCGGCAGCGGCGGCGGGCCTCGTCCGCATCATCTGCGTCGGCGAAACGGAAGGGGAGCGTGATGCCGGCCAGACGCTCGCCGTGATCGGCTCCCAGCTTGATGGATCGGTCCCCGATGGCGCGACCGCCGCCGATACAGTCATCGCCTATGAGCCGGTCTGGGCCATCGGCACCGGCCGCACCCCTACCCTTGAACAGATTGCCGAGGTTCACGACTTTCTCCGCGACCGCCTTACCCGCCGTTTCGGCGCGGATGCCAAGGGGATGCGGCTTCTCTACGGTGGTTCGGTCAAGCCCTCGAACGCGGTCGAGATCTTTGCGGTGTCGAATGTCGACGGCGCGCTTGTCGGCGGCGCCTCGCTGAAGGCTACCGATTTTGCAGGCATCGTGAGCGCCCTCTCTGCCGCCTGAGAACGACCTTTCTGTCGCGTGCAGGCCTGCGGCCCCACTGGTGAGCCGCCATCCTGAGCCGGACCACGAAGACGGACCCCGCGCGTGACACTCCGCATCGACCCGGCCCCGCCGCCATCGGACGTGATGGCCGCCAACCTGATCTGCATGGCCTCCATGCTGATCTGGGCGTTGGCGTTTCCGGCCGCCGATCACCTTCTGAAGATCTTCTCGCCGCTACCGCTCAGCGCGCTGAGGATGATCCTTGCCGCCCTCTTCCTCCTGCCGCTCTGGGCGGCGCGGGACGGATGGGCAGCGGTCGCCGGGGCAAACTGGGGCAAGGGCCTCTGGCTCGGCGGCATCGGCTTCGGCCTCGGCGCCTTCCTTCTGGTCTGGGCGCAAAGCCGGACGGACGCCGTGACGACAGCCGTCATCGCCGCCACCATGCCGGTCGTCGGCATCACGCTGGAACGCCTGACCGATCGACGCCCGGTACGCCCGCGCCTGATCCTCGGCCTGATCCTCAGCCTCGCGGGCGGCATCCTCGCCTATCTCGCGCGCCTCGGCGGCGTTTCCATCGGCCTTGGCGCCCTGGCGGCCTTCGCCTCGGTCCTCGCCTTTTCCTGGGGATCGCAACGCACGGTCCTCGATTTTCCCGGGCTCTCCTCCATCGGCCGCACCACCGTCACCTTTGCCGGGGCGGCGCTGGTCATGGCGCTCGCCTGGGTCATCGGCGGCGCGCTGGGCGCGGCCAAGGTGAATTGGGCCGCCATCGGCCCGGCCGAAATCGCAGCGCTTGCGGTCTATGGCATCGGCTCCCTCGCCATTTCGCAGATCCTCTGGATCGTCAGCGTGGAAAGGCTCGGCATCGGCATCGCCAGCATGCATATCAACGCCGCCCCCTTCTATGTGATGATCTTCGCCACCCTTCTTGGCGCGCCGTGGAACTGGGCGCAGGCGGCGGGGGCCGGGATCGTCGTCCTCGGCGTCCTCATCGCGCAAGGAAGGCGGGCTTGATCTTCGCCGCGAGCCACGGTCTTCTCGCGCCATGAAAACGCTTGCCAACCTAAGCCAGTCGCCGACCGATCCGGACTTCGTCCAGAACCCCTACCCGTTCTACGAACGCGCGCGGGGCCACGGCCCCTTCTTCCATTGGCAGGACTACGGCCTGACCTGCGCCGTCTCTGCCGCGACCGTCGGCGCGATCCTGCGCGACCGGCGCTTTGGCCGCGAGGAACCGGCGGAGTTGCGCAAACCGATTCCCGACCACCAGAAGCCCTTCTACGCCGTCGAAGCCCATTCGATGCTGGAACTTGAGGCGCCCACCCACACGCGGCTCAGGGGCCTCGTCCTCCGCGCCTTCACCTCGCGCCGGATCGCCGCACTTCAGCCCGAGATCGCCGCCCTCACGCATCAACTGATCGACGCCTTCCCGGCAGGCGACTTCGACCTCCTCACGCATTTCGCGCAGAAGCTGCCGGTCATCATCATCGCCCGGCTTCTGGGCGTACCGGAAGCGCGGGCGGACGACCTGCTGGCATGGTCGAACGCCATGGTCGGCATGTATCAGGCCCGCCGAACCCGCGCGATGGAGGATGCCGCCGCGAATGCCGCAGAAGCCTTCGCCAGCTTCATGCGCGCCCATGTAGAGGAGCGCCGGGCGAGCCCTGCCGACGACCTCATCACCCATCTCATCGCGGCCGAGATGGAGGGTGAAAAGCTCTCAACTGACGAGTTGATCACCACCTGCATCCTTCTCCTGAATGCCGGGCATGAGGCCACGGTTCACACCTTGGGAAACGGCGTCAAGGCGCTCTTGGAGAACGGTTTTTCCGGCGACGCCCTCACACCCGACCGGGCCGCCGGCACCATCGAGGAAATCCTCCGCTTCGACCCCGCGCTCCATCTCTTCACCCGCTGGGTCTACGAAGACGTCGAGCTTTCAGGCCAGACCTTCCGGCGCGGCGACAAGGTCGGCTGCCTCCTCGCCGCCGCCAACCGCGATCCGCAGATCTGGGACGGCGCGCCGCGCTTCGACCCCGCCCGCCCGGTCAAACCCAACCTCACCTTCGGCGCCGGTATCCATTTCTGCGTCGGGGCGCCCTTGGCCCGGCTCGAACTGCAAACGGCGCTGCCGATCCTCTTCGAACGCCTGCCCGGCCTGCGGCTCGCGGAGCCGCCGCGCTATGCCAACCTCTACCATTTCCATGGGCTGGAAAGCCTGATCCTGAGACACTGACCCTTTCATCTTGCCCGAAATACCTCGCGGGCCCGGAGCGCGCAGCCCCGGATCAGTTTCCGGGGCAGCTTCCGGGCGCCTCAAAGCGGCAGCAGCGTCGTCGACTTGATCTCTTCCATGCTCAGAAGCGCTGTCACATTGTGGATGCGCACTTCCGAGATCAGCGCCTGATAAAACGTGTCATAGGCCCGCGCGTTCTTGACCCTGACTTTCAGGATATAGTCGATGTCGCCGGCAAGCCGGTGCGCCTCCAGAACTTCGGGGCGTTTCCGCAATGTTTCCAGGAACTTGCGCTGCCAGTCCGCCTCATGTTCGCTGGTGCGGATGAGAACGAAGAAACAGGCTTCCAGCCCCAGCGCCTCGGCGTCCAGAATGACCGTCTGGCGGCCGATCACCCCGGCCTCCTTCAGCTTGCGGATGCGGTTCCACACCGGGGTCTTGGAAGAGCCGACCTTGCGCGCTATGTCGTCCAGCGACTGACCCGCATCCTCCTGCAACTCGCCAAGAATTTTCCGATCCATGTCATCAAGACGGACTGACATTCGCCTTTTCCCCTCAAACCGAAACGCGGGTTCCAAGGCCCTACCTATAGGGAACAATTTTCCTTATTCGCAAGGGTGTATAGCGCCGATATGGGAAAATTTCCTATATTGAGCACAGAAAAGCTGCCTACCATCCAGGAGTCCAAGAATGGCCCGCGCCTACACGCCCAAAGTCGTCACCGCGAATGCGCTGATCGAAGGCGATGTCGTCTATCTGACGGCGGACGACATCTGGAGCCGCAACCATGCCGAGGCCGAGTTGATCGAGGACGAGGCCCATGCGCAGCTTCGGCTTCTGAAGGCCGACCGCCAGCGCGACCGCGTCGTCGGTGCCTATCTCGCCGATGCGCGCCCCGGGCCGAACGGCCCCGAACCGATCCATTTCCGCGAAGCCTTCCGCACCCGCGGGCCTTCGAACTATGCGCACGGCAAGCAGGAGGCCGGCAATGTATAACTACACCGAGTTCGACACCGCCTATGTCGCCAGCCGCAACGCCCAGTTCCGCAAGCAGGTGGAACGCCGCATCTCCGGCGCGCTGACCGAGGATGAATTCCGCCCGCTGCGCCTGATGAACGGCCTCTACCTCCAGCTTCACGCCTACATGCTGCGCGTGGCGATCCCTTACGGGACGCTGCGTTCCGACCAGATGCGCCAGCTCGCCATGATCGCCGACCGCTGGGACAAGGGCTACGGCCATTTCACCACGCGCCAGAACATCCAGTACAACTGGCCGAAGCTGTCGGACGTGCCGGATATTCTCGACGCGCTCGGCGAAGTGCAGATGCACGCGATCCAGACCTCGGGCAACACCATCCGCAACGTGACCGCCGACCATTTCGCCGGCGCCGCCGCAGATGAGATAGAGGACCCGCGCCCGACGGCCGAGCTTGTCCGCCAGTGGTCGACCGACCACCCGGAGTTCCAGTTCCTGCCGCGCAAGTTCAAGATCGGCGTGTCGGGCGCTGCGCATGACCGCGCCGTCACCAAGTCGCATGACATCGGCCTGCGCATCGTGCGCGGTGGCAATGGCGTGACCGGCTACGAGGTTCTCGTGGGCGGCGGTCTTGGCCGCACGCCGATGGTCGGCCAGGTGATCCGGCCCTTCCTGAAGAAGGAGGATCTTCTGCCGTACCTTGAGGCCATCGTTTCGACCTACAACACGATGGGCCGGCGCGACAACAAGTACAAGGCGCGGATCAAGATCACCGTTTTCGAGAACGGCATGGAGAAATTCCGGGACGCCGTCGATGCGCGCTTCGAAGAGATCAAGCGCGACTGGACCGGCGTGAATGCCGAGCTTCTCGCCCATATCGAACAGTCGTTCCTGCCCCCCGCCTTCCGCAATGCGCCAGAGGACGGCTATGAGATCGCGCGCAAGGCCGATCCGGTGTTCCGTGCCTGGACCGACACCAACCTGACCGAGCATCGCCAGCCGGGCTATGCCATCGTCACCGTCTCGCTGAAGGCCCACGGCGCCACGCCGGGCGATGCGACTTCGGCGCAGATGCGACTTCTGGCCGATCTCGCCGACAAGTTCGGCCACGGCGAGCTGCGCATCAGCCACGAACAGAACGTGGTCCTGCCGCATGTCCACAAATCCGACCTCTGGGCGCTGCATGGGAGCCTGAAGACCGAAGGCCTCGCCACCGCGAACTTCGGCCTTGTCTCCGATATCATCGCCTGCCCCGGCATGGATTACTGCGCGCTGGCCACCGCCCGCTCGATCCCGGTCGCGCAGGAGATTGCCACGCATTTCCAGAAGCTTGGGCTTGAGGAAGACATCGGTGAGCTGAAGATCAAGATCTCTGGCTGCATCAACGCCTGCGGCCACCACCATGTCGGCCATATCGGCATCCTCGGCCTCGACCGGGCGGGTGTGGAGAACTACCAGATCACCCTCGGCGGTGATCATACCGAAAACATGGTGGTGGGCGAGCGCGCCGGGCCGGGCTTTGCCTATGACGAGATCGTCCCGGCGATCGAACGGCTGCTGCGCGCCTATCTCGACGTGCGCGAAGACGTGTCCGAGACCTTCATCGACGCCTACCGCCGCCTTGGGCCGGCGCCGTTCAAGGCCGCCCTCTACCCCGATGAGGCTGCCCGGGATGCTGCTTGAACCGATCAGGCCATCGCTCGACGACCGGGTCCGGGCGCTGAACGAAAGCTATCGCCACCATTCGGCGACGGCGGTTCTTGAGCGTGCGCTGAACGATCCCGACGTGGGCAACCTTGCCCTCGTCTCGTCTTTCGGGGCGGAATCGGTGGTGCTTTTGCACCTCGTCTCGGTTGTCGCCCCCGGCACCCCGGTCATCTTCATCGACACCGAGATGCTTTTCCCCGAGACGCTGGAGTATCAGCGCGAGCTGGCGCAGAAGCTGAACCTGACCGATCTCAGGACCATCCGCGCCGACCGCCGCGACACCAGTTTCGAGGACCCGGACGGCACGCTGCACCAGTTCAACACCGATGCCTGCTGCAACTTGCGCAAGGTGGTGCCGCTGGAACGCGCGCTGAAGGGCTTCGACGGCTGGATCACCGGCAGGAAGCGCTTTCAGGCCGGCACCCGTGCCGCGCTGGAGTTCTTCGAGAACGAGGAAAACAAGCGCCTGAAGGTGAATCCGCTCGCCCATTGGGGCCGCGAGGACATCGAGGATTACATGGTCAACAACCGCCTGCCGCGCCATCCTCTGGTCGCCAAGGGCTATCCTTCCATCGGCTGCGCCCCCTGCACCAGCCCGGTGAAGGAAGGTGAAGACCCCCGCGCAGGCCGTTGGCGCGGCTCGCGAAAACAGGAATGCGGCATCCATTTCGTGGGCGGCAAGGCCGTGCGCGGCCCGGTTGCCCAAGACAATACCAAGGAGAACGCGGCATGAGTGTCATCGTGCGCGACGACGGCTTTCACGCCGAGGATTACACCGGCGACGCCGTGCTCGACATCGCGCAGGATACTGCACCCGACGCGCTGCCGAAAAGCTTCAACGGGATCGAGCTGATCCGGGTCGAGTTTCCGGCCTTCTCGAACGGGCGCGGCTTCACGCTGGCCAAACTTTTGCGCCAGTACGGCTATACCGGGCGGCTTCGCGCCAAGGGGCCGGTGCTTTCGGATCAGTATGCCATGGCCCGCCGTCTCGGCTTTGATGAGGTCGAGATTCCGGACGAACTGGCCGCGCGTCAGCCCGCCGGGGAATGGATATTCCGCGCCGACTGGCGCGAGCATGACTATCGGTCGCAGATCAGGGCCTGAAAACCCTTTCCCGACTCCGAAAATGTCTGTAAAACCGGGGCCAGACAGGCCCCGATTTGTTTCTACACTAACAATTCTGCCGAGGCTCCCCGTGAACGAGATCGCACCCGCCCCCGTCAAGACCCTGCCCGATGCGCAGACCGTGACCACGGTCAAGCACTGGACGGACCGCCTCTTTTCGTTCCGGGTTTCTCGTCCCGCTTCGCTCCGCTTCCGCTCCGGCGAATTCGTGATGATCGGACTTATGGGCGAGAATGGAAAGCCGCTCCTGCGCGCTTACTCAATCGCCTCGCCCTCCTGGGACGAGGAACTGGAGTTCTACTCGATCAAGGTGCCGGACGGCCCCCTGACGTCGAAGCTTCAGCACATCCAGCCGGGCGATGAGATCATCCTGCGCCCGAAGCCCGTGGGGACGCTGGTCCATGACGCGCTGATGCCCGGCAAGCGGCTCTGGTTCCTTGCGACCGGCACCGGGCTTGCCCCCTTCGCCAGCCTGATGCGCGAGCCTGAGACCTATGAGAAATACGATCAGATCATTATGATGCACACCTGCCGCGAGGTGGCCGAGCTGGAATATGGCCGCCAGCTGGTCGAAAGCCTGAAGGATGACCCGCTCATCGGCGAGATGGTGGGCGACAAGCTGCGCTACTACCCGACCTGCACCCGGCAGGAGTTCCACCACATGGGCCGGGTCACGGATAACCTCTCATCAGGCAAGGTCTTCGCCGACCTCGGCCTGCCGCAGATGAACCCCGCCGAGGACCGCGCCATGGTCTGCGGCTCTCTCGCTTTCAATATCGACGTGAAGGCCATTCTCGAAGGTTTCGGCCTCAGGGAAGGCGCGAATTCCGATCCGAAGGAGTTTGTGGTGGAAAAGGCCTTCGTCGGCGACGGCATCTGAGAAAGAGTGCTCCCGAAACGACGAATGCCGCGCGGTTTCCCGCGCGGCATTCAGGTTTTTATGTCCCTGGATTCAAAGACCGAGCGCGGTCTTGACCTGGTCGAGCGCGGCTTTCAGCGCATCGGGGCTGTCCTTGGCGGCTTCGAGCGCCGATTTCAGGGTCGCCTTCGTCGCATCATCAATCGCCGCAGCGTCGATGGCTGCCGCAACGGCCGCCGCGTCGTAGGTCGCCGGATCGAGGGCGGCTTTCACCGCGTCGGTCACAGTGGCCGCAGCAGCACCAGCGGCTTCGGTCGTGGCGGCGGCGGCATCGGTAGCGGCCTTGGCGGCGGCATCCGCGGCGGCTTTCGCTTCGTCGGCGGCCTTCTTCGCGGCCTCTTCCTCAGCGGCCTTGGCGGCGGCTGCGGCATCGGTAGCGGCCTGTTCCGCAATTGCGGCGTCTTTGGCGGCCTGCTGGCTGCTGTAGAACCAATAGCCACCGCCCAGCACGACCACGATCAACGCGATCAATACGTTCCTGTTCATCTCGGGTCCTTTCCCCATAGGATCATTTGCCTTGCCGTTTTCATGCCAGATCACGCCGCAAAGGGAAAGCATCTATCGCGCCTGACGAGGAATGCCGCTTGAATCAGCCGGTTCGCACGACTAGTTTGCCCGCGGCCCAGCGCCTCAACCACAAAAGGATTCTGACCATAGCCCGCAGACCGCATAACGCCCCGCCGCAACGCGACACCGGCCCCCGTATCAACGACCGCATCCGTGCCCCCGAAATCCGGCTCATTGGCGCCGATGGGGAGAATGTCGGGGTGGTGACGCCCGCCCGCGCGATGCAGATGGCCGAGGAAGCCGGGCTCGATCTGGTCGAGATTTCGCCGAATGCGGTTCCGCCGGTCTGCAAGATCATGGA
>DJUV01000008.1 GCA_002440625.1 Rhodobacteraceae bacterium UBA6273 | reverse complement strand
GAGTTATCGGGGGTCACAGCAACTGTCAACAAATATCGGAAGGATGCTCATGCCGGGCACGTCAACTCGGATGAGTTTCGCGCCGTTTCATCTGCTTTCGATTTCCTTGACGGAATCTTCTTCACTCCTTAGCTGTCACCACGGGATTTGCATCTCTTAGGCCCGCAGCCAATTGAGTTTGGTTGCAATCTAGTTGAGGTCGCAACATTTTCGAGTGGCAGAATTAGATGACGGGTGGTCGGAGCGGCGAAACGGGATTAACCTAAAGTCCGAACCTTGGGTTGAATAGTTCGAGTATTTATTATCGAAGCTGAAATACACAGCTCTGCTATTTGCGTCCTCACTTAGTGTTGCATCTGCGTAGAAATTTGCAACATAGGCGGAAATCCTAACCCCCCAATCTACACCCCCCTCACTCCACCTTCCGCGCCTCATCGACCAGCATCACCGGAATCCCCCCCCGGATCGGAAACGCCAGCTTGGCCGGCTTGGAGATCAGTTCCTGCGTCTCGGCGTCGTAGCTCAGGGGGGCTTGGGTCAGGGGGCAGACGAGGGCCTCGAGCATGCGGCGGTCGGGTTTGACCTCGTCGCTCATTGCAGTCGCTCCTCGCCGCCGGTCATGCCGCCGGCGATGGCGAATTCCATCAGGGTCACGAGGGTTTCGCGGCGGGTCCTGAGCGACGGGGCTTCGAGGAGGGCCTGTTTGTCCTCGGGCTCAAAGGGGCAGAGCATGGCGAGGGAGTTGATCATCAGCTCGTCATCGGCGTCGCGCAGGCTGTCCCAGTCGGTCGAAAGCTGCTGTTCGGAGAAATAGCGGCGGAGGAGGTCGAGGAAGGCGTCGCGGTCAAAGCCCGCGTCGGATTCGGCGGGGCCGCGGTCGCGGGCGAAGTCGTCCCAGCGGACCTCGCCCATGAGATAGGGGGCGAAGCCGGAGATTTCGCGGGCAAGGCGGAAGCGGGAGATGCCGGTGAGGGTGATGAGGTAGCGGCCGTCGTCGGTTTCGGAGAAGCCGGTGACGCGGCCGGCGCAGCCGATGGCGGCGAGGGCGTGGCCGCCGCCGGGGACGGGCCGGGGCTGGATCATGCCGATGAGGCGGAGGGGCGTCTTCAGCGTCTCGTCGAGCATGGCGAGGTAGCGCGGCTCGAATATCTGCAAGGGCAGGCGCGCGCGCGGCAGGAGGAGCGCCCCGGGGAGCGGGAATAGCGGGATCTTGTCGGGCAGTTCGCCGCGAAGTCTCATGCTGCTGCTCCCCGGTGGTCCGGTCCGGTCACGCGAAGATCATCGACGACAGCTTGCGCCGCCCCTTGAGGACGATGGGGTCGGTCGGTTTCAGTGCCTCGAAGATGGTGAAGAGCTGGGTCTTGGCGGCGCCGCCGTTCCAGTCGCGGTCGCGGCGGAAAAGGTCGAGAAGCGCATCGACCGCTTCTTCGACCTTGCCATTGGCATGGAGCGCCTGGGCGAGGTCGAAACGGGCCTGATGGTTGCCGGGGTCGGCCTCGACCTTGGCGAGAAGTTCCCCCACCGGGCCGGCATCGGCCGCCTGGCGGGCAAGGGCGAGCTGGGCCTTTGCGGCCTCGACCTCGGGCGTCGTCGCGATGGCGGCGGGGGCGGCGGTCAGAAGCCCCTCGGCCTGATCGAGATTGCCAAGAGCGAGATGCGCGGCCACGAGGCCGCCATAGGCGCGGGCGTTCTCGGGCTCCTCCCCAAGGATGGCGGCGAAGGTTTCGGCGGCATCGACGGCGGCGCCTTCGGCGAGCATGGCGTCGGCGGCATCGAGCGCATCGCCAAGGCCGCCGTCACCGGCAAGGCCGGAGAGGCGGTCGACGAAGGCCTTGATCTCGGACCCCGACACCGCGCCCTGGAAGCCGTCGACGGGCTTTCCCTGCCAGAAGGCATAGACCGTCGGGATCGACTGGATGCGCAACTGTGCGGCGATGCCCTGGTTTTCGTCGACATTGACCTTGGCCATGCGGACCTTTCCCCTGGCCGCCGTCACGGCCGCTTCGAGCGCGGGGCCGAGGGTCTTGCAGGGGCCACACCATGGCGCCCAGAAATCGACGATGACCGGCACCTCGCGGCTGGCTTCGATCACGTCCTTCATGAAATCCGCTTCGGTCACGTCGCGGATGAGGTCACCGTTGCCGGCGGGTTTGGTCTGGCTGAATTCGAGCATGTCTGCCCTCTTGCGGTTCTCTTTGCCCCTATATGAGTGCTGGCCGCCGAAAGACCAAGACCCCTTGGCGGCTGGCCTCGCTCATTCGCTGCAGGGCCAGCCGGCGGGCCGGGTGAGCCCCTCGGGCAGGACGGTGGCGTCATCGCCGCAGGTTTCGTCAACCTGATGCTGGCTGAGGCCCTTGACGCCGCCAAGATCGGCGCCGGAAAGATCGGTTCTGTAGAGGAACGCCTCGGTCCAATCGGAATCGGCGAGTTTCGCGCCCTTGAAGGCGCTGCGGGCGATGATCGCATTGGTGAGGCTGGTGCCAGAGAGATCGGCGCCCTCGAAGTTCGCGCGCATGATGTCGACCTTGGCAAGGTTCGCGCCGCTGAGGTCGGCCCCGGTGAAATCAGCGCGCGGCAGGCTGGCATTGCTGAGATCAGCGCCATTGAGCTTCGCCCCGACGAAGACCGAACGGTAAAGCTCGAGGTAGTTGAGCTTTGCCCCGGACAGGTCGGTGCCGGAAAGGTCGGTGCCATAGCCGTAGGCCTTGAACATCGAGGCCCCCGCCATGTTGGCCCCGTTCAGCCAGGTCTGCGCCAGATTGGCGCGGTCCAGCACCGCATTCGGAAGGTTTGCCTCGCGCAGGTCGGTGCCGGAAAGGTTGGTTTCGGAGAAGTTCGCCCCGGCCAGATCGGCGCCGCGGAGCGAGATCAGCTTCTTGGAACAACCGGCCCAGTCGACCGAGGGCGCGGGCGCATCATCACAGCCGGCAAAGGCCGGGGCCGCAAGGGCCATGAAGGGGACCAGAAGCATGCCAAGTATCGGTTTCATCGCCTGCCTCATCCTCAAACGCTGCGGCCCGTGCCGGGGGTACATGGCTAGGCTAAGGGATCGGCGGCCGATGGTCCATCGGGCGCGGGTTCACATCGCGATGATTGATCGGCGCTACGCGGCGGTCTCAGTCGTTGAAGGGCGTCACCTGCGCCACGATGACGGCATTCTCGGCCAGCGCCCGGTCCATCAGGGCACGCTCTTCATCTTCGATCTCATGCCCCTGAGCGAGCCGTTCATCGAGCGTGCCGTAGCCCGTCACGTCCAAAGGCGCCATGTCGGCCTGTTTCAGGACCGCCACCGCCTCGCGCACCGCCTCGGCCTCATCGACGCCGGTGGCGTAGATCATCAGGGCAGCACCGGTCGCGGCCTTGGGCAGCCCGTCACCGGGCTTGCGGCCAACCTCGACAAGAAGGGTGTAGACCTGCTGCGGTCGCTTTTCGGAAGTGTCTGTCATGCCCCGTCCCCGGATGCCCGCTGCCCGTCAGTCCCGGAGAAGATCGTTGATCGAGGTCTTCGACCGGGTCTGGGCGTCGACCTTCTTCACGATCACGGCGCAGTAAAGGTTGATGCCCCCCTTGCCGGGCATGGAGCCCGCGACGACGACGGAGCCGGGCGGAACCTCGCCATACATCACGTCGCCGGTTTCGCGGTCGACGATCTTCGTCGACTTCCCGATGAAGACACCCATGCCGAGGACCGAGCCTTCGCGGACGATGCAGCC
>DJUV01000267.1 GCA_002440625.1 Rhodobacteraceae bacterium UBA6273 | reverse complement strand
TTCTCGGCGATCATGCCGGCAATGCGGCCCATGGCGATGCCACGCATCAGAAGGCTGGCGGGAAGGAAGGCCCATGCGGTCATCGTCCAGATCAGGGTTTGCGGGCTTTCCAGTGTCACCGGCTGGAAGGCGATCGAGGCGACCTTCACGGCGGCCGGGATCAGGAAAGGCAGCAGGAAGCCGAGCGCGATGTTGAAGCGCGCGTCCCGCTCTAGCCGTTCCACCACGTCGCCGCCGGTGGTCGGATCAAAGGTCGGCAGGTTGATCCAGACGTTGAAGCTGCCCATGCGGTTCGGCCAGCCGATGACCCGCATGGTAATGACGAAGACGATCAGCGTGGTGAGCGAGATCAGGTAGCTCAAGCCCGCCGCCGTGCGCACCAGGATCAGGTGGCGCAGACTCATATCCTCGGGGAGCATGAGGACGACCAGGCGCACCGGGCTGTAGGGCACATCGATCACGCCGCCAAGCTTGTTGCCAAGCGCTTCGATGAAATCGGTGAGCGTGGTCGGCATGGTCTGGCCGCGCACGATGGTCGACAAGAGCAGGACCGTCACGAAAAGCGACAGGAAGCGGACGCGGTTGAAGGGCGGCGCGTCGCGGAATTCCACCAGTCCGGGATAGGTTGAGGCATACTCGAAGAAGGTCAGGGCGGCGGCGAAAAGCGCCACGAGGGCGACAATCTGCGTGGTGTCGGCGGGGACGGATGGCAGCATCAGCGAAGGCGTCGCGATCAACACCAATACGAGCAACGCACGCACGAACGCGCCTGTGATCTGCGAAACCACGTCTATGCCCTCAACCTGGCGGGGACGGATGCGGTGCCGCGCCCCTCTTCCACATTGAGCCCGCCCTGGCCGGCGAACTGCCTCATTTTTGACATTATCTCGCCCACTTCCAGCTCCCCTTCAACTTTCGATAAGGTAAAGCGGTTCTTTGGGGCGATTTCGTGGAAGAAGTGGTGCGGCAATGCATCATTTCATGAGCAAGATTCCGCCGACATTCGCGCAAGAATAAGGCCGCCCGAATGGGGCGGCCCAAGATGCTGTATTTATTGGGTTATCAGACCCAAGGGCGGCTCTGCCCCGCGATCTTCTCGAAGCTGTCGATGGCCGAAACTTTCTCAAGCGTGAGGCCGATATCGTCCAATCCGTTCAGAAGGCAGTGCTTGCGGAAGGCGTCGACCTCAAAGGAATAGCTCTTGCCGTCCGAGGTCGTCACGGTCTGATCCTCGAGGTTCACGGTCATACGGGCGTTGGCGCCCCTCCGTGCATCCTCCATCAGAACCGCCACGGCCTCCTCCGGCAGGACGATCGGCAGGATGCCGTTCTTGAAGCAGTTGTTGAAGAAGATGTCTGCGAAGGAGGTCGAGATCACGCAGCGGATGCCGAAGTCGAGAAGCGCCCAAGGCGCGTGTTCGCGCGACGAGCCGCAGCCGAAGTTGTCACCGGCGACAATGATCTCCGCCCTGCGGTAGGCGGGCTGGTTCAGCACGAAATCGGGGATTTCCTGCCCATCCTGGGTAAAGCGCATCTCGTCGAAGAGGTTCTTGCCAAGGCCCGAACGCTTGATCGTCTTCAGGAACTGCTTGGGGATGATCATGTCGGTGTCGATGTTGACCAGCGGCATGGGCGCCGCGATGCCGGTCAGGGTGGTGAACTTGTCCATAGTCAGGGTCCTTTGCTGGGGCGCATGTCCCCGAATGTGGTTCAGCGCTGGCGGGCGAGGAGGCCAAGCGCAAGAAGGACGGCACCCTCGGCCATCAGCTGGATGCCGAGGAGGAAGCCGAGAAGCCAGGTTGCGGCGGTGGCGATGTTGGCGAGCACCAGAAAGCCGATCAGCACCGACAGCGCGCCGGAGATGAGAAGCAGCCAGTAGTAGCGCGTGTCCCTGAGCCTCAGCGCCACAATCATCCGACCGGCCCCGTTCAGAAGGAACAGGAGCCCGACGATCAGCGTCAGGGACAGCGTGCCCGCCAGTGGGTTCGCCATCAGCATGACGCCGAGGACGAGCGACAAAAGGCCAAGGATGCCGTGCCAGAGCCGGTGATCGTCCTTGGGCGTGGAATAGGCGGCCCACATCTGACCCGTGCCGCCGATCAGGAGGAAGATCCCGACCAGCGTCGTCACGGCAATAGATGCCGCGAATGGGTTGGCGAGGGCGAGGATGCCGCCCGCCACCATCAGCGCGCCGGCAACGATGAACAGGATCGGCAGCTTCATCCCAAGATCCTCACATCAATTCGCGCACATCGGTCAGGTGGCCCGTGACCGCCGCCGCCGCCGCCATCGCGGGCGACATCAGGTGGGTGCGTCCGCCCCGGCCCTGACGGCCCTCGAAGTTGCGGTTGGAGGTGGCGGCACAGCGTTCGCCGGGCGACAACTGGTCGGGGTTCATAGCAAGGCACATGGAACAGCCGGCAAGCCGCCATTCGAAACCGGCGTCGATGAAGATCTGCGCCAGACCCTCTTCTTCCGCCTGCGCGCGCACGAGGCCGGAGCCAGGGACAACCATCGCCCGCATCCCGTCCTTGATCTTCTTGCCTTTGAGGATGGCGGCCGCCGCCCTCAGGTCCTCGATCCGACCGTTGGTGCAGGAGCCGATGAAGACGGTGTCAATCTTGATGTCGGTCAGCTTCGTGCCCGGCTTCAGCCCCATGTAGTCAAGCGACCGCGCGGCAGCCTCGACCTTGCCGCCCTTGAAGTCTTCCGCCGCGGGGACCGCGCCGGTGATCGGCAGCACATCCTCGGGGCTGGTGCCCCAGGTCACGACCGGGGCGATATCCTCGCCCTTCAGGGTCACGACCTTGTCCCAATGGGCGTCGTCGTCGGAATGCAGCGTCTTCCACCAGGTCAGGGCAGCTTCCCACTGCGCGGCCTTCGGCGCATGGGGGCGGCCCATGACATAGGCATAGGTCGTCTCATCCGGCGCGATCAGGCCTGCCCGCGCGCCGCCCTCGATCGCCATGTTGCAGACGGTCATGCGGCCTTCCATGGAAAGGTCGCGGATCGCCTCGCCACAATACTCGATGACATAGCCGGTGCCGCCGGCGGTGCCGGTCGCGCCGATCACCGACAGGGTGATGTCCTTTGCCGTGACACCGGGGCGAAGCTTGCCGGTGATCTCGACCTTCATGTTCTTCGACTTCTTCTGGATCAGCGTCTGGGTTGCCAGCACATGTTCGACCTCCGAGGTGCCGATGCCATGCGCCAGCGCACCGAAGGCGCCATGCGTCGCCGTGTGCGAGTCGCCACAAACCACCGTCATCCCCGGCAGGGTCCAGCCCTGTTCCGGCCCGACGATATGGACGATGCCCTGGCGGATGTCCGACACCGGGTAGTAATTGATGCCGAAATCGCGCGCGTTCTTGTCGAGCGCCTCGACCTGGATACGGCTTTCCTCGTTGTCGATATGCTTGTCGCGGCCTTCGGTCGTCGGCACGTTGTGGTCCGGGACGGCGATGGTCTTTTCCGGCGCGCGCACCTTGCGGCCCGCAATGCGCAGGCCTTCGAAGGCTTGAGGGCTTGTCACCTCATGCACGAGGTGGCGGTCGATATAAAGCAGGCAGGTGCCGTCGTCCTGTTCATCGGCGACGTGGGCATCCCAGATCTTGTCATAGAGTGTCTTGCCGGCCATGGCGGTATCTCACAAATGGGGAATGGGCAGAGGCGTCACGCAGCCACAGGCCGCGAAAGGGCGCGTCAAAGTCGCGCGAGAATCGACAGGCTTTCGCCGTAGAACCGCCAGGGCAGGCGCGCGCGGTCGTCCATGTCGAAGATGCGTTTCATTGCGGAGGAAATACACCCTCGCACCCCGTCCCGCAACCCCGTCGGACCACCGGGGTGCGACAGGAGCAATGGCTCCTGCCGCGGCCGGTCCGGCACCTATTCCTTCGGCAGTGCGAAGGCGACAATATAGTCGCCCCAGTCGTTCGGATTGTAGCGCGCCCCGCCCGCCGTGGTCACGACATATTGGCGGCCGTCCTTGCCGATGTAGGTCATCGGTGTCGATTGCGCGCCGGAGGGCAAGCTCCCTTCCCAGAGAAGTTCCCCCGTTTCGGTATTGTAGGCGCGCATGTAGTAGTCCTGCGTTCCGCCGTGGAAAGTCAGCCCGCCCTTGGTGGAGATCGGACCGCCGAGCGCGGGCATACCGACGTAGAATCCGATGCCGGGCTGGATGCCTAGGCCGGGCAAGGTCACGTCCTTCGCGGTTCCTGCCGGGTGCTGCCAGATCAGCTTGCCGCTGGCGAGGTCGACGGCGGTCACCGTGCCCCAAGGGGGCTCAAGGCAGGGGATGCCGACCGGCGACATGAAGTTGACAACACTTTGCGCATAGGGAAGCCCGAACTGCGGTGACAACTCGCCATGCGGGTCGCCCTGGAAGTTGGGATTGTCCTTCTCGAAATGGGCGCGGGCGATCAGCGTCCCGATGACCGGCATCCGCATATCCGCCGTCACGAGGATGTTGCGTTCCTGATCGACCGTCGCGCTGCCCCAGTTGATGCCGCCGTTGTTGCCCGGATAGATGATCGTCGGTGTCGTCGACTGTGTCGTGAAATCACCGTCGTAGGGGTAGGTGCGGAACAGGATGCGGCAGAGCATCTGGTCAATCGGCGTCGCGCCCCACATTTGCTGCTCGGTCAACGGATCTGCGTCAACCGCCGCGATACCGGTCGAATAGATCTGGGTCTCGGCGTAATACTCGCCCTCGGCGGTGCCGTCACCTTTTGGCGCAGGCCTTTCCTCGACCGTCTTGATGGGTGTGCCGGTCCGCCGGTCCAGCACGAAGATCTGGCCGCGCTTGGTGGTCTGGATCACAACCGGCACGGTGCCGCCATTGCCGTCGGGAATATCGGCGATATTCGGCTGCGACGGCAGATCATAGTCCCAGATATCGTGATTCATGGTGCGGAAGCGCCAGACTTCCTTGCCGGTGTTGAAATCAAGCGCGACAAGGGCCGCGTTGTATTCATCGTCAAACGGGCGGCGCTTGCCACCGTAATAGTCGGGCGTGGCATTGCCGAGCGGCAGGTAGACCATGTTCAGGTCGGTGTCGAAAGCCATGGCCGACCAGACGTTGGGTGTGCCTTTCGTGTAGAACTCCCCTTCGGGCGGCAGGTTGGTGATCGCGGGATTGCCAAGATCCCAGGCCCAGACCTGTTGGCCGGTCAGCGCGTCATAGGCGCGGACCGCGCCCGAAGGCTCACCGAGGCTCACGTTGTCGCCGACCCAGGCACCGAGGATGATCTTGTCCCTGGCGACGAAAGGCCCGGTCGTCTGGACAAGGAAACCGGGAATGACGGGGCCGTTCTCCTCCGGGTCGACACCGGCATGTGGCGTGGCCTGCGCCATACCGGTCGTGAGGTCGACAACGCCGCTAGTGCCGAAGCTTTCGCAGGGCAGTCCGTCCGCCGCCTTCAGCGCAAAGAGCCGGGTGTCCGTGGTGGTCAAGAGGATGCGCGGCCCGCATTGGTCTGCGGGGCCGGGATCGAAATAGCCGAGCGTCCGGCACCGCTTCCAGGCCGGCGACCCTGCCTTGGGATCGAACTGCCACTTGATCTCGCCGGTTACACCGTCAAGCGCCGTCACCGCGCTGTTGGCGGCGCATTGGTAAAGCGTCCCGTCCACGTAAAGCGGCGTGTTCTGGTCCTGATAGTTCTGCGACTGGTCGGCGATGAAGCCGGTGCGGGCGGTCCAGGCGACCTCCAGATCCTTCACGTTGTCGCGGTTGATCTGGTCGAAGGGGGCGTAGCGCGTGCCCTCGCCGGTCTTGCCGTAGGAATACCAGTTGTCGCCGCTGGCGGTTGTCGTCGCGCTGACTGCACCCGGCACTGCGGCGACATCATTGCGGATGATGTCATGCGGGCGGAACATCATCGCGAAATAGCCGATGAAGGCCAGCGCCATGGCGAGGCCGCCGAGCACGAAGGGGCGTGTGTCTTCAGGGCGCCCCTGCTCCGGCCGGATGAGCGGCACGATCAAAAGCACGGCTGCCGCGATGAAGATCGGAGCTACGAGGCGCGGCACCAGCGGCCAGAAATCGAAGCCCGATTCCCAGATGGCCCAGATGCAGCTCAAGGCGAAGACGGCGAGATAGATCATTGCTCCGATGAACCGCCCCCGCGCCAGGAAATGGCCTGCGGTGGCAATGCCGAGCCCGGCAAGGAGGTAATACCACGACCCGCCAATAGCGGCGAGATAGGCACCGCCAGATGCAAGAACCAGTCCGATAAAAATCAGGACGATTCCGACGATACGGACCAGAAGATTCACATTTTGGGGGTGCGTGTCAGAATAGGTCATGAAGCTCAAGCTCCGAAGGACATTGCGGGAAAGTCTTAAGATATGCCGACGAATAGGGCGCCCGGTTGAACTGGGATAATGTCCGTTAATCCGGTCCAGCTCTATTCCGTCCGGTACAAATATTCACCGTTCAGAAATAAAGTCCAGCGCCGTCTCGGCGATGGTCCTCGACTGCGCCAAGACTGACCGCTGGCACCGAAACCTTCCCCAGCCTCGCCTTTCGGAACCCTCGCGGCTTGCAATCGTTCACAGTTTTGCCAAGCTGGTAAACGGGAGACGCGGGTGATGGAGTTTGACCAAACGGTGATCGCGGCCTGGTTCCGGGGCATCTGGGCCGATTTCCTGTGGTACGTCCGGCTTTTGGCCCAGCCGAACCAGCTTTTGCAACTGGCGACGCTGGCGGTGTGCGTCCTCCTGGCGTGGCTTCTTGCCCGCCAGATTGGGCCGCGACTGGAGGCATGGGCCCTTTCCATCGAAGGGCGGCCGAAGTGGCAGCTTCGCTGGATCGTCATCCTGCGGCGGCGGCTGCAGCTTGGCATCTTCGCCCTGCTGGCATGGCTGTCGGTGGGCGGCTTCAAGATGCTCTACGCCTTCCCCTCGCGGCGCTATGTGCTGACGCTGGTGGCGACGGTGGCGGTCGCGTGGTTCTTCATCCGCATCGCCGCGCAGGCGGTGCGCAACCAGTTCCTGCGCAACCTGATGATCTGGGGCCTGACGATCTACGCCACGCTTTACTATGCCGGAAGCCTTGACCAGGCGGCGGCTTTCCTCGACGGGCTGGCGGTGGATTTCGGCAGCTTCCACCTTTCGGTCCTCGCCATCCTCAAGGCTGCCATCGTCACCGGGCTCCTCTTTTACGCGGCGCGGCTTCTCTCGGCGACGGCAACCGCGCGGATCAGCCAGAATGAGGATATCAGCCCATCGATGCGGGTGCTGACGGTCAAATTCCT
>DJUV01000176.1 GCA_002440625.1 Rhodobacteraceae bacterium UBA6273 | reverse complement strand
GGGAAGGTGCCGTCGATGACCTTGGAAGTCAGGGTGATCGCTGGCGTGGCGAAGCGCACCTTGGTCTCAGAAACCGAAACCGCGATCTTCGCATCGTCGTCTTCGAGAAGCTTGCGCAATTCGCCCACGGTCTTGCGGGGAACAATCACGCCCGGCATGTTGGTGGCACCTTCGGGCAGCGCGGCGTCGATCCGCGCCAGCCGGTGGCCATCGGTCGCCACGCAGCGCAGCACCGGGCCGCCTTCGCCCTGCGCCACATGCATGTAGACGCCGTTCAGGTAATAGCGGGTTTCTTCGGTTGAGATCGCGAATTTCGACTTGTCGAAAAGCCGCCGCAGAACCGGCGCCGGGGCCGAGAAGTTGGAGGCATATTCCGACGAGGCCATGACCGGGAAATCTTCCTTGGGCAGCGTCGCCAGCGAAAAGACCGACCGGCCCGCCTGCACGGTGATCCGCCCGGCAGCGCCGTCATCGGTCAGTTGCACCAACGCGCCGTCCGGGAGCTTGCGCACGATCTCATGCAGCATCACGGCGGAGACGGTGGTTGCGCCGGCCCGTTCGACCTGGGCCGGGGCCTTATCCACCACCTCGATGTCGAGATCGGTGGCGCGGAAGCTGACGGTATTGCCCTCGGCCTCGATCAGCACATTCGCCAGAATGGGGATCGTGTTGCGCCGTTCCACCACCGACTGCGCCTGGCCAACCGCCTTGAGTAGCGTGGCCCGTTCGATACTGATCTTCATGTCCGTCCCCATGAGGTCGCCGGGAGGGGAAACGTAGCAACTTTCCCCCGTGGCTCAAGAATTTTCGGGAATGTCCGCCGGATTGAATCGGCGGTCAAGGCCGCATCACGCTCATGCCTCAAGCAGGCGGCGCAGAAGGTCCAGATCCTCGACCAATTGGCTGTCGGTTGCCTTCAGCTCTTCGATCTTGCGGATGCCGTGCATGATGGTCGTGTGATCGCGCCCGCCGAACCGCCGGCCAATGTCCGGCAGCGATTTCGTGGTCAGGGTCTTGGCCAGATACATCGCGACCTGACGCGGCCGGGCGATGGTGCGCACCCGCTTGGCGCTGACCATGTCGGCGAGGCGGATATTGTAATGCTCGCTCACCTTGCGCTGGATCTCCTCGATTGTGACCTTGCGGTCAGAGGCGCGGAGGATGTCGGCGAGGCAGTCCTGCGCCAGATCGAGCGTGATCTCGCGCCCGACGAGCGAAGCGAAGGCGAAAAGCCGGGTCAGGGCGCCCTCAAGCACGCGGACGTTGGTGCTGATCCGGTGGGCGAGGAATTCAAGGACGCCGCCGGCGATCTTCAGGCCCGGATACTGGTCGCGGTAAAGCTCGGCCTTCTGTTGCAGCACGCCGAGGCGCAGTTCGTAGTCCGTCGGATGGAGGTCAACGACGAGACCGCATTGCAGGCGGCTCTTGATCCGCTCCTCAAGCCCCTTGATCTCGCCCGGCGCGCGGTCTGCCGAAATCACGATCTGCTTGTTCTGGTCGACGAGCGCGTTGAAGGTGTGGAAGAACTCGTCCTGCGTGCTGTCCTTGCCGGCGATGAACTGCACATCATCGACCATCAGCACGTCGACCGAACGGAAAAGCTCCTTGAAGCTCATGATCTGCTTGTCGCGCAGCGCCTGAATGAAGCGGTACATGAATTGTTCGGCCGACAGGTAGAGGACGCGGATATCTTCGTGCCGGGACTGCAGTTCATGGGCAATCGCCTGCATCAGGTGGGTCTTGCCGAGGCCGACGCCGCCATAGAGGAAGAGCGGATTGAAGGTGACCGGGCCACCCTCGGCCACGCGCCGCGCGGCGGCATGGGCCAGCTCGTTCGGCTTGCCGACAACGAAGCTTTCAAAGGTGAAGCGCGGGTCGAGCGATACGCCCGGCAGGTCGCCCTCGTCGTTTGTCCGCGGCTGAGGGGCCGGACGTGCGGCGCGGGTCGGGGCCGGTTCAGCAATCCGGGCCGCCGGAATCGGGCGCGTCTCGGCGGTGACGACATGAAACTCGACCCGCTCAACGGCAGAGCCGATCTGGCGGAACTGGTGCAGGATCTGGTCGGCAAAGTTGCGCGACACCCAGTCGCGCATGAATTTCGTCGGAACCTCGAAGCGGACGATCCCGTCCTTCATCTCGCTGAGCGCCAAGGGCTCGATCCAGGAGACGAAGTTGTTCTTCCCGACAGTCCTGAGAAGTTGTTTTCGGACTTGTCCCCAAGAATCGTCGGTCATCATTTCCTTGCCCAGTTCAAGCTACTCGCGGCGCATACGGCGCGCATGTCCCCTACCGTGCGACTCGTCGTCAGCTTTCCCGGAGACAAGCGGACACCGCCGGTGATCCGGCTAAGCCCGCTTCCCTCAGGAAGCCCGGTTTTTTGGACATGGCCACGACAACTGGGCGCCGGGGCAGCGCCCCGGTCAGTTTAGCAGCAGCATCAGAGACGGCAGGTCCCTGACTTTCCGGTAGCTTCGCAGCCATTATTCGGCCCGCGCACGAACGAAGAGGGGTGCAGCTCCCCCTTCGTTCAAAGTTACCGCATGTCCCCCCAAGACGACGTGAATCGCAGGACTGAAGCTACCAAGCCCTCCGAAGCGGGGGCAACAGATCTTCGCGCTTGACTCAGTCTTTGCCGGATCGAATCCGGTGACCTGTGCAAATGAGGCACAGCGGCAACAGTCGTGCAAAAACGAAAAAGGCGCGGCCCACGGCCACGCCTTTCAGCAGTTCGAAAAGTGACCTTGCGTCAGGCCGCGAGCGACTTCACGCGCGAGGTCAGGCGCGAGATCTTCCGCGCTAGCGTATTCTTGTGAACGACACCCTTGGCGACGCCGCGGGCCATCTCCGGCTGCGCTGCGCGCAGAGCGGAAGTTGCCGCTTCGTAGCTGCCGCTGGCGATCGCCTCTTCCACTTTGCGCAGGAAAGTGCGGATCCGCGAACGGCGTGCCTTGTTCACATCCTGACGACGCTCGTTCTGACGGGCGCGCTTCTTGGACTGGGGCGTATTTGCCATGTGTACTGTCTTCCGATTTCGGTTCGGGTAAATCTGAAGCCGCGCTTCTAGGACCGACTCGCGGATAAGTCAACACGTGATCTGGCGTTTCCCCGCCTCAGCGGTCGCGGAACTGCGGCTCACGTTTTTCAAGGAAGGCCTGCATGCCTTCCTTCTGGTCCTCGGTCGCGAAAAGCGCATGGAAAACCCGCCGTTCGAAGAGCAGCCCCTCGCGCAGCGTGGTCTCATAGCTGCGGTTGACGGCCTCTTTCACCACCATCACCGCCACTTGCGATTTCTCGGCAACTTTCTTCGCCGCCCCCATCGCCTCGGGCATCAGCTTGATCGCCGGAACGACGCGCGACACAAGGCCCGACCGTTCCGCCTCGGTCGCATCCATGAAGCGTCCGGTCAGATGCATGTCCATCGACTTCGACTTGCCGACAAGCCGGGTCAGGCGCTGCGTCCCGCCGATGCCGGCGACGACGCCAAGGTTGATCTCGGGCTGGCCGAATTTCGCGTTGTCCGCGGCAATGATGAAGTCACACATCAGCGCAAGTTCGCAGCCGCCGCCGAGCGCGTAGCCCGAAACCGCGGCGATGACGGGCTTGCGAAACTTGAGAAAGGCCTCGTTCAGCGGGCCGAAGAAGTCCTCGGTGAACATCTCGACGAAATTCTTCTCGGACATCTCGCGGATGTCGGCGCCAGCGGCGAAAGCCTTCTCCGACCCGGTCAGGACGACGGCGCGCACCTTGTCGTTCACTTCCGCCGCGGCCAGGGCATCGGCAAGCTCCGCGACCACTTTTGAGTTGATGGCATTCAGCGCGTCGGGCCGGTTCAACTGGATCAGGGCGACCCCATCCTCGATATCGACGATGATCGTTTCATATGCCATTGGGTTCGCCTTTCTGAACTATGTCCCGAGTCGTAACAGCCCCGATTGAGCGTTCAAGTCATCTTTGGCACGAAGGACAGAAGAAACTCGACCGGCCGGACTGGACAATTCGACGCACCGAGCCGTCGCATCCGGGCGTCGGGCAGGGCTGGCCTTCGCGGTCGTAGACACGGAAGGAATGCTGGAAATAGCCTAGCTCGCCGTCTGCCTGCCGATAGTCGCGCAGGGACGATCCGCCGGCCTCGATCGCTTCGCTCAGCACGGCGCGGGTCAGGGGGACGAGGGAAGCGATGCGCGCTTCGGCGATCTTTCCGGCCTGTCGGCGCGGGTCGATCCCGGCCCGATAGAGAATTTCGCTGACATAGATATTCCCCAGCCCGGCCACGAAGCGCTGGTCAAGAAGGGCCGCCTTGATCGGTGTCGCGCGGCCCTTGAGGCGCTGGGCGAGATAGGCCTCGTTGAAGGCATTGCCGAGCGGTTCCGGCCCAAGATCGCGCAAAAGCCAATGCGCCTCGGCGGTCGCAGTGGGCATCAGGTCCATTGCCCCGAAACGCCGCGCATCGTTGAAGGTGATGCGCGCGCCGCCCTCCATCTCGAAGACCACATGGTCATGCTTCGCGGGCGCGGGATGGGCGTGATGGAACTCCCCGACAGTGTTCCCCGAAATGAGGATGCGCCCCGACATGCCAAGATGGATGAGCAGCGTCTCGCCCGTCGAAAGGTCGGCGAGGATGTATTTCGACCGCCGCCTGAGCGCGAGGACCCTGGCCCCGGAAAGACGCTCTGCCATCCGTCCGGGCAGCGGAAAGCGAAGGTCCGGGCGGCGCACATCGGCGGCAAGAAGGACCCGCCCCTCCATCACCGGCAGAAGGCCGCGGCGCACAGTTTCGACTTCGGGCAGTTCGGGCATCTCGGCTCCGGTCGCGGGTGCCGCATTGTCTTGGCGGCCAAGGCTTCTATAAGAAGGGCGAGTTGCAGTCGACGGCAAGGGC